>NC_011979.1:3051250-3363333 GCF_000022265.1 Geotalea daltonii FRC-32
TCTGTGCAGTTTATTGCCGTTTCTGCATGCGCAAACGGCGGGTTGGGTGTACAGAAGCCACAGAAACCGGCACGCGGCAGGCGGTACTTGCATATATAGCCAATCATCCGGAAATCAGGGATGTAATATTGTCCGGAGGGGATCCGTTTCTCCTGGAGGACGATGTCCTGGAGGAAATACTGTCTGGCCTGAGACAGATTCACCATGTGGAGATCATCAGGATCGGCACGAGAACAACGGTTACCTTGCCGGAAAGGATTACCACCGGTCTCTGCCGAATGCTGAAAAAATTTCATCCGATTTATGTAAATACCCATTTCAACCACCCAAAAGAGATCACCGCCGCATCAGCTCGGGCATGTGCCAGGCTTGCCGATGCCGGTATCCCACTGGGGAACCAGACCGTGCTTCTGAAGGGAATCAATGACGACCCACAGGTGATGAAGCGGCTCATGCAGCTTTTGCTGAAAATCAGGGTCAAGCCTTACTATCTCCATCAGATGGATCTGGTCAGAGGAACGGCGCACTTCCGAACAAGCATAGACCGGGGCCTACAGATTATGGAAGGGCTTCGGGGACATACTTCGGGGCTTGCATCGCCATATTATGCAATAGACCTGGAGGGAGGGAAGGGGAAAGTGCCGCTTTTGCCGGAATATGTAAGGCGGGATGATGACAGTCTCCTGATCAGGAGTTATCGAGGTGAAGTGGTTAGGTACCGGGACGTGGAAAAATCATAGGTCCTCGGGGGTAAAAGACACTACTCCGTCGATTTCCTGAACGTCGAGAAGAAGCATGACAAGCCTGTCAACACCCAGTGCGATGCCGGCGGCCGGCCCCATCCCAGACAATTCATCAAGAAATCTGTCCGGCAACGGATAGGCCGTTTTACCCATTGAAGCCCTGAATTCGCCTTCTTTTGCGAACCTTTCCCTTTGTTCCTGGCTGTCGTTCAGCTCGGAAAAGCCGTTTGCCAGCTCGATTCCTCCCATATACAGCTCAAAGCGCTCTGCCAGTTTCCCGTTTTCCTTTTTCAGGCGGGCAAGAGCTCCTCGTGCAGCCGGGTAATCATAGATAAAAGTAGGGCGGTTAATACCAAGATTAGGTTCTATATCGTTAACCATCAGTTCATCGAAAAGGTCTTTTTCCTCAGCTTCTTCCACAGACATGGCAGTATAACGGAGAAAAGCCTCCTCAACGGTAATCTTTTCCCAGGGAGCTTCCAGTTCAATGGTCTTGCCCAGATAGGATATGCCGGCGTTTTTGTGTATAGCACATGATAGAAACCGCACCAAGGCCTCGCAGTCATCCATCAGATCACGGTAGTCGGACTCGAGTCTGTACCACTCCAGCATGGTAAACTCAGGAAGGTGCCGTTTCCCGCGTTCTCCGTCTCTCCAGCAACGGCATATCTGGAAGATGCGCTCGTAACCCGCAGCCAGCATCCGCTTCATGCAAAGCTCCGGAGATGTCTGGAGAAACCAGTTTCCTGAAGGAACGGCATCGATATGGGATTCGGGCGCAGGAGCTGGAATGCGAAGGGGGGTATCCACTTCAAGATACCCCCCTTCGTTAAAAAACTGCCTGATTTTCTGAATTATAAGACTTCTGCCCTTGAGTGCTTCTTTACGATTGGCCAAGGACCTGTTTTGCACCATCCAGTTATCCTTTTACCCTGGTCGAGTACTCTCCGGTGCGGGTATCTATGGTTATAAGCTCCCCTTCTTCGATGAAGGGGGGAACACGCAAGGTATAACCGGTCTCTACCGTTGCCGGTTTGGAATCACTGCCAGAGGTGTCTCCTTTGGCCCATGGATCTGTCTGAACAACACGCAGATTGACAAAATTGGGAACATCGACACCAATCGCCTTGTCCTTAAAAAGAAGTACATCGACCGGGAGATTGTCGATCAGGTAATTTTTAGCATCTCCGAGAGCGTTCTCATCCACATGGAACTGTTCGAAGGATTGATTATCCATAAAGCAGTAATGATCATCTTCCTTGTAGAGGTATTGCATCTTGCGGTCTTCAAGGCTGGCAGGTTCGAAGGTTTCACCGGAACGATATGTTCTGTCAAGTATAGTGCCGTTAATCATATTGCGCATTTTTGTACGATAAAGGGCTTGTCCCTTGCCGGGTTTGGCAAAATCGAACGCGATGACGATATATGGATCGCCGTCGAGGGTAATTTTCAATCCTTTTCTCAGGTCCGCGACTGTGTACATTTTTGCTTCCTCTATTCCAATTTAAATGGAGTTTCGCCTTACAAAGGCAACTTATGACCGGCACGTTATAACGCAGAGGTTATTTAAAGATGATTCGATTTTGATGGTGGGTTATTTTGCTCGATAGGTTATACGGCCCCTGCTCAAATCATATGGGGATAGTTCGACGGTAACCTTGTCGCCGGGAAGGATCTTGATGAAATACTTGCGCATTTTGCCGGAAATATGGGCGAGGACGATATGGTCGTTTTCCAATTTCACTTTGAACATTGCATTTGGCAGTGGTTCAATGACAGTTCCTTCAACTTCTATGGCTTCTTCTTTACTCATCTCAGCTCCTTAAGATCCCGTTTTCAACCGCAAATTATACGAGATGCCGCAACCAATTGCAACCATTGTTTTCTTTTTCATGTCAACCCGCCACGACAAGCTCTGCGATAAATGCCTTTACAAAACAATAAAAACCATATTATTAGTAACTTACACATAATTATAAAAGGGACGTACTTGCATGCACAACTGTTGTCAGGAGAAGCTTTTCCAGAATGAAACCTTGAGCATCACCTGTCGAGACCTTTCGCATCGATATTTTGGAGATTTTCATGTGGTTTCTCTTGAAATTAAATGCGAAATGGATATACTGCCTCGTCATTTTAAAAACGTATCTATTCCCGAAGAAATCAAGTCCGCCATCGGCGAAAAAATTACTATCCTCAGGAAAATACAGCAAATGGGGGTTCCCTCGGCACGAGTAAACCAGGTGAAAGATGAAATTATTCACAACTTCAAACGAAATTCACTTCCCTATTTTACCTCGTCTTCCTTCCCTGCAAAGGCCATATTGTCTGAAATTCGTAAATCGAGAAAATCCGATCATATTTCTGCTGCAACCATTGAATTTCTATGCGCCAAGTAGAAGTCGCCATTGAAAAGCTCGCCAATGGCGGTGCCGGCTTCGGCCGTTGTGACGGGAAGGCCTTCTTTGTACCCTTTACGGCTCCCGGGGATGTTGCCCGCGTTCGCATCACCTGTGAAAAAAAGTCCTATGCCGAGGGCGAACTGATCGAACTGGTAAGTTCTTCTGCACTAAGGGTAAAACCACCGTGCCCTGTCTTCGGCATATGCGGCGGATGCAACTGGCAGCATGTGGAGTATTCAAGCCAGATCATGGAAAAAACCCTGATATTTGCCGACCTGTTATGGCGGGCGGCGCGTATTTCGCCGGAAACCGTTTTGCCGCTTTTGCGGGCGCCAGAACCCTATGGATACAGGTCGAGGGTGCAGTTAAAGGTAAATTACCAGGGAGGGAAGACCCGCTTGGGTTTTTACCGGCCGAAATCCCATCAAGTGGTAGATATTCCAGGACATTGCGCCATTACCCACAAAAGCATCAATGATACTCTGGAAAGTCTGCGCTTGCTAATGGAAGGGTGTCCTGATCCAGGTAACATAAGCCAGATCGACATAGCCAGGGGGGATGACGAAAGCATCAGTGTCATTGTCAACCATGCAGGTGCTTCTGTCGCTGAAGTCTCGGAGTATCTCCTGCAGCACAGGGAAATCTCTGACTTGATCGGTTCCATGTTTATCAGACATAAAAACAGCACAACCAGTATTTTCGGCGCTGAGCATCTTTCGTACAGAATCAGTGGAAATACGCTGCCAGGTGGGTCTGAAAAGACGCTATTCTTCAGCAAAGATGCATTTTCTCAGATAAATTACCAACAAAATATGCAGTTGATTCGTGTCGTCTCGGATTTCGCCGCCCTGACCGGCAAGGAAAAGGTTCTCGATCTTTATTGCGGTAATGGTAACTTTTCCATACCTCTGGCTGATAAGGCAGCACACGTAACGGGTTTTGAAGGATATGAGCCTTCCATTGCCGATGCCAGAAAGAATGCTGAGTGGAATGGTGTGACGAATATTTCCTTTCATTGCAGCGATTCAGCGGCCGCTGTCAAAAAACTTGCTGCCGCCAGAGAGACTTTTGATGTGGTTGTGCTTGATCCCCCTAGAAATGGTGCAGCAGAAGTGATGCACCACATCCAGGCACTCAATGCCGACAGAATTATCTACGTTTCATGCGATCCGGCGACCCTCGCCCGTGATTTGGGTATTTTGAAAAAAAACGGTTTCCAGGTGATAAATATCCAGGGTGTCGACATGTTTCCCCAGACATACCACTTGGAAAGTGTCACACTACTGACAAAAAGTTGACCAGAACGGGAGATATATGTTCAGTCTTTTCAAAAAGGATTATCGGCATCATCTGGCAAAAGGGGAGAAGTATTTACAACAGGGACGGTATGTGGACGCAAAATTTTCCTTCCATAAGGCGTTGGAAACAGTGGATAAGTCCAGCGGCGAAGGAAAAAGTAACGAGGCCTGGTTGCTGACAAAATTGTCAGACATTAATAACGCCCTAGCCGCGATGAATCTCAAGGAAGCAGAGTATGCAGTAAATTGCGGGAATCGTGGAAAAGCTGACGAACATCTGCAGATCGTCATGGAACTGGCAGAAGACGTAACCCTTAGGGAAAAGGCTGAAAAACTGTCGGCTAATTTAGTTAGCCGAAATGATATTCATAACTTAAGCAATAATAATAATGCCTGTTCCAGCTGCAAAGGGTCTCATGTTCAAACAGCTGAAAGCATGGCAAGCAGCTTTCATGCTGATTCACATCTATCCATGGAGGAGAAATTCGATCTCCTGACCAGCACGTTACCTGCGCCTCTTCCTGAACGTTACGCCTCTTTGGGAAAGGAATTTGCATACTGCTACCTGTCCATTAATGACGGAGAAGATGACAAAGCATTGCCGATACTGGAACAACTTCTGCATCATACTGAAGATGATATCCTGTATTATGAGCTAGCCTTAATAAAGTTCAGGCAGAATGATTTCACCAGCTGTGAACAATATCTGAAAAGAGCCATTGCAATAAACTCGCAAAACCCGTTATGCTATCTGGCACTTGTTCAACTGAAGATCGAGTCTGGTAGCTTTGCCGATGCCATACCTCTGTTGGAACATATGATAATGTCCAACCTTCTTTCAGGACAGGCACAGATCATTCTCGGTGATGTCTATGCCATGCTCGGTGAAGATGTAAAAGCTTCCGAAATTTTTTCTGTGGCACTATCCTTGCCCGGTATCTCACGTGAGGCAGCCGAAAGGCTGGTGCCTTTACTCTTAAAGCAGGACAGGGTGCCAGAAGCCGAATACATCAAAAAACAATTTCTTAAGAAATGCTGTTGAATATTTTGTTACATCAATTCTGGTGGAGGCTGTGAATATGAACAAATCTGAATTAATTGAGGCTCTGGCCGCTAAAAAAGGTTTGTCCTACAAAAAAGCTGAGGAGATAATAAACTCCATTTTTGAATCCATGACCAATGCGCTTTTGACTGGTGACAGAATTGAGATCAGGGGATTTGGCAGTTTTGTCGTCAAGTCTTACCAATCCTATATGGGAAGAAATCCAAAAACTGGCGAATCCATAGCCGTCAAATCGAAAAAACTGCCATTCTTCAAGGTCGGTAAAGAACTCAAGGAAAAGGTTTCCGGCTGACTTTGTTGTTTCGGTTTTTAATTGCTGACAGCATTTAAAATATGGTTATTACTGTGTTAATTACATGAGAGTCTTCCTTCTAATTTTTATTTTATCTTTAGTCTCTGCCCAGGCTTTGGCCAATCCCACGCAAACAGGTGTCACAGGGCTTATCAACGTTCCAACCGCTGATACCCTAGATGCCGGTAATATTTGCGTCGGTGTGTGGGGAAATGTCGGTAAAGCAGCAGGCAAAGACTTTGCAATTATGCCTGCTACGATCACTCTCGGTATAGGCTCATTCTGGGAAATTTACGGAACATACCCGAACCTGCTGTTCAATGGTCAAGAAAGCAGGTCAGGTAGGGGAACCGCTGACATCGGCTCCAAAATCAGATTTTTCGGCAAGCGCAATTCAAATATTAAACTTGCCGGCGACGTATTTTTACAGAGACATGTTTCCGAAGATATGACCATAGATGGCGCCACCGATATCGGCGGAAGGCTTATTGCGTCATTGAAAATGGATCCTGTGAGTTTCCATCTCAACGGCGGCTACCTGTCAACCGATGCTGGTGAAAAGGAATATATCTATGGTGGCGGAGTTGAATATCTTCTTACTCCAAAAACCAAACTGACCCTGGAATTAACAGGAAAGGGTTCGGCTCCTGTCGAAGCACTTGCCGGTTTGCAATATTATCTATCACCGCATCTTACTTTGAATTTGGCAGGTGGAGGGGGCATTACAGCCGGTAGCCCCGACTGGCGAGCAATTGTAGGTTTCAGCACTTGTCAGGGGGTTGGTAATTATATCAAAACAATACCGACAATTGCTTCCGAGGAAGAGGAAAAAGATAAAAAAGCCCAGGTGGTCAGGCCGGTTAAAATAATGCCAATCAGTTCCTTGATCAAGACGGCATTGCCAGCTGTACCGGTTAGCAAACTGGAAGTACCTGTTGACCCTGATAAGGAAGAAATCGTTATAAAACCCTTCGGCCAGATAGTAATTCCTGCGCAACCGGTTGCTCCTCCTGTCGTTTTACCTCTGATGTCCCGTGAGCCTAAAGTGCAGCCGGTACAACCGAAAGTCCAGCCGAAGGTTCAGCCAGTAGTACAACCCAAGGTTCAGGAACCTAAAATAACCAAGCTGGAAACTGAAATAACGGTAGAACCTAAAAAGGAAATTCCCGCGAATCTTAATCCCATAGAGGAATCATCAGCTGAAGGCGTTTCGCCACTTTACGGAATTGAGACCAGGGGGGACAGCCTGGAAATATCTACCGCCAAGGCTGCACCCATTGCGACCAAGATGCTGGTTTATCGCAAATTCCGCTTTGCCGACATCATGTTCGAATTCGGCCAGGCGGATTTATCCAACGAGGTTAAAAAATCCCTGTCCGAGGTGGCAGAACAGGCGCGTGCTGACAAGCATTGGACCTATATGCGCATTGACGGCCATACCGACAGTATCGGCTCAACTGGCTACAATATGGACCTTTCCGTTAAACGGGCAATAGCCATAGCCAGCTATTTGATCATCAAAGAGGGCATCGATCCTTCGAAGGTATTTATTAAAGGGCTTGGCAAATCAAAACTGATAGGTGACAACAGCACCACCGAGGGACGAAGGTTGAACCGGCGTTTCGAGATTCTTTTCCTGGTGCCGAAGGGTAAATAAATGAGAAGTCTCTTTTTTATCTGCTTCCTACTGATAATAAGTAGTCATGGGCTGGTTTTTGCTGAAGAGGATAACAGTTTCTTGGAAGACTCCCTGTTGGTCGGAGAAGCAGTCGTAAAATCGGAATCTTTCAAGAAAGACAAAAATGCCATGCGCCGCGTGGATGCCATGGTCCCTCTTTTAAGAAAACTGGGTAAGGGAAAGGTTGTGAGGATTGAGGGAAGCTTCGCTCCAAGCCTGAACAGGGCTGAAAAAGTCACAAAATCACTGAACCTTGCCAAGGAAGTGGAACAGTATCTTCGTCAGAAGCACAAGCTACCCCTTGACTTGTACATAGCCACTCAGGATGATATTGTTGATAAGCATTCACGAAAATCTGTACGGATCCTGGTTTTTCAGACGGAATTCAGCGAGGCCAGATTATAAAAATTGCACCCGAATTTCAAAGGGAGAAATACCATGAAACAGTCTTTATTTTCCTTTGTCATATGCATGCTCCTTATAACAGGTTGTTCTCACAAGGTAGTGCCTGTACCGGTAGAGTCGGGTGTAATTGATTCAAAACAGCTCGCCCAAACCATTGCCAGGGAAAATATCTCCATAACTGCGGGCAGCGCCGAGTCACATCTTTATAGTTATAACCTTGACGGCGCCGTATCCGCTTTTTCCCTTGTCATAGACAATCTGGGCAGTGGTGAAGTGGCTGTCGATCCGGGTATGTTCCTGCTGGTTGATGACGAGGGAAACCAGTATTTCCCCCTAACCCCGGAGAAGGTAAAGGAGATTATCTCAAGAGACTCCTATTATCTTATCCCCTATCCATATGTGGGTTTTTATTATCTCGAAGATTATGAAAAATCCTCCTTTTACAACACATTTACCTCTGAAAAACCTTATTATTATGAGGTCTATCCCCAGGATATCTACACCAAAGCCTTGGCTGGCGGAACACTGATTCCCAAGGCCAAGATGTCGGGGCTGGTCTACTTCAAAATCAACCTGAATGGCAAAAAAGGTGTGAAATTACTTGTATATAAGTCAGGAACATCTAAATCCGCTCCAGCCGATTTTACCTTTCCCTTCAAAATCGAGTAACACAGCCGGAGAACAGCTTCCATGCCTGTTTCCTTCCTGATGGAGGCACTAGGCGGTCTTGGGCTCTTCATACTCGGTATGAAGTTCATGTCCGAAGGACTGCAGAAACTGGCCGGTGAAAAGCTCAGGCAGGTCCTGGAAAAAATTACCGGCAATCGCCTTACCGCCGCCCTTACAGGGAGTGCATTGGCCTCTCTGCTCCAGTCTGGCAGTACCGCATCCATCATCGTCATAGGATTCGTCAATGCCGGACTGATATCATTGTATCAAGCCCTGGCAGTCCTTCTCGGTACCGGCTTGGGCACTACCATCGCTATCCAGTTCATTGCCTTCAAAATTTCCTTTTTCGCCTTGCCGATAATTTTTGTCGGGGTCATCTTAAGGTGCTTCAGCAGCAGAAGGCGCTGGGTTAATGCCGGAACTCTGCTTTTGGGTGCAGGTCTGGTTTTTTTCGGCCTCCATCTTATGGAAAACGGTTTTGCTCCTTTAAAAAACAATACCCTCATCCACGGACTGGGTCAGCACTTTCTTGCCTGGCGATTGCCGGCCATGTTGCTGGGAGCTGTTCTCTCGTTCTTAATGCAGTCCAGCAGTGCTGCAATAGGCATTGTCATTGCCGTCGCCAGCAGTGGTCTGATAGGTTTCGACACTGCAGTGGCCATGGTCATCGGCGAATCACTCGGAAGTTCCCTTATCGCAGCTATTGCCTCTATAAATGGTACTCTGACGGCAAAGAGAACCGCCCTTATCTACATCATCGTCAACCTGATTGCCATCAGCCTCGCCATGATCGTCTTTCCTCTCTTTCTTCAACTGGTCAGGTCCTTTTCTCCAGGGGAGGCTGACCTCACCGTACGCGGTATTCAAACCCTGAATGTTTCTCCGCTCGCTTCCGAAACAAAGCCTTTTATTGCCAGACATCTGGCCAATGCCCATACTATTTTCACTGTTTTCTCAGTCTTCTTGTTTCTGCCGTTGGTGGGTTTTTTTGCCAGATCGGCGTCAATCATCGTTCCCGGCAGGGAAGGTGAAGGGGACATGGATCCCCGTCCGCGATTTCTTGACCATAGGGTAGTAAATACCCCAACCATTGCTCTTTTACAGGCAAAAAACGAGATCAAAAGAATGGCCCAGGTTGCCGGTACCATGTTTTTGGAAATGGCAGAGCAGTTCAACAGTTTCAATGTCCGCACTGCCAGCCGCCTCAAACAGAAGGAAGAACTTCTCGATATACTGCAACGGGACATTTCAGCATTTCTTATCACCCTTTCACGGCAACAACTCTCCACGGAAAATGCCATGGAAATACCTGCCCTGCTTCAGCTCATCAATGATCTTGAACATCTGGGGGATCAGGTTGAAGCTATCATGGAGTATATGCGACGGAAAAAAGAGGACAAACTCAGATTCTCAGGTGCGGCCATGTCCGAGATCAGAACCTTGTCAGCTCTTGTCTCACAGGTGGTAACGGTGGCAGTAGGTTCACTTGATACCCTACCGATATCCTCGGATAGGGATGATCTGGAAAAGGTCATGGCTGAGATCGAATCTACACTGGCAACGCTACACCTGAGTCACATAAAAAGACTTCACAGTGGCAAATGCAGTGTCATAGCAGGTCTGCTTTTCTCCGATATCATCGCCTCCTTTGAGAAAATTGCACAGATTGCATACAACACGATCAAAACAAGCAGGGACTTGAAATGACAGAACTTAAAGCATCAATTGATCTTGGAACAAACACCGCTCGTCTGCTGATCGGCTTCAAGGAAGATGAACATACAATCAGGCAGGTACTCCTGAAACGGCAGATTACCAGACTCGGGGGAGGCTTTACCCGTGAAAGCGGAATTTCACCAGAAGCTGAAGCCAGATCTCTTGCCGCCATGCAGGAGTTCGCTGGCGAAATCCTGCGCCACAACGTCGGCAAAATCCGTGCTGTTGCCACCAGCGCCGTCCGGGATGCGACTAACGGAGCTGAATTTTGCCGCAAGGTCTTTGATGAAACGGGTATACAGCTTCAGGTCATTTCCGGTGAACAGGAGGCTCTTTTTACCCTGCGCGGCGTACTGGCTGGCCTTGATAACAAAAAAGGGAAGTTCCTCGTTTTCGACGTGGGTGGTGGCAGCACCGAATATACCCTTGCTGAAGACAGCTTGCCGGTTTTCACCCGGAGCCTTCCCTTGGGTGTGGTGCGACTTACCGAAGGAAAATCCGGCCCTGAGGCAATGACGGAGAAGATCCGCCGTGAACTGGCTGCACTGGGTGGAGAAATGAACAGATCGGCAGTAGACTTGGGCGGGACTATTCTGGTGGGCACCGCCGGCACGGCGACCACCCTGGCAGCAATCCATATGGAGATGACGGATTATGATTACCGGCTGGTCAACAACCATACCATGGCACTGGCAGACATAGAGAAAATCCATGCTCGCCTTCTTCCACTATCGCCGGAAGAGCGGCTGAAGGTGAAAGGGCTGGAAAAGGGGAGGGAAGACCTGATTGTGGCCGGGACCCTGATAACGATCAACACCATGAAACACTTCGGTTTCAACAGTCTCAAAATCAGCGATTTCGGGCAGCTGGAAGGGTTGTTGCTCGAGGATTAAAAGGGCCTTGTTGGCTCATATGCAGTTATTGCCGTAAAAGCACATCTTGACGATAAATCCCCTTCGTTCGGTTCAAGTCGGCTCCCCCAGAAGACTAATCTGAAACATTTCATCGTCAACCTGCTACACAGCCGATTCGGTGTAACCCCGTTCTACAAACAGATTGACTATGCCTGCTTCTTTCTGTATATTTTTGGCTCTTTACGGGGCTCGATCCCCTTATTTTATTTGAAAAAAGGTGTCTAATGAAGGAAATTCTTTCCGGCAACGAGGCAATTGCCCGCGGTGCCTTCGAAGCAGGGGTAAGGGTAGCCAGTGCTTATCCGGGCACCCCTTCCACAGAAATACTTGAAAACATCGTGCAGTATAAAAACATCGATGCGTCTTGGGCGCCAAACGAGAAAGTTGCATTAGAGGTGGGTATCGGCGCCTCTTTTGGCGGTGGCAGGGCACTGGTCACCATGAAACATGTGGGCGTCAATGTTGCCGCAGACCCGCTCTTCACTTTTTCCTACACCGGTGTCAATGGCGGGCTTGTCCTGGTCAGTGCGGACGACCCTGAAATGCATTCTTCCCAGAATGAACAGGATAATCGTAATTATGCCAGGTTTGCCAAGGTGCCCATGCTGGAGCCGTCAGATTCCCAGGAGTGCAAGGACTTCACCCGGCTGGCTTTCGACATATCCGAACAGTTTGACACCCCGGTCATGCTGCGCACCACCACCCGTACTTCCCATGGCAAATCAATTGTAACTCTGGAAGAGCCTGTTACCGGTTTGCCCATTCCAAAACTGACCAGGAACGCTGCTAAATTCGTCATGCTTCCCGGCAACGCCAAGGTCCGTCATCCGTTTATCGAAGAGAGGACTCTCAAGCTCAAAGAGTACGGGAAAAATCTTCCCATCAACCGCGTGGAAATTAGGGATACTGCCATCGGCGTTATCACATCGGGCGTCCCCTACCAGTATGTGCGCGAAGTATTGCCAGAGGCCTCGGTGCTGAAGCTTGGCATGGTCTACCCCCTGCCGGACCAATTGATCCGCGAATTTGCGGCAAAGGTCGATAAGCTCTATGTGGTCGAGGAACTCGATCCATTCATGGAAGAACAGATAAAGGCTCTCGGCATCACTGTCCTCGGCAAGGAAATCATTCCTGTCTGTGGTGAACTGACCCCAGGCATCCTGCGCAAAGCCTTCAATTTGCCCGAGCCGGAAAAAAACATCGTAGAGAAGCTGCCGGGGCGGCCTCCCAACATGTGTCCGGGGTGTCCCCATCGTGGCGTCTTCTATACCCTCAATCAACTGAAAGCTTATGTCACCGGGGATATAGGCTGCTACACCCTTGGCTTCCTGCCCCCCCTTTCCGCCATGGACACCTGCGTCTGCATGGGGGCCAGCATCGGCAATGCCACCGGCATCACCAAGGTTCTCTCCCCGGAGGAACAGAAAAAAATCGTGGCTGTCATCGGCGATTCAACCTTTCTCCATTCGGGCATAACAGGTCTGCTGGACATGGTTTACAACAAGGCGCCCGCCACGGTCATCATCCTCGACAATCGCATTACCGCCATGACCGGCAGACAGGAAAATCCCGCCTCCGGCTATACCCTCATGGGCGAAGAAACCTTTCAGGTCGATCTGCCCCAGTTGGTAAGCGCTTTGGGGGTAAAAAATATCAGAACCCTTGATCCACTAGATCTTGCCGAAACAAAAAAGGTCCTGCAGGAAGAGATGGACAGAGCTGAGCCATCGGTAATCATCACCCAAAGGCCATGCGTGCTCATCAAGAGGGAAGGGGTCTTCAAGAGAGGAAATACTTTCGAAGTGGACCTGGAGCTCTGCACGGGGTGCCGGGCCTGCCTGAAGCTCGGCTGTCCTGCTATCATCTGGCAGGCGGAGGGGGAGAAAAAAGGGAAGGCAACCATTGATCCACAGCTCTGCACGGGCTGCACCATCTGTGAGCAGGTCTGCAAATTCAACGCAATCGGGGCAAAAAAATGAGCGGCAAGATTACCAATATACTCATGGTAGGTGTGGGCGGACAGGGAACCCTTCTCGCCTCTGAAATACTCTCCGAAGTTCTCAAGGAGGCGGGTTTCGACGTGAAGAAAAGCGAGATCCACGGCATGTCCCAGCGAGGCGGCAGTGTCGTTTCTCACGTGCGCTTCGGTAATGAAGTCAATTCACCGATAATTCCCGAAGGAGAGGCCGACATTCTGCTCGGTTTCGAACTGCTCGAATCCTATCGCTACCTGCCTTTGTTGAAAAAAGGATGCAAGCTGGTCGTCAATGATCTGAAAATAAACCCTTCCATCGTTTCCACCGGGGGAGAAGCCTACCCTGAAGGGCTGGAAGAGAAGATCCGGCAGCGTTTTCCCGACTGCATTCTTCTTGACGGTCTGAAGCTTGCCACCTCTGCCGGCAATGCCAAAACTGCAAACACTGTGTTGATCGGTGCCCTCTCTAAACGCCTGGATATAGATGAAAAATACTGGCTTGCAGCCATTGGAAAAATGGTTCCCCCCAAAGCTGTAGAAATAAACCGGAAGGCATTTTACCTCGGCAGGGAAGCAGCTTGACCACTTGCCGCAGTAATATTAAAGGGGTTTCTGCCATGTTCAATGAAGAATTTGAAACTCTTCCCAGACCGGCGCTGGAAGCACTGCAGCTTAAACGTTTGCAGACTATGCTGGAGCGCATCTATGCCAATGTTCCCTTTTATAAAAATGCCCTGGACAAGGCAGGAGTAAAACCGGGACAGATAACGTCATTGGCCGACCTGCAGCGACTCCCCTTCACCTACAAGCAGGATATGCGGGACAGTTATCCCTATGGCCTCTTTGCCGCAAAAATGGAAGACATTGTTCGCATTCATGCCTCTTCCGGCACCACCGGCAAACCGACAGTGGTTGGCTATACCCGCAAGGATATCGAGACATGGTCCGAACTGATGGCCCGTTCCTTCGCAGCTGCCGGCGTCCACAGGGGTGACATCATCCATAACTCCTATGGTTACGGCCTCTTCACCGGCGGTCTCGGTGCCCATTACGGCGCAGAGAGGCTGGGAGCCTCGGTTATTCCCATGTCGGGGGGAAATACCAAAAAGCAGATCATGATCATGAAAGATTTCGGTTCGACTGTCCTGACTTGTACACCCTCATATTCCTTGTTTATGGCCGAATCGGCAGTGGAGGAGGATGTGGATTTCAGGAATCTCAGTCTGCGGGTCGGCATTTTCGGTGCCGAACCATGGTCAGACTCCATGCGCAAGGAGATCGAGGGCAAGCTGAACCTGTCTGCCATAGACATATACGGACTGTCGGAAATCATGGGGCCGGGCGTCGCCATAGAATGCCAGCAGGCAAAGCAGGGGCTGCATATCTGGGAAGATCACTTCATTCCGGAGATTATCGATCCCATAACAGGAGAGGTGCTTCCTCCAGGCACAAAGGGGGAACTGGTCATAACGACCATCACCAAGGAAGGCATCCCGCTCTTGCGCTACCGGACCAGGGACATTACCAGTATCACCTTCGAGCCATGTGTTTGTGGCAGAACCCATGCACGGATCGCCAGGATGAGCGGCCGGAGCGATGACATGCTCATCATCCGCGGCGTGAATGTCTTCCCGTCCCAGATTGAGTCGATCCTCATGGGAATCGAGGGGGTCGAACCCCATTACGTGCTGATCGTCGAGCGTAAGGGAAACCTGGATGTCCTGGAAGTGCAGGTGGAGGTTGGAGAAAACCTCTTTTCCGATGAAGTCAAACACCTTCAGGCTCTTTCCCATTCCATCGAAAAAGAGATCAAGGATATGCTGGGCGTAAGCTGCAAGGTGCGGCTGGTTGAGCCGAAAACCATCGCCCGTAGCGAAGGCAAAGCGAAACGGGTTATCGACAACAGGACCATGGGGAACTGAAACTGTTCAGATGGTTGCAGACCAAAAAATCCATTTACCGGAGGTATCGATGCAGGTAGAACAGATCTCCATTTTCATTGAAAACAAGTCTGGTCGTCTGGCAGAGGTGACAAGGATCCTTGGGGAAAACGACATCAATATCCGCACACTCTCCCTTGCCGACACCTCGGATTTCGGGATTCTGCGGCTCATCGTAAATGATCGGGAAAAGGCATGCGGTGTGCTTAAGAGCAATGGCTTTACCGTCAATAGGACGGAGGTGGTAGCCGTGGAGGTCCCCGATCGTCCCGGAGGCCTCTCTGCAATTCTCCAGGCCCTGGACAGGGAATCCATCAACGTGGAATACATGTATGCCTTCGTGGAGCGATGCGGTGAAAATGCGGTCATGATTTTCCGTTTCGACGAAACGGCAAAGGCTATCGAAACCCTTCTGAATAATAATTTCAACATCCTGCCCGGTGAGCGGCTCTACAGCATGTAACCCCATTAAGGAGCAAGCATGAAAAAGATCGTTTCGTATGCAATAGCAATGGTGACGTGCTTTTCTGTAAGCACGGCAACGGCAGCACCTTTCGTCCGCATCGGTGCATTATTCTCCGTTACCGGTCCTGCTTCCTTTCTTGGGGAACCTGAGAAAAACACACTGGAGATGCTGGTCAAGGAAATCAACGAAAATGGGGGGATCAACGGCACCAAACTGGAGGCCGTTATTTATGATACCGGTGGTGACGCCACCAAGGCAAAGCAGCTGGTCAACAAACTGATCAAGAATGACAAGGTGTCGGTCATCATCGGACCAAGCACCACCGGCGAATCCATGGCCATTATCGACGACGTGGAAAGAGCGGGTATTCCGCTTATTTCCTGTGCTGCGGGACTAAAGATTACCGAGCCGGTGAAGAAGTGGGTTTTTAAAACTCCTGCCAACGATCATGTTGCCGCTGAAAAGATCATGAACTACATGGCGAAGCAGAAGCAGAAATCCTTCGCCCTGCTGACGGTAACCGACGGTTTTGGCCAGTCGGGCCGGGAACAGATCAAGGCTCTGGCCAGGCAGAAAGGGCTGAAGATTGTTGCCGATGAAGTTTACGGGCCGAAAGATACTGATATGACGGCACAGCTGACCAAGATCAGGGGGCTGAAGCCCGACGCCATCATCTGCTGGGGGACCAATCCAGGGCCGGCAGTGATTACCAAGAACATCAAGCAACTGGGGATCAAGACTCCCATCTACATGAGTCATGGTGTGGCATCAAAGAAATATATCCAGTTGGCTGGCGCCGATGCCGCAGAAGGTGTAATGCTGCCAGCCGGCAAACTGGCCATCTATGATGTTCTGCCAAAAACCGACGCCCAGTACAAACTGCTGAAATCCTATGACAGTTCTTACAAAAAGGCTTACGGTACCGAAGCTTCCACATTCGGTGGCTATGCCTATGATGCTTTTCTTCTGCTGACCCAGGCCATTAAGAAGTCAGGAACTACCCCGGAGCAGATCCGCAACGGTATAGAGCAGGCCCGCAAACTGGTCAGCATCTCCGGAGTCTTCAACATGTCGCCCACAAACCACAATGGTCTTGATCTCTCCGCATTTGAAATGGTCAGGGTAACCAAAGGTGACTGGGTGGTCATCAAGTAATCTGAAGTTTTGAAATAATATTATCGGGGGGTCATATGCGGCACAGATTATTGCCATTTATTTCTGCAGCAACCTTGATACTGTCCAGCGTAACAGCCTTTGCGGCGCCAACCATAAAAATCGGCGCACTTTTTTCCGTTACCGGCCCGGCTGCTTTCCTTGGCGAACCAGAGCGCAATACTGCCGTAATGGTTGTTGATCAAATCAACAAGGCAGGGGGCATCAAGGGCAAGAAGCTTGAGCTGGTGGTTTACGACACCGGCGGTGACGCAACGAAAGCCAAACAGCTGGTCAACAAGCTGATCAAGAATGACAAAGTCTCGGCAATCATCGGCCCCAGTACTACCGGTGAATCCATGGCAATCATCAATGACGTGGAAAAGGCAGGTATACCTCTGATTTCCTGTTCAGCAGGAATAAAAATTACCGAGCCTGCCAAAAAGTGGGTCTTCAAGACTGCCCAGAATGATTCCCTTGCCGTGGCCAGGATATACGACTACCTGCAGAAGCACAAGCTGACCAAGGTAGCCATCCTCACCGTTTCCGACGGTTTCGGCCAGTCCGGCCGCGAGCAGCTTAAGGCCCAGGCTGCCAGGTATGGCATCTCCGTTATTTCCGATGATACTTACGGACCGAAAGATACCGACATGTCGGCACAACTGACGAAGGTCAGAGGCTCCAAGGCCCAGGCGCTCATTTGCTGGGGGACCAATCCCGGGCCGGCGGTTGTTGCCAAGAATGCACGCCAGCTGGGCATCAAAATTCCCCTATTCATGAGTCATGGGGTCTCCTCGAAGAAATTCATTCAACTGGCGGGGGATGCAGCCGAAGGGATCAAGCTGCCGTCAGGTAAGGTTATAGTTGCCGATGTGCTGCCCGCCTCAGATCCTCAGAAGAAATCCCTCCTGTCCTTCGTCAACGACTATAAGAGGCAATTCAAAGCTGAAGGCGACCATTTTGGCGGTCATGCCTGGGATGCGGTCATGCTCCTGAAAGGGGCCATCGAGAGGGGAGGGGATGCTCCTGCAGGTATCCGCAACCAACTGGAAAAGACCAGGCAGTTCCATGGCATTGGCGGTACCTTTACCTTTACGCCCAAGGACCATGCCGGTCTGGGCAAAGATGCCTTTGTTCTGGTGGAAGTTAAAAACAGGGACTGGGTCCTCGTCAAATAAAGACAACCGGGCAGCACTTGCCCTGAATTAATCCACAGAGAGACACGGCTTACGTGTCTCTCTGTGCGTATGGATGCCGAGGTAAATGCAGTTGGAACAGATCTTACAGTATTCTCTCTCAGGCCTTGCCACCGGAGCTATCTATGCATTGATCGGCATCGGTTTCTCCATCATCTACAACGCCACCGGCATCATCAACTTTGCCCAGGGTGAGTTCGTCATGCTGGGCGGTATCCTGACCTTCTTTTTTTTGGACATCCTCCAGTTCCCCCTCTGGGGCGCTGTCCCCATGGCGGTGGCCGGTGCAACGCTGTGCGGACTTCTTTTCGAACGGCTGGCCATCCGTCCGCTTGCCAAGGCATCACCCATCAACCTTGTCATCATCACCATCGGCGGCAGCATCCTTATCAGGGGGCTGGCCATGCTCGTCTGGGGGAAAGACACCCATTCAGTTCCCTCTTTTTCCGGAGACGACCCCATCAGCATCGGCAGTGCCACATTGCTTCCCCAGCACCTGTGGATCATAGGCATTACCCTGGTGGTAATCTGCCTGAACAAATATTTCTTCTACCATACCATCAGCGGCAAGGCCATGCGGGCCTGTGCCTACAACCCACGCGCAGCCGGCCTTGTCGGCATCGACGTGAAACGGATGGTGCTCCTGTCGTTCGTTATCAGCTCCGCCATGGGGTCCATGGCCGGCATCATCATCGCCCCGCTGACCATGACAGCCTATGATGTGGGGGTAATGCTCGGGCTCAAGGGCTTCTGTGCCGCGATCATCGGCGGTATGAGCACCGGGATGTCCGTAGTTGTCGGCGGGCTCCTGCTCGGGGTGCTGGAATCCCTCGGAGCGGGCATGATTTCGTCCGGTTACAAGGATGCCATTGCCTTCATCATCCTGCTCCTCATTCTCTTCATCCGCCCCCAGGGGCTGTTCGGCAAAGCCGAGACGGAACGGGTGTGACGTGAAGAACTCTCTTATTAAATATGCAGCCTTTGTCGCGATTATTCTCGTCATCCCATTTCTGATGAAAGAGAGTTACCTGATCAATGTCATGGTCTTCGTTGGCATCAACACCATGCTTGCCGTGGCTTTGAACCTGCTGCTCGGCTATGCCGGCCAGATATCCCTCGGGCACGCGGCCTTTTTCGGCCTTGGCGCCTACAGCTCCGGTGTGCTCACCGCTACCCACGGCATGAATCCGTGGCTGGTGATGTTTGCAGCTGCCGCAGTTGTCGGTATGCTGGCATTTCTCATAGGATTCCCCATCCTGAAGCTGAAAGGGCACTATCTGGCCATGGCCACCCTCGGCTTCGGCATCATCCTCTATATCGTCTTCAACGAGACTGTCGACATAACAGGCGGCCCATCAGGCTTGTCCGGCATACCAAACCTTCAATTGGGACAGATGACCTTCGATTCCGACATGAAAAATTACTACCTGATCTGGGTCTTTGCCCTGTTGGTCATGCTCTTCGCCGTAAATCTCACCAATTCACGCATAGGGCGCTCCCTCAGGGCAATCCATGATTCGGAGATCGCCGCCCGCGTCATGGGGGTCAATGCACGACTGCTCAAGGTCCAGATATTTGCCCTTTCCGCCGTCATTTCCTCTCTGGCCGGCAGTCTTTACGCCCACACCATGGCCTTTGTCGCACCGGCTTCTTTCGGCTTCAACTTTTCGGTGGAGCTTCTGACCATGGTAGTCATCGGCGGCCTCGGCAGTGTTTACGGCTCTTTTCTGGGGGCTGCTCTCCTTACGTTGCTGCCCGAATTCCTCCGCTTTCTCCACGATTACGATATTGTTTTTTACGGCCTGCTCCTCATGCTGATGATAATGTTCATGCCGGGAGGCCTGGTACGGGGCATACCGGCACTGTTTCGCCGGGTATCGAGCCGGAGAAGGGAAAGGTCGGCCGATGCTTGAGATTCGGGGCATAAAGCAGGTTTTCGGAGGCGTTACCGCTCTGGATGATGTCTCCTTTACCATGCACCGTGGAGATATCACCGGTGTCATCGGTCCCAACGGAGCTGGGAAAACGACCCTCTTCAACATCATCACCGGCATCTACACCCGTACTGCCGGTGCGGTTATTCTTGACGACCATGATATTTCCGACCTGCCGGCGGAGCGGCTGGCAGGGCTTGGCATGGTTCGCACCTTTCAGAATATCGAACTGTTCGCAAAGATGACCGTGCTGGAAAATGTCATGGTCGGCCTCCATAGTCGCAGCAAATGCGGCATGCTTTCCTGTGCGTTGAGAATGCCCTGGGCTGTTGCCGAAGAACGCAGGATCCGCAGCGAGGCCATGGGGTGGCTGGAATTTGCCGGCATAGCAGAACTGGCCCAAGTTGAAGCGGGCAATCTGCCCTTCGGCAAGGGGCGCCTTTTGGAACTGGCCAGGGCCATGGCCTGTGAACCGCGAATATTGTTGATGGACGAGCCTGCTGCAGGCCTGAACAGCCAGGAAACCCTGGGACTCGCCAAGCTGATCAGGGCTATCCGGGACAAGGGAGTTTCGGTAGTTCTTGTCGAACACGACATGGAACTGGTGATGGATATCTGTGACCGTATCGTCGTCCTCAACCTTGGCAAGAAACTGGCAGAAGGGACTCCCCGTGAAATACAGGAAAATGCCGAGGTCATCTCTGCCTACCTGGGAGAGGATCTTTAGATGCTGCGACTGAAGAACATAAATACCTATTACGGCAAAGTCCACGCCCTGAAAAATGTCTCCATACATCTGGGACAAGGGGAAATCGTAACTCTGATAGGGGCAAACGGAGCAGGGAAGACCACTATTCTCAATACCATTTCCGGTGTAACTCCCGCTGCAGGAGGGGAGATCCTCTTTGAAAAAGAGCCGGTCCAGGCCCTTTCGCCTGACCGTATCGTTCGTCTCGGCATTGCCCAGGTACCCGAAGGGCGCCAGGTTTTCAAACCGCTGTCCGTTGAGGATAACCTGGACTTGGGGGCATACCTCAGGCACCGGCAGAGAGAGGCGAAAAGCCGGATTCGGCAAGACAAACAGGAAATATTTACACTTTTCCCGCGACTTGAGGAACGCCGTAAACAACCTGCAGGCACCCTGTCCGGAGGGGAACAGCAGATGCTGGCCATCGGCCGGGCGATGATGACCCGCCCGAAGCTGATGCTCCTGGACGAACCGTCCATGGGACTGGCTCCACTGGTTGTCCAGGAGATTTTCCGGGTCATTGACAATCTGCGTCGCCAGCACGGCACGACCATACTGCTGGTGGAACAGAATGCAAAGGCCGCGCTTAATCTTGCCGACCGTGGCTATGTTCTCGAAACGGGTAAAGTGATACTTGAAGGATTGTCTTCGAACTTGTTGGAAAACAAGGATGTTCAGCGTGCGTATCTGGGCAGGGAAAAGAAAGAACTTTGGGAAAAGTAATATCTTGGCGAGGGAATTATGGAACTGATCTGGGACCAGACGTACGAATGCATGGAACGGGAAGAAATCCAACAGCTGCAGCTGGAGAGGTTGCAGGCAACTTTGAATCGCGCCTACAAGAACGTGACCTGTTATCGCAACAAGTTCAATGAACTGGGGATCGTACCCGAAGACATCCAGTCCCTGTTGGACCTTACCAAACTTCCTTTCACCACCAAGGAAGATCTGAGGCTCAATTATCCCTACGGCATGTTTGCCGTGCCGCTTCGGGAGGTGGTGCGCATTCATTCTTCTTCGGGCACGACCGGCAAACCCACCGTGGTCGGCTATACAAAACATGATCTGAAGACCTGGTCCGGACTGGTAGCCCGGTTCATGACTGCTGCCGGCGTAACCCATGACGACGTGGTGCAGATCGCCTTCGGCTACGGGCTTTTTACCGGTGCCTTCGGTCTCCACTACGGTTCCGAGACCATCGGCGCCAGCGTCATCCCCATGAGCTCGGGCAATACGGAAAAACAGATCATGATCATGCAGGATTACAAATCCACCGCACTGGTCTGTACGCCCACCTATGCCATTACCCTGGCCGACAAGATGGAGAGGATGGGGATAGACCCAAAGAACCTCTCATTAAAAGTCGGATTGTTTGGTGGCGAGCCATGGTCCGAAAGCATGCGCAAGGAAATCGAAACCCGGCTTTGTCTGAGCGCCACCGACAACTATGGACTTTCCGAGGTCATCGGCCCGGGTGTCGCCGGCGAATGTTCCTGTAAGTGTGGCATGCATATCTTCGAGGACGCGTTCATTCCAGAGATCATAGATCCGGAAACCTGCCAGGTGCTTCCTCCAGGCAGTGTCGGCGAACTGGTTCTGACCACGCTTACCAAGGAAGCGTTGCCCATGATCCGCTACCGTACCAGGGATATTACCTCGCTGGATTACAGCAAATGCGACTGCGGCAGGACCCTGGTGCGGATGAAAAAAACCATGGGGCGCAGCGACGACATGCTCATTATCAAAGGGGTCAACGTTTTCCCGTCCCAGATCGAGGAAGTCCTCTTTGCCATCGAGGGCTGCGAACCCCATTACCAGTTGGTGGTCGACCGGATCGGCGCCATGGATGAACTCGAGGTGCGCATCGAGGTTACAGAGAATATCTTCTTCGATGAGATGAAAAAGCAGCGGGCCTTCCTGGAAATGGTAGAGAAAAAGATTGCCTCCATGCTCGGTGTCGGGGCAACTGTCAAACTTGTCGAGCCGAACAGCATTCCCAGACAGGAAGGCAAGGCCAGCCGGGTCATTGATAAACGTAAGATTTAGGCCCGTCGCGGCTTTACAGGGCAAAGCTCCAAATTTGACTTTTGAGCCGTCTTTGAATGTCCGGCAAGGCAGAAGCCTTCCTGCATTACGCAGTTATGGACCTGATCACCTTGATATGGGTAGGCTGCAAATTCATGTCATCAACGAGAGACACCGACAGCGACCGTTATCCGGAAAATCGCAGCCATGCCTGATGTCTCAATACTGACTTGGACAGATCCAGGCGCATGTTAACCTCAGGCTTGAATGTCGCTGTCAAACGGCCGGAGCTATCACGGGATGAAGAAGATATTAATAGCGTCCGATAAGATATATTATGTAAAGTACGAGGTCGGGTTGCGGGTATTTGTGCGAGAATAGCCTCATAATCCAGAATTAGCGGAGTTGTGCGTCTTTGCCGTTACACGCAAGACCTTGCGCAATATCGATACCCAATGCAATGTAGCTTGTCCATGTTGACCTACCTGTATGGAAAAAGCCCGTCAAGAAAAGTCTGACGGGCTTCGTGGGCTGTACAGAGCTGAAAAATAAGTTATTTCAGCAGTGTTACCTTGCCATCATCCAGGTCATATTTGGCGCCGACGATCTTGACCTTGCCCTCTGCAACCAAATGCCTGATAACTTTCGACTGCTTGGTCAATGCAGCAGAAACCAGGTTCACATTATCGTCTATGGCCATTTCCACCACCTCAGGTTTTGCTTTGCCCGTTGATTCTTTCTTAGCCAGCTTCACTGCCGGGGCGATGGAGCGGATTATCGAGCCCAGATTCCCTTCAGGCTTGCCTTTGGCTTCGACCGCAGCCGTTACTGCGCCACAACGCTCATGGCCGAGAACCATGATCAGCGGGGAACCCAGGTGTTCGGCTCCGTATTCGATGCTTCCCAGAATAGCCGGATCGGCGATGTTTCCTGCAACGCGGATGACGAATATCTCACCGAGACCCTTGTCGAATATTATCTCTGGCGGAACGCGCGAATCGGAGCAGGAAAGGATGATGGCATACGGCTTCTGATGTTTGGCGAGACTTTCGCGGGTGGTAAGGTCACAGAGCTTCTGACCACTCATCTGATTGGAGACATAGCGCTGATTGCCATCCAGCAGGCTTTTCAAGGCTTCATCGGCGCTCATGCCGGCTTGTGTGCCGCTGGCAAGTGCAACCGCTGCAGTAATTACAAGTGTTAAAACCGAGAGCCAGACAACATTCTTCAACTTCCTAGGCAACATATGGGGTTTCCTCCTGAAAAATTTTTCAAAAAAGTACCACCTTCATCTTTAAAAGGGAAACATTTTAATTGTTTAAACATAAGAGTGTGGCGATCACCAGATGGAATCCAGGTCGTCGGTGGTATTATCTGGCCTGCCATGGTGATTTCACTTCCGGCCTGGAATTAGATAGAGTGAAATTTTAGCTGCCTTTTTGACTATTTCGAAATGAGCATCCAGTGTGGCCAACGGGACACCGGCCTGTGCAGTAGCGGCGGCAATGAAGCAGTCGGCAAGACCGATGGTATGTCCCGAGCGGCGTAGATTGAAAGAGAGTCGCCCGGCTGCAGCCCATAATTCCGGGGTTTCCGGCAGGAATTCGAAGACATGCGGGAAATCGGCAAGCACGGCAAGCTCTTTGTCAGATTTTGCCCCCTGCATAAGTTCGGCAAGGATGATCCCGGTGCAGCAAACCTGTTCTTCGTCGATCAACCGCGTCACCACGCTAAAGCAGGGCTCTTGCTTGCGGAAGAACTCGATCCAGGCGGAAGTATCGACGAGAACCTTAGCCAAGGCGGTGGTCTCCATGTCGCAGTTCATCAGCATCCGCGATAAACTCCATCTTCCCGGCCATGGCCTTTATACGGGCCGCCTTGCGCAGGCGTATCTCATCCCTGACAGCGGTAAGAACAGCTTCAGTCTTGGTCTTGGCATCCACCAAAGACATGAGCTCGGTCAAAAGGTCCTGTGGGAGTGTGACGGTTGCACGTGCCATAAGGGTCTCCTTTATTTCACACAAGTTATTATACCTATTGTGTGCTTCAAGCCAACACAAAAAATCACATGTTGCTCATGGTAATTTGATCTTACCTTTTGCGCAGGCATTGTTTTCGGCGATTTCCATCCGGGCGATGTTTGCCAGCGGGAAGATCAAGACTCCCCTCCCCTTTTGATACAAAGCACAGTGGGTGGCGGAGGTCTGGATCAGGTGGCCCGAGTAGGTGTCGAAGCTCTTTGATGGGTTGGTGACGAGGAGGGTCGCGCGGGAAGTGAAAGGCTTGGTGCTGGGTTTGCCGGAGAGGATTTCTTTGTAGTTTTGTTTGGCAATGGCCTTACCCTGCTCGCTTGCCCATTGGGACGTTTTAGCAACCACTAGTACCATTAACACTGACGCGGCAACGGTAAGTATGAGCAGATAAAGCCTGTTAATAATCCTTTCTATGGTATCGCTGAAATGAAAATGCTCAGAAGCCTTAGGTTTTAACCATTCAACAAACATCTGAGCAAGTTTTTCCAGTTTTTGCCTCACCCGTCTAAGGCAGCAAACCATTGCTAATAAAATTAACGCAGTAACTAAATAGAAAAGAGTCACTACGTAATCCATCAGGACATTTACAAACACCAGCAGATAGGCAATAACACCGTTAATGACCGACTGTTCCTTAGACAAAGAGAACATGTCTTCGGACAAACCCCAGTATGAGTTGTAACCATCGCAATACGTACGCCCATAATAGGAGAGCAGTCCGGTCATAAGAGCAATTGCCAGCGCTAGGATTGAGGCATAATCCTTCCAGTCTAGCTTGGTCTTGGTTGATTGCGGGGTTGTAGCTGTATTTTCAGGACCAAATTTCTGTTCCATTCCATCTCCCTAAAGCCGCCAATCGCGGCGATGTTCTGCAAGATATTCCTGTGCCGGCCACAGGTTATTGTCTTTCGGCCCGATGATGCCGCGTCCGCTGAGCGTCAGCAGGAACCCCGGCGCGTTCGGCTGTGCAGAAATATGTCGGGAGGTAATGACTTCATAGCCGTCAGAGACTCCCATCATCCCATTGTCGAATGCCCAGTGACAAAGCCTGCACAGCGCCATGCCGTTGCGGATATCATCATTATTGCTTTTGCTCCAAGGAACAATATGAGCTGCCTCAACTGCGGTATATTGCTCGGGGGTGATGATCCTGACACCGCACAGGGCGCAGCGATGGTCATAGGTGGTGACCACCAGTCGCCGAAAGCCTTGATCTCGCGCGATGGGGCGGTAGTTATCCGCCTCGATTATCTCCTTGACCAGCGGCAAATGTGATTTCTCCTCCAGAATCCGGCTGTAATCATAGGCTTCGCGATTGATGACAGACTGCTCCCGCAGTTGCGCCTGTGCTTCGGGTGAGAAGCAGGAAAGGAGCAGTGCTTCCCTCAGCGCCTCCCTTCCCTCACCTGTCTGCATCACACCGAACAACTCTTCGTCCAACCGCACACCCAGAGCGTACTTGCGGAGGTAGCTGACGGAGGACGTGTTGTTGATGATGGCGGGGGTTATGGTTTTATCCGGCAGGGGGACCAATTCCCAGAACGACTCGCGATCCAGGCGAGAAAACGGAAAGGCGATGCTGCTGGTCTGGCCAAGAGGGACGACGCGACGCCAGTAGAGGTTGAACAGTTCGTTTAGCTCGACCAGATCGCCGGTGACGTCGATGAATGGTGAGGTGATGACGCCACGATGCACTAGGTCCAGCACGGCCAGAAGTAGGATTGGCTTGTGCGGGGCCTTGCGCTTGGTGGCTTCGGTCCAGGTTGGGCCGGGGGCGCGGTTGAGGGAGGTGAAAAATTTGATAAAGAGAGCAATATTCATTGGAGGTTTTCTAACTCAAGTGTATTGTCTCCCGAAAGTCCCAATAGGAGGTTACCGTATGTATTTTTTACATATCCTGAAATGGGTTGCATTGGTCTTGTGGAACTTCTTGAAGTCGGCCTCCATGTTCGGATCTGTGAAATGAACCACATCCTGCATATCAGCTCCATGAGAAATAAGGCCTGGACTTATCACTATCTTATACTGACTTATAAATTCTGCGACAATGTCTTTGAACTTCGGCATGAAGTGCTGATACTCTGCTTCCTCGCTGGTAATCAAGTCTCCAGTTTCGCTACAAGCCAACTTTCCCCCACTTTTTTTAAAGGCTTCATTTTTTTGATATATTAGTTCATCAGAAACTGCGTGCCTGCAGGCTCTGTAAAAAAGTTGTTCTGTAGTTGGAGGATTTGCTTTTATGCAACTGATATATGAAAACTCCGTTGGCACATTGTCAGCTCGCATTATGAAAAAACAAGGTGTGTGGTATTCAGGTGATGTGCCCCTGTAAAAATATTTAATTCCTTCGCCAATTTTGTATTCTGCTTCAGGATGGCGTTGAAGTAACTCAGAAAGCAATCTTGTGTCATCTGAATTTAACACTTGCCCATCACTATACGTGTTGAGCATGTCTTTGAAGAATTCCATAGCTGCTTTCTGAGTTCTAAAATATTTACTTGTAAGCTCAACCGATTTTGCCATATTTTTACTCCTCTCAAATGCTACAGTAGAAGGCTTGATTTGTTTAGCTATATGACGAGGTCCTGGGTTATCGGCGGTTGGTGCTCAAGCTTGTTGAGCATCATCACGTTTAACATGATCTTGAGAAATATGGCAACCGGATCGTGCGTCAACCTATAAATCGCCTAATTTCAAATCTGTAGAAATCATTAACTGTCTGGAGAAACTCGTCTAGCGCTGGTGTAGCTCGTAGGTTATTGAATTCGTCGAACTCAAGATTGTTTAGCTGTCCGTCCTCTTCTAGCCTCGAAACCATTCCCACACTCAAGCCGTATTTTGTCAATCGAATCTTCTTCTCATCATTAGTTCCATATATGTATAGGTTGTACTCATCCGTGGAAATAAGGTGGTAATCAAACAGCATCACTATGAACTTGTTGATCTTGAAACTTACGAAATCGTCCTCCATTTTGAGCTTAACCACGGCCAAATTGACGAGTTGTCTATCATTCTTGATCGCAAGGTCGACATAGGTGTTGTTGGAAGGACTGAGATAGGATGCCGTTTCGTAAGGCTCCTCTCCGTATGATTTGCCAAAATACATCTTGCTGTTGTTTGAGTTCACTTTCTGCTTGAAATACTGGATCTGCGAGTTGATGTTCTCGTTCAGCGCCTTCTTTTGCGCTATCAGTATATGGGACTCGTAGTAGTTTCTGGTTTCGGCGTGCGACAGACGTTTGATCTCAGCGTCACTTATGCTGTCAATCTCTCGCAAGAAAAGATACTCAATCTTCTCCATCATGGGTGCGGCCGTCCACCATTCTGGGGGGCATGAAGCGAGGGTAGGTGATTCTGCAATAATCCGACGTACTACTTCGTCGGGATCAGAGTAGAATTCAATAATCCCAGATTGGATTAGATATGCCTTTATTTCATCATCCATCGTCTGTGGCGTATCTGTTAAAAAACGCTCGTTTTCCTGCACCATGGTCACTTTTTCAAGGTACTTCTCTTTGGATTCAACCGGCATGGAGAGTGCTTCTATATCAAATGCTTCAAGCATTGGGTTCTTAATCTCATCATCAAAAACGCGGCTTCTGAGGAGAGCTATCTTGTTCTCCATTTTGCTCTTAGCGCTATTGTGTTCCTCGTTATTTACAAAGTGAACCTTTGGTAGGAGCCGCTCTAACCTGTTTCCCTTTTGCCCGAATATAGTGTTGAGCCTGTTGACACGGCCAATTAGATTCATGAGTTCCTTGCCGCGAAGAGAGTAAGTGTTGAATATGAAGAGTGTATCGATTGGGAAATTCATGCCTTCAAGAATAACTGAATTTGCAACGACATATTTGAGCTCAGGCAGATCTTTATATTTGAACTCAAGATATTCTTTCACAAGGTCAGGAAGCTTTCCATGTAGATAAACGACACCATGCTTTAAGTGTTCGATGGCGTAAAAATCAGGGTGGACTTCATTAGTTAAAATCCGAGCCAACTCACTAACCTTATCAGTGGGCTCGATCTGGGGCACCATTTCGCAGAGTTCACCTGCGAGCCGTTCAACCTTTACTGGCCGGTAGTTATACAAGAAGTTTTTCTCTCCAGAGTTTGCTAGAACATAGTCCTTTATTTCTACGCCCTCGCGCAGTTTATAAGTACTGCCCAGAAATCTATTGTACTGATGTACCTCCTTGTTAAGTCGCAATTCATATATCTCTGGTTCCTTAACGTTAAATCTGATTACATGTGAAGATATGTTCTGGTCTGGGGCCAATCGAAGACTGTTGGCATCGTTGAGAAGAGGAGAGAGGTAGATCACACGACTACTTGGATTCAATACGCGGTTCTTAGCTATGACGCGAGAAAGGAGAATGCTTCTGCTGTTCCCCTTGAGAAGATTATGAGCCTCGTCAACAAAGACTATATCGAAGCAGGTATTATGCTTGGCGAGCAGACGTAATGCGCGTTCTTGGGTGAATACGGCAATAAACGAATCCTCCCCGTCATACATTTCGTCATGAATTATCAGCTTTCGTTGTAGATTTGCCTTCCTGATCATCTGAAAAGTCTGGATCAGTAGTGACTTTGTTGGAACTAAGATAACGATTCTGCTTGGGATGGTACCTAATCGCTTGATTTGATCTACAATGAGTGAACTTTTACCAAAGGACGTAGGCGCCAAGTAGCAAGACTCTTGAGCGTTCTCATTCAGGAAAGAGGAGCTTGCGATGAACTGTTCAAGAGTGAGTATGTCATCGCTTTCATTGCGGAACCTGTCAAGCTTGATATCCCCAAGGCAAGTAATAATGAGATTACTGTCGTAAAGACCATTGGTGAGTATAGCTTTGGCTATTGGATAGAATCCAAAGTTTACAGCGAAGTCGTATAGGGGGGCGTAATCAGCATATTGTAGAGAGTACTTCAAAATTATGTAATAGGCGAGGTCTGCGTATGAGGTATAACGCCGGTCCTGTTGGTAGCGTCTTATAAATAGCATGGCGGCAGCAAGAATATACGCTCGATCACCTGGCTTAAGGCTTTCGCCAACAGTTAGTTGTGCGAAGACATCGCGGAATCGCTCCTCCTTCCCAAGACTGGTCATCGTTTTCTTTTCGGCGCTCTGCATATGCCTAGCCCTCCAGGTATTTCCAGAACAAGTCAGTTGACGCCTTGTTAACGCATATTATTTGGATTTTGCTGAAGCTAAAGCTTTTCATCAGTTGCTCAAGCTTTGGGGCTAGGTCACCGACGTCGATATCGGACCACTCTCCTTCAAGAAACAGCGTTGAACCAGGAATGATATTGAATGAGGCTATGTCCTGACGTGTACCAAGAGTGAACGCCCTAGCCAGAGCTTTCAGATTCTGCCGGATACTTTCGGCTGTACCCACATCTACAAGACTGGCGTGGTTATATGCATTCTGCCAGGGATTGTTTGCTGGGTTACCAGAAATCTTGTCTTTCAGATCAGAGTAGGCCAATGAGACCTTTGACTCATGCGACGCATTCGCCGTCGCCATGGAGCCAGATTTGCTTTCGTAAATCCAAGCCTCTTCTTTAAGGGAGTAATATCCATCAAAGCCCTTCTTAATAGAACCTTCCTCGAGATTTAGAAACAGGAACTCTTGCTTGAAGCCAATCTCTGTCAAATAAAGGTGCCCGAAAAATTCTGCAATCGCCCCCATCTCTGTTGTAGAGCCCTTTTTAGGAAGTAAGAATGCTATAAGACGCTGCTTAATTGTAGGTATGTCTGTATCTGTTGCACCTTCGCAGATGGAGACGATACTCGCGTCAATGCGGGAAGTTATGTCGTCGTTCAGTGTGGGGATGTTGATGAAATGAAGATAATTGCCGTTACCCAAATTTATGCGCTCGAAATCGAAGACATTGCCCTGAAAAGACATTTTCTGTTCTCCTGGGTTCTCATGGCGCACAACCGCTGCACTGAAATCTTTTGAATTTTACCTATAAAAAATCCCCAGCCCTGTGGGAAGCGCAACAAGGAGAACTTGGAGTCGATGGTATAGATGCCTTCCGGTGTCCTGCAATTTCCTTCTTCGGTTTTCTTGCCTTGAGGATTCCGCCCCAGTGCTACCTCATAGGACTTGAGCGGTTTCCCCTGCCGGAAGAGTGTCAGCCTGCGAGGCCCCTTCTCGATCAGGATCCTGTCAGCAACCACGCCAGCGGCGAGAGGCTTGCTCTCTGGCTTCCCGAAAATCCAGATCACAGCCACTGAAGCGATGATTATCGCGATAAATGCGAGCAATAGCTTTTTCACATCATAGAAAATTAGGGACACTTCCCCATTTTTACTAATTGCTTTTTACGTGCGCCCTTGCCCTATCCGTAACTCCTACGGCACTATCTCCACAACCATGTAGCGAAATCCGGGGACACAATACGCATTTCCTGGCAACAGCTAGTTCAACCCATCCCCAGCTGCCCTGCGTCTTCTCAGATTCCCCTTACGGCACTATCTCCACAACCACCCCATCCGGCACCACCCGCCAAATCTCCTCAATCTCCTGGTTCGTAACCGCAACACATCCCAGCGTCCAATCCCTTATCATGTGCAGCTTGCCGACAAAACCGAGGGCATTGGGCAGGCCGGGGAAATATCCGGGACAGATTTATTTTCTTCTAATATAAAATAGATTGCTTCCCTACAAGAGCGCCTGCGATTCTCTGTCCCCTCATGGCACTATCTCCACAACCACCCCATCAGGAACAACCCGCCAGATCTCCTCAATCTCCGGATTCGTCACGGCAACGCACCCCAGCGTCCAATCCCTTATCAGGTGAAGCTTACCGACAAAGCCGAGGGCATTGGGCAGGCCGTGGATCATCACATCACCACCTGGTGAAACGCCCCGTGCCTTGGCCTGGGCGACATCCGACGGGCTGGAGTGGGATAACAGGGACAGGCTGCTTTTTTATTTCTCTTTCTAAAGCAGCCTGTCGCTCTTAATTATTCTTTTAGATCCCGATTTCCGTTATTAAAAGCTTAACGCTCGCCACGCAATGCTGCCATCAGCGTATTTAGCGCATATCTCCAGGCTATCTTTTACCCCTGCTGCACCGCTCGTGTACCATAGGGTTCCAAGAGTATCTGTGGTACATGCAGGTTGTACGGCAACCGTGGGGGTGAGGGGGGGATTTTGGCTAAGGTCTGTGCTGGTGGCAATAGCTTTATTTATTTGAAGACCTCCGCGGAATTGTACAGTAGTTGATGGATCAACATTGGATTGTTTGATTCTCATTACCATTACCGGTCTGATGATATTGCTGGAGATCAGACTATTACACTGGTTGAAAACCCTGAATCCACCGTCGCCTGACCCGAACATAGAGGAACATCCATTAGCTGATTTCGGAATCCAATTTGTTCCGTCAAAGGCAGTCCCTGATGAAACAAAGACATTGTTGGAGCCAGCGGAAGTTATATATCCGCCATTATCCTCGCCGTTATAGGATAAATGGATACTTGAGTCCTTGGCATGCAAAGTATCATCAGGGTTCGATATGTCCAGTGTGTAACCGGTAGGTCTAGCATTTGGACCTTTAGGGAGATTGATACTTACATATCCAAAAAAATCGGGCCCATGTGTTTCGTTTGATTGAATGTTACCGTTCTCAACTATGGTTTCAGCACCTGCGGAGCCAAGGAAGCATATGCTGATACACGCAAAACTTGCCACTAGTCCTTTTACTTTCTTTACTACTTTCCACAACTCTCTTTCTTGCATCCTGTTCCTCCTGTTTTTTGGGTATAGGCCAAAGGCCATTCATGCATCCCCCCAATAACTGATAAAAACGGGGGTGTAACTTAAAAATCCGGGACAGATCTATTTTCTTCTAATACAAATTATTGAGATAATACTTCCCTACAAAAGCGCCAGCGCTATGCCTGCCTCTTCATGGCACTATCTCCACAACCACCCCATCAGGCACAACCCGCCAAATCTCCTCAATATCCGGATTCGTCACCGCAACGCACCCCAGCGTCCAATCCCTTATCAGATGCACTTTGCCGACAAAACCGAGGGCGTTGGGCAGGCCGTGGATCATCACATCACCACCCGGCGATACGCTACGTGCCTTGGCTTGGGCGACATCTGCTGAACTTGGATAGGAAATATGGAGGGCTCGATGATACCTGCTGCTCTGCTTGCGGCGGTCGATGGTATAGATTCCCTCCGGTGTCCTGCAATCGCCTTCTTCGGTTTTCTTGCCTTGCGGATTCCGTCCCAGGGCTACCTCATAGGTCTTGAGCCGTTTCCCCTGCCTGAAGAGTGTCAGCCTGCGAGGCCCCTTCTCGATCAGGACCCTATCAGCAACCACACCAGCGGGAAGAGGCTTGCTCTCTGGCTTACCGAGCATCCAGATCACAGCCACTGAACCGATGATTATCAATACAAATGCGAGCAATAGCTTTTTCACATCAGTCTCTTCTGTTCAAAGACCTTCAGATTTACAAATTAATGAGCTCTTTTCTACTCCTCCAGCCGCACAAATTCAATAAAAAAATCGCAGAGTTAGCTGTAAAATTTTTTTACAGGTGTAAAAAATTTTACACATCGGCAAAAATGGCTGGAATTTAACGAGGTTAGAAAGGGCAGGAAAAGAGTGAAGAAAAAGGCAAGGGAGAAATTCGAAGGGTGAAGAGTGAAAAAAATCTGCGGATGGAGTTATTTCACTTCTTGCTGGCGTTGTTTCTGGTGTTCTTGACTGCGGAGTTCAAGGGGTTGGCGCAGTATTTCGGATACCAGCTCGACATCAAACATAGATCGCTTCCCGATCAATACGGCTCTTGAGAAATGCGTTCATTCGGTCGCGGTAATGTACGACGTCAACATGTTCGTGCAGGGCTTCCTCTAGAGTCTCCTTGACATGAACGAGGGTGTATAGGTTCGGGTCTTTCATCTTGACGACCACATCCACATCGCTCGTCCCTGTCGTCTGCTCGCGGGCTACCGAACCGAAAATCCCAAGTTCTGTAATGCCATAGCAGTCAAGGAGCTCCTGTTTTAGCCTGCTTAGAACAGCAAGCGCATCATCCCTAAGTATCATATGACGCCCCCAAATCAGCGAACACTTTTCGAAGTCCACTAATACAATATTTGCATTAGTGGAGCAAGGCGAAGTTAGAGCATTTCGATCTGCCGTCGCGTGAGTGATTGTTTGACGCAGCCTCTCAACAACTCTCAGGCTGCCCTCTTCCGCTGGTGCTCCATAGCAGACCTAAGAATCCTGTTGATCCTGGTCTGATAGCCCTTTCCCCCCTGCTTCAGCCAGTCAAGCACGTCGGCATCCAGACGAATAGTAACGATCTCTTTTACCGGCCGGTAAAAACGCCCGACGACGGCGCTGCTCCAGTCAGTGTTCTCCGGAATCTCGGAAGTGTCAATCTCTTCATCGGATATTGCGGCAAGGACCGCCAATTCATCAGCCAACTTTTTATCTGCCTTCTTCATATCGTTGCCTCTCTTTCTTCGTTGCCTTGCGGGCGGAAATGATGCGGATCATCTCGTCATCATCCTGCTCGACGAAGGAATGAGCCACCAGCAGCACGACCACGTTGCCCACCAAGCCCAACGTCTGCCAGCGTTCCTCTCCGTTTTCGATCCGGTCGAGAACGCTAAGGTGAAAAGGGTCATCGAAAACAAGGCTGGCTAGTTCAAAACTTACCTTGTGCTTAATCTTGTTGCTGGTATTTTTGTTTTCGTCCCAGACAAGCTGCACGTGTACTCCCAATCGTTTACATAATTGTATTTACAGTTATGTAAAAGTCAACCAGTTATTTTACCCCCACTCCCCGGTCCGAAACGAAAACCCCTCCCCCATCTCCCGCCGCCAGATTGCTTCATCACGGGTCACAATCAACTGCCAGGTCTGGGTGACCGGGTCGTGGTGGTTCGAGGCGAAGGCCCGTGGGGTCAAGAGTGCTGCACACCACGCCGGGTCGGGATCGCGAACGGAGCGGTAGAAGATCGCTTCGATACCTGCCTCGCGGGCAAGGTGCGCCAGGGCCTGGGTGCCGGTGTAGTCCTTGGGGTGGGTCCAGATGGCTGCATCCTGGTTGAAAGGGTGGGATTGGAGATCGATGGCGGTGGCGTCAATGGTGACACTGAAGGCAGTATGGGCCGCTGGGCCCAGGCGACGGAGGCCGGTGGTTTCCTGGAGGAATTTCCAGCGCCAGTAGCCTATTTCGGCGGCGGCGGTGCGGATGGTTTCGGCCCCGTAGAAGACGCCGGGATCGGTGGGTGCGCGGAAGCGTGAACCTGGTAAAAAGGGTAGATAACGGAAGGGTGCGGCCAGGAGGTAATCAAGTATAGCCGCGTCACGGGGCAATGGAGGCTTGCTCTCTTCCAGGATCTGTTCGAGGATGTCCTGCTCGGCCAGGGTGTCGACCAGTTTCATGGTCGAGGCCATATGCTGGGCCTCCACCATGCGCCAGACCGATTCCGATCGGCGATGGGAATTAGACGAGACCGCGTCTGGCGTCCAGGTAATAGATGACACGGACCAGGCCCTCCGTTGAGGTGATGAGCTCGATGGGCTTGCGGCCGGCAAGGGCCAGGTTGTCGCTGTTCATCCAGCTGCGCACATCGGTGGCAACTCCGCCGACGATGGCATCGAGGGAGCGGAAGAGCCTGAGCAGCAGCACGGCGAATTCCCATTCTTTCTTTTCACTGGAAAGCTGATAGGTGCCGGCAAAAAGGCGGGATACGGAGGCTTTGCTCAACCCCAGGACATGGGCAAGCCTGGCCTGGGATAAGCCAAGTCGTTCGGCGGCATTGATCACCGCCTTGGATAGGACCGCTTCACGTGTGTGGGCTTCGGGTACTGTAACAGCTGCTTGGGCCATGGTTCCTCCCTTATGTTATTTCTGTAGAAATAATATCATTATATTATTGCTCAAGCAACTTTTTTATATAAACTAACCCTCCCTCCTCACCCTCACTATTATGGTAATACAAAACCACCGGCACATCCGCCGCGGCCCAATCGAGCGTCAGAAGTTCATCGGTCTTGAGCCAGACCACCGCGGCATGCTCATGGAGGAAGATTTCACCCGAATTTATCGTGCAGACGAAGGGATAGAGGTAACGGTGCAATCGGCATAGCTCTATAATCCGACAATTCAATAAAAAATCACAGTGTTAAGTAGTTTCCGTCCGGAAACGGTTCTTTTTCGCCCTGGCGGTGTCAATCTGCGGGATAGCTTGTGCGGCGTACCGATGTACGCCTCCGCGCAATCCCTTGATTTCCTTGCCAGGACAAAAAATCCCTCGTCTCCAAATCGGAAACTGTTAGTGTCTCATCGGAGTTTCCGGATGGCCACTAAGTAAAAATAAATTTATACACTTCGCGAAAAAGATATCAGCCCTGCAGAAAGCAAAAAACCGCCCGACAGCATTCTGCTGGCAAGGCGGCTTTCGCGTTATCAACTATTTTGGGTGACCAGGTTAGGCAGTTTTCTTTCAGCGTTAAATACTCCGACAGGTGACAGTATTTTCGACGCAAAAGAATGCCGGGCTTTTACGACTTGGCTCTCTTTCTCACGAATCCCAACCCGGCCAAACCGGCACCAACCAAAAGACAAGTGGCCGGTTCGGGAACCGGGGTCGTGGCCGAAGACTCGGTAACGCCGTTGCAGAACATGACGATTTCGCCGGTAAGTTTCCCGTCGCTGTAAAGACTGTAATCCAGATAATCACCCAAATTTATGGATGAAAGAGTCTTGCTGTAGTTGTAAAAAGTGCCGAATGGCTCGGGGAGGTAGATATACCCTTCGTTGTAGCCCTTATCGCCAAAGGGGGTATAGTCTTCGCCGGTGCCTTCGATGTTCGCCAGGTCGCCGAAGATGTTCCCCGAAACGTACCTGGCATAATAGCTGCGGCTGGCATCGAAAGTGCCACCGGGAAAACGGTAGGTGCTCACATCACGATTATAATCAATGTAAAAGATTGCGTTATAGAGTTCTCCGGTCCCATACGCCGTACCATCTTTGTATCGATTCAGCTCCCCTGCAAAACTGAGGTAAGTGGGATTCTCGTGAAGCCCTAAGGGAATGGCCTGCGCCAGACCGGGCAATAGCAGTGAGATTGCCAGGAGGGAAAGAACAGTCAACCTTTTTAAAATCATGGACACGCTCCTTTTAAGGAAGATGATTTGTCAGATTAACTATTATTCATATTTTATGCCAATGCAGAAGTTGCTGAAAAAGTATGAGTTTTCATCACGTCTGTTAGTGTAAATGTTAGCACCTCTGACACTTCAGACAAGAGTAACCTTGTTTAATATTCATCAACCTGCCTATCTTTCTGCACAAAACCAACGCTTAGGCTTAAAGAGACCGCTGAATTGCCCTCAACGGCGAGCGACCAATCCAACTAACCTCATGAGCCGCGCCTGCCAGCACCATACATACTTACCTGTCCCCATATTTGCTGCCTTACCTGTTGACGCGTAGTCAAAGCAAAAAAAAAGCAGCCATGAAGGCCACCCTTGATTCCGTCTTTATGTCATAAATTTCGGTGATCAGCTCCTCGCCTGTATCGGACAGGTGGCCGTGGAGATTTTCACAGTCTTCATGGTAGTGCATCAGGCAATGGGCTGCGGCAAAAGATGTACTGAACCAGGTCATGATGGCCAGGCCATCTTCCGAGCAACATCAACATCCGGCATTGGAAACGACGCAGGTATTCCGGCGTAGGACAGTGCCACATGTACCCTTCCATGACAGAATGTGTTCCTGAATGTCTCGACTACGTCCGGGTCAAACTGTAAGCCCGAACAACGTTCGATCTCAGCCATTGCCAGTTCCGGAGTGGTCCCCGGGCGGTAAGGCCGATTCTGGATGATCGCAGAATAGGTGTCCGCCACGGCGACAATGCGTGCGCCGATCGGTATCGCCGCTCCCCTTAACCCAGCGGGATAACCGCCCCCGTCATATCGTTCATGGTGGCAGCGGATGATATCGGCTATTCCGCCGGTGGTAGCGCAAAGCCCAACAGGAGCGACGATTTGGGCGCCAATGACGGGATGGCACCGCATTTCCAACTGCTCTTCAGTGCTGAGTGGCCCTTCTTTCTTCAGTACTGCGTCAGTGACGCCAATCTTGCCGATGTCATGGAGATGTCCGGCAATATGGATCAGGTTGCACTCGTGGTCATCTAGCCCCAGGTTCCGGGCGATCAGCAGACTGAGTTCAGCGACATGCTCGGAATGAAGAGCTGTGTTCGGGTCACGGGCATCAATGGCCCTGCCGAGAGATTCTGCCATCTGGTGAAGAAACGTAAGTCCACAGCCATGGATAGAGGCGGTCGGCAAATCTCCTGAAGCACGCAGCAGCGATGTAGTTGCGGTCAGCATCTCACCCCCGCTCTCTGCAGAAATCTGCTGCCCACGTTCATACAATCGAGATTCAATCATGCTTCCCCACTTGAGTAATAATGATAGTAATTATCATTATCAAACCACCTCAGGGCTGTCAACGAAATTTAGCGGGACTTGTTTTTTCATTAGCATCATTTGTGAACTGGCGCTCAAGCAAGATGTTTCCACGCAATAAAAAAGGGATTAGCTTGTTTCCATCCGGAAAAGGTTCTTTTCTGCCCTTGCGGCGTCAATCTGCGGGCTTACTTGTGCGACGTACCGATGTACGCCTCCGCGCACCCTTGATTTCCTTGCCAGAACAAAAAAATCCCCTCTTTCCGAATCGGAAACCACTAGGTTCTCATCCGGAGTTTCCGGATGGAAACTAGCTTGAATAGATGGAAGGGAAGTCCTGCTGCAGATCTAAGGAGTCAGTCTGGGATGACGGTGGTCAGATACATAGCCACTACCGGCACATCGGCCGCAGCCCAATCTAGCGTCGGAAGTTCATCTGCCTTGAGCCAGACCACCGCGGCATGCTCATGGAGGATAATTTCTCCCGAATGGATAGTACAGACGAAGGGGTATAGGGTAACTGTGCAATCGGTATAGCCGTGGGTGACGGGGGAAAGTGCTCGGCTGACCGTCACACCTATGTTTAGCTCCTCCATCAACTCCCGCTGCAGACATTCCTCAGCAGATTCCCCCGTATCGATCTTACCGCCGGGGAATTCCCATTTGTGGGGCAGGCTCATTGTTGCGCTGCGCTGAGCGGCAAGCACCAGGCTACCGCGCTCGATAATGGCGCAGGTGACGTGAATATGTTTTTTTGAAATAATCATAACCGAACCATTGCCTAAGGATGGAAAACAGCGCTGCGGATAAAATAAAAACCAGGTAAATTTAGCCTCACATACTTACCTACCCCGGTATTGCCCGGCTTACCAGTGGGAAATAGCAATAAAAACAGAAAAGACGGCTTGTTATGGCCGTCTTTCATTCCATTGTAATTCATTGTGCTTGTTAATCCTCCAATGCCTCCAGCGCCCTGGCCAGCTCAACCACCTTGGTCGCCACCAGTGCTTCCAACTTTGCTCCTTTTTCGGCGGTTGCCTTGGTTGGGTCGCCCCAGACGCCATTCTGCCAGTATTGCCGCTTGTTGCGCACCAGAATACCCGGAGGGAACGTGGGGAATTCCCGTTCCCCCGTTCCGGTGACAAGCTGGGGATGGGAATGCATGATCCGGGAAGTCTCGATCTCGCCGGCGTGGGCATCGCCGGCCGTTTCGATCAGCCCTCTCCCCTCTTCCTTGGCCAGATCATATTCGGTAACCACGGCCATCTTTATGTCATAAATTTCGGCGATCAGCTCCTCGCCTGCATCTTGCAGAGCCATTTTATGGGAGCCGCCGGCGTGGCCGGTGAGGACGATGAAGTTTTTCAGGCCGTGGGAGTGGAGGGACCGGACAATATCCTTGAGAAAGGATTTGAGGGTGGCGGTGGAAATGGAGATGGTTCCCGGATGGCGGGCCGTGGAACGGCAGCACCCATAATGGACCGGCGGGGCGACAAAGAGGGGAATGAGTTCCGCAGCCCGTTTGCCAACTTCATATGCCTGGATGGTGTCGGTGGAAAGGGGCAGGTGATAGCCATGCTCCTCAACGGAACCGAAGGGGATGTAGACCGTTTGGGTCCGCTTCAATCCCTCTTCGAAGTCCCCCATCGTCATGTTTTCGATGATCATGTAAAAATCCCTATAACTGACCGATGAATTTGTGGGTCTGGGGAATTATCCGTACTTCCTGCAGATACCGATTTGCCGTCTCCTGCATCTCCAGCATGCGGATCGCGGAGAGGTTCACCCTGCCCTTCAGGTCGGTAAATGGCTGAAGGATGAGTGGAATCCGGCTGTCGATTGCGGCCACGAGCTCTGCAGTCCTGATGATCTCCCAATCTTCCGTATCGGTCCCGATCACTGTCTTTACATAGGTTTTTTTCGATGCGGCGAGGCGAAGAAACTCCTCGTGGGCCTGCCACAGATCAGTGTAGCCGGAGGTTGAAGGGAGCTTGATGTCCATGCTAACGTAATCCACATGGTCCAGGAGTTGGGCGAGTTGGCCATGAAGAATGCCGTTGGTTTCAAGATATATGGGAAGATAGTGCCGCAGGGCCGGCAGCAGTTCCTGCAGCAGTTGATGACACAGCAGCGGCTCACCGCCGGTGATGCTTATGGAATGATGAATGCCGGGCCAGCCTCGCTGCCAGCCGCTGACAAGATTCACCAGGCGATCGACAGGGACGGGATTTTCAACCTGAAAAAAGTCACGGCGGCCGGGCGTGCTTTCCAATTGGCAGTATTGGGTGCGATCAGGCTCTGTGTCGCAGTAACTGCAGGTGAGATTGCATCCGCTGAAACGAATGAAAACCTGGCGCAGTCCTACCAGCAGTCCTTCGCCCTGGATGGAGGAAAAGACCTCGATGAGGTCGGCACTGCTTTTATTCATAATAGCTGGCGCTGGCGAAATCCGATTCCCAGACCGTTACTTCTGTCAGGCCGATGTTGTCACTGTTGAATTTCTTGGCCAGTTCCTGGAAAAGATAACGGGCGATGTTTTCAGAAGATGGGGAGCTCTCGATAAAGGGGGGAAGTTCGTTGAGATATTTGTGATCCAGGGTTTTGAGCAGAGCATTGGTTTCGCTTTTCAGGACCTTGAAGTCGATGCCCAGCCCGGACTTGTCCAGCTCCCTGGCCGTAACTGTCACTTCCACCTTCCAGTTGTGGCCGTGGAGATTTTCACAGTCCCCCTGGTAGTGGATAAGGCAATGGGCTGCGGCAAAAGATGTTTCAATTCTCAGTTTATACATGACGGCATCCTTTTGAACTAAATTTCGAGGAATATTACCACGATTTGCCGGGGATTGCCAGCAGGTTCCCCATAAGCAAAAGGGGGCAGCTCCACCTCGCAGGTAGTGTCTACTTCTTTATGAAACCCATGATCACTTCCTTGCCTTTCTGCAGATCCAGAGGTTTGGTAAGGTATCCATCCATTCCTGCTGCATAACATCTTTCCTCGTCCTCGCGGTAAGCATGGGCTGTCATGGCGATAATCGGAATATGGCCGCCAACCGCCTCCTCCTTTTGGCGTATGATCCTGGTAGCAGTAATGCCGTCCATCCGGGGCATCTGTACATCCATGATGATCAGATCATAGTGCCCTTTTTCCCACATTTCTACCGCCTCCTGTCCGGTCTTGGCCAGATCCATTTCCAGGCCGAACAATTCAAGAATCTGTTTCAGGAGTTCGCCCGCTAAAGCATCGTCTTCTGCAGCAAGAATCTGTGGAATAGTGCCTGTTTCGTTAATTGGTGGTGCAGCCTCCCAAAATGGCGGCGTTTCATGCCTGCTGTCGTCTCTTCCTTCACCCTCCACGGCTAACGGCACGGTGAAAAAGAAGGTACTCCCCTCCCCTTCTCTGCTGTCAAAGGCGATGCGCCCCCCCATCATTTCCACAATCTGGCTGCTGATGGCGAGACCGAGGCCGGTGCCGCCATACCTGCGCCTATCGGAACTGTCGACCTGACTGAAAGAGCGGAAGAGCAAATGTTTCTTGTCAGCTGGAATACCGATGCCGGTGTCGTTTATGGTGAAAGTTATCTCCGTTTCTCCGGTAGCCGTTTTGTTGCCAGTTACAGCCTTAACCTCTACTCTCCCATGGTCGGTAAATTTAACAGCATTACCGATCAGATTGAGAAGGACCTGTCTCAGCCGCACCTGGTCCCCTTTCACGACATCGGGGACATCCGGTGCAATTGACAGGGTCAGATGGAGACCTTTGCCCTGGGCTTCGGAGGAAAAATAATCGACCGCGTCGGAAAGACATTTACGCAAGGAAAACGGTTGCTCGTGTATCTGTAATTTACCCGCTTCGATTTTCGACAGGTCGAGAATGTCGCTGATGATCTGTAGAAGCAAATCGCCTGATTTGGTGGCCTTTAACAGCAATTCCCGTTGTTTCTTCTCCAGCTGGCCGGCATGACCGGAAAGCAGCAACTGGAGAACGCCAAGAATGCCATTCATGGGAGTACGCAGTTCATGGCTCATGTTGGCCAGAAATTGGCTTTTGGCGCGGTTGCCCTCTTCGGCGGCCTGCCGGGACTGCTCAAGTTCCAGGTACGTGCTGGCCAGTTTCGCTGTCATAGCGTCGAAGGCGCACGAAAACTCGGCAAATTCGTCATCACCTTGAATAGCAATGCGGTGATCAAGGTTCCCGTCACCAACGACCGAGGCGCCGGCCGACAGCCTTCCCATGCGGTTGGCCATGATCCGGGCCATATTCCATGAATTGAAAACCCCTACGGCAGTGGCTATTATCACTATGCAGAGGATGCCGACTCCGGCCAGGTTGAGGGTGAACAGCAGGCGCCTGTCTGCTGACTCGTGCAGCCTGCGTGCCTCTAAAACCATTTCATATAACGTCATGACTAATTGGGTTGTCAATCGGCTTTCGATCTGCCGGTGCAGGTCATACGGTTTTTCATCGGCGTTCTTTTTTTCACGATTTTCCACCACGGCAGAAAATAATCTTTCCGATGACTCATGGTTGTGAATCATTTTCCCGATGGTTCTTGTATCGTTGCTATCCTTGAAGGTGCCTGAGGCAGTTTTCAAAAGTCTGCCCAGCTGTTCATGCTTGGCAAACCACTGTATCTTTGACCTCTCATTGCCGATCCGCAGATAGTCCTCTCTGAAAGTACTCCCTTCAAAAGCCTCATTGACTATCTCGCTGGCTATGTGGGATTGTTTTATGGCACGATCCACGTGGTACAACGCCACCGAAAGCATGGAGATGACCATCAGACCCGCCATTGCCGAAGCAATTGCAACCAGTTGCAGTTTTCTTTTAACTTGCATGCCCCATCTATCCTATCAGTTTCCATCCGGAAACTCCGGATGAGAAACTAGTGGTTTCCGATTCGGAAAGAGGGGATTTTGTTCTGGCAAGGAAACCAAGGGCTTGCGCGGAGACGTACATCGGTACGTCGCACAAGTAAGCCCGCAGATTGACGCCGCCAGGGCAGAAAAGAACCCTTTCCGGATGAAAACTATCTAAGTATCATTAACCTTTCCGGTTTGACCGACTGCATGCCATCATAGTAGATGAAGTTAAGGTAATTGGGCATTTGCCGCTTCTTAACCAAACCGTTGGCCATAGCCCATTGGGATTCATCTTCCAGAGCGAGCAGCAGTGACTGGTCCAGGGTGACCTGGAATGAGTATGCAGGCCAAAACTGGCGCAGTACTTCCCGGTCAAGGTGGCAGAAATCCGCCACTATCTTTTGCGCCGCTACCGGATCCCGGATAGCGAATTCCTCGGCTTTGACCAGGGCACGGATAACTTTTGCCACTTGTTCCGGGTTATGGCGAATAAAGTCGTGGGTGGCAATAATGTTAAAGGTCAGCCGATGGATGTCTTCATCTTTAAATGAAACACCCCGGTCACCCATTTTTTGTTGGGCGTAGAAGAGGAATGGTTGCCAGGTAGAGATGGCATCCACAGTGCCATTGGCTAAGGCATCGACCATTTCCTCCGGCTTCAGGTCGACGACCTTCACATCGGCGATTGATATGCCATGGGCAATCAGAAAGGCATCCATGAAAAAATGGCCTGAGGTGCCCAAGGTGGCGCCTATGCTTCTGCCCTTGAGATCGTCATACTTAATGATTCCCCGGTCTTTTCTGGCAACAATGGCATGTGCCTCAGAGGAGGTCAGAATAGTGGCGACGATGGATATCTTTTTACCGTTCAGCACGGCAAACGTGAAGGGTGTTTCGGCGACCACGGCAAAATCGGCACTACCATCCATAACTGCCTGTAGAGCAGGTTTTCCATAGGGGTATACCTGCGGCGTCACAAGCAATCCCTCCTGCAGATAAAAACCTTGCTGCTGTGCAATTTGGGCAAGAGCTGTGAAGGGCAAGGTCGGAATCGCGATGGTAACATTTTTAAGGGGGAGTGTTTTCTGCTGCAGGTGGGCTCGCACAATGAAAAATACGCAACCTGCCGTCACGGCAAACATAATAACTACCCAAGTGAGGTGGTGTCTAATGGATGGAGCAACGTTTCGGTTCTTCATCTCCCTGCTCCACTTTATTTATATTTTAAAAATCGGATAATTAACATTTATAGGTATAAAGTTCAATTACTATTTTGCTCTATCCAACTCCATCTGCAAGGCTGGCAGGCAAGGCTGTAAAGATTTTTTACAGGAAGCTGAACGTGGTAGGCGCATAAACAAAAGGGCTACTTTAATCAAACCTTCGTATCATAGAAATACGCTCCCCCCTCCGACCTATTTCATTGCCTTTTACTTATCTTGAGAAGCTTGGCGCCGAGTACCGCAGGAACTGCGATGCCAATACTCAAGAGTGCTCCCATTTTGGCTCCATTAGTTAAAGCTGGATCAGTAAAGGCCTCACCCGCAATAAATAGAGACACAGTGAACCCTATTGCCGCGATACACCCTACCAGCAAAGTTTCCTTTGCCCCCATGCCGTGAGGCCTGTGCCAGCCAAGCTGATGGGCGACACTGCTGAATAAAGATATGCCTGCAACTTTACCAATCAGCAGGCCAAGTAGTACCAGTATGGTCGGTACCCCCATATGTGAAATCTCTACACCAGCATTCACCAGTCCGAACATGAACATGCCGAAGTCAACGAAAAGCCGCCAATCATGAACAAACTTGTCGAGCGTAGAATGCTCCCACGCATCTTCTTCAAACATATGCACGGTTTCCTTCTTTTCGTGAGGCATGAAAGGAACTATAAAAGCAAGAGCAAGTGCCGGGTGAAGATTACCCAGATACAGGCCTGTCCAGACGACCAATCCGCCCGTGATCAAGTATGGCCAGTATGGTTTCACCCTGGCGGACCTAAGGCCCCAGGCGAACAGCATTCCGAGAGGAATAAGCAGAAGCATTAACGGTTCCGGTGGATGATGGGGGTTTGGATAGAATATGGCGATTATCAGGAGGCCGATGGCATCATCAGCAATGGCCAATAGCAGCAGAAATGCTACAGCCGGATGATTGCGCCCGAAAACAGTCCGAGCCACCAGCCAAGCCAAGGCTATATCCGTAGCTGTAGGAATTCCCCACCCGTTTCTCAATGCAGAGGAGCCAAACAGCATGTTGAGTGTCAAATAGACTGCTGCAGGGCCTACAACACCCCCAATGGTCGCTATAATGGCATTCAGAGCCTTTCTGGGCGGATTCAAATCGCCGCCGGGCAGACAGCTTTCGGTGATCTCGGCGGCAGCAATGCCAAAGAACAGCACCATAAATAAATCATTTGTGAGGAAGTGAAGATTGACGCCCCCGACGATGGGCGTATGAATCAACCATTCATAAGATTTATGATCGAGGTTTGCCCAGGCAAGGGCAACCGACACCCCCATGAGCAGAGGGATGGAAAATTCCCGCAGCAAGTTGATGTGCTTGTTTTTTTTAAGGTTGTACATTTATTCGCTCGATTCTTGGCTGGTTATCTGCACAACCCGGCTAGCCCGGCAAATCCTGCACCGAGAAAACAGTCCCTTTAACTCTACCACGCAAAGTGCTACCACAATAGGCCAATGTGCCACCGCCACCCTTGACCCAAGACGGTCTGCCTTGTACCGCTGGACCGGCTCCTTCAGATTTGCCGCCATTTATCCTCCTGGAAACAAAAAACCGCTTCCGTAGTTAATGGAAAGCGGCGTCTTCATCTTATAAAGCTATCATTACACAGCCTCTACGACAAATAAGTCGTTATTAATTACGTCATCCGCCCCTTAAGGTCAACAGGTTTCTCCTCCTCGCAAGATGTTCCCATAAATGTTCTACGAATAGAAAAAGGGATTAGCTTGAATAGCTAACCCCTTGTTTTTATTGGAGGCGGCGAGCGGATTTGAACCGCTGAATAAAGGTTTTGCAGACCTCTGCCTTACCACTTGGCTACGCCGCCGTATTTGATGTGGACCGGTAAAGCAAGAACGTCTTATACATGGTTTTGATCACAGTGTCAACGAATAAATCAGATCTCTGCCATGGAAGGTATTCGGAATAAAAACCCTCATTTAGCAATTACCCGGGAGAATTTCACCAAATAGTCCACACCAGACCAAATGGTTATGATGGTGGCAATCCAGAGATAAAACATGCCGATATTGTGCATATTGACCGTCAGGATCGGCAGGTCTATGGCGAAAAACCAATGGTATTCATAGTGGAGCAGCAGTCCCAAAATGGCAACGATCTGAAAAATTGTCTTGAATTTGCCAAGATTGCTTGCCGGAATTACAAGCCCTTCGGTTGATGCGACACCTCGCAGACCGGTAATTATTATTTCACGCCCAAGAATGACAAGCACCATCCAGGCAGGCACCCGGTTGTAGGGAAGCAGCATGATAAGCGCGGCCATGACGATGAGTTTGTCGGCGATGGGATCGAGAAACTTGCCGAAGACCGTCTCTATACCCATGCGCCGTGCCAGATAGCCGTCCAGCCAGTCGGTGATCGAGGCAATGGCGAAAAGCGCAGCGGCCCAGAAACCGGCCTCTCTGGAAGGAGAGAGCAATAGTATCACCAGAAGTGGTATGGCAGCTATGCGGAGAAGGGTCAAAATGTTCGGCAGGTTAAGGATGGAGTCTTTTGCAGTGGTGGGCATGTAGAAACCTTTATTCGTAATTCTTTTTATAATTTAGTACCTTTGTCACGTAATTGCGTGTTTCCTGGTAGGGAGGAATCCCTCCGTACTTTGCCACCCTGTTCAGACCGGAGTTATATGCTGCCAGGGCAAGGGCTTCATCCCCTTTAAAGGTATCCAGGAGGAATCGCAAATATTTTACTCCACCCCGGATATTGTCGGCGGGATCGAAGGAATTGGCAACTTTCAATCCCTGTGCGGTCTTAGGCATCAGCTGCATTAATCCCTGGGCACCCTTGGAGGAGACAGCCGTGGGATTATAGCCCGATTCGGCATGAATCACTGCTTTTACCAGCGCCTTGTCCACGCCATATTTGATTGAGCATTCATTGATGATAGGTTCGAACTCCTCGGGGTTCCGGGCGCAGCCGGCCAGCCTGAAAGTCGTGCGCAACCGTTTGTCCTTCTTCAGATCCCGCATGAAGATCTTGAAACGCTTATCGGTGGGGGCATCGGTGAAGTGAAGTACCCCTTCTTCATCCTCATATTTGTAGATATCTGCAAAAACAGGCATGGCCATGGATGGGACAACCAGGAAGGCAACGACCCACAGTGACAGCTTGTTCATTTATTTCCACCCTCTTTTCACAAGCAGCTCAAATCATCATTAATGTTTATAGAACATAAGCAATGATAATTCAAGCATTAATCTGCCTACGCTATCCGTTAACACCCTAAAATACCTTGACAAAATGGAAGTGGGGGTAAATAATCCTGTGGTTTTCGGCAAACACAGTACTGCCGGAACAGGGAGGAGATTAGCATGAAACTAGAAAATGATTTTCTGGTAATCGGCAGTGGTATTGCAGGTCTGTCCTTTGCTCTTCAGGCAGCGGCCCATGGCAAGGTCGCCATAGTCACCAAAAGGGACATATCGGAATCTGCTACCAATTATGCCCAAGGAGGTATCGCCACCGTATCTTCCAAAGATGACACCTTTGATGCCCATGTGGAAGACACGCTGGTTGCCGGTGCAGGCATCTGCCACGAGGATGTGGTAAGGATGGTTGTGGAAGAAGGCCCGGCGGTGATCAGTAGCCTTATCGACTGGGGGGTTAAATTCACCACCAGCGGCGATACCTATGACCTGACCCGTGAGGGGGGGCACAGCCAGAGGCGAATCCTTCACGCTGAAGATATAACCGGTCGCGAGATCCAGAGGGCGTTGGTGGCTGCTGCCAGGGCCAATGAAAATATCACCATTTATGAAAACCATATCGGCATCGATCTGATCACTGAATCGAAGATCCTGCGCAAGCGGATCAAACCCAATCGCTGTATTGGCGCCCATGTCCTGGATATAGCCAGCGGCCAGGTGAAAACTTTCAAGGCGAAGATCACTCTTTTGGCAACTGGCGGTGCCGGCAAGGTATATCTGTATACCTGTAACCCCGATGTGGCAACGGGAGACGGTGTCGCCATGGCCTATCGCGCCGGTGCAACCATAGCCAATATGGAGTTCATGCAGTTCCACCCCACTACCCTCTACCATCCCAATGCAAAATCATTTCTCATATCAGAAGCTGTCAGGGGTGAAGGCGCCATTCTTCGCCGTCGTGACGGCACAGCCTTCATGGAGAAATACCACCATCTGAAGGATCTGGCGCCACGGGATATCGTGGCACGTGCCATTGACAACGAGATGAAAACCTATGGGGACGACTGTGTATTTCTCGACATCACCCACAAAGACCCGGAGTATGTCAGGAACCGTTTCCCCAATATCTACCAGACCTGCCTCGAATACGGGTTGGATATGACCAAGGAGGGGCTGCCTGTGGTGCCGGCCGCTCATTATCTCTGCGGAGGTGTTGCCGTTGATACCAACGCTGAAACCGACATCCAGCACCTCTATGCCATTGGTGAAGTGGCATTTACAGGTTTGCACGGCGCCAACCGTCTGGCCAGTAATTCTCTTCTCGAAGCTGCTGTCTATGCGGGCCGTGCCTATGCCCATGCCGTGCAGCAGCTGAAAGCCCATGATTTCCGGTTTCCAGAGATCCCCGTCTGGGATTCCGGCACTGCCACCAACAGCGACGAAATGGTGGTCGTCTCCCAGAACTGGGACGAAATCCGCCGCTTCATGTGGAACTATGTGGGCATAGTGCGGTCCGACAAACGTCTGGAAAGGGCCATGCACCGGATCAAACTGATCCAGGAAGAAATTGAAGACTACTACTGGAACTTCATTGTAACTTCTGATCTCATCGAACTGCGCAATATTACCACGGTCGCAGAACTGATCGTAAGATGTGCCCGGCAACGCAAGGAATCCAGGGGGCTGCATTACAACATCGATTATGCCGACCGGGACGATATCCACTGGAAAAAAGACACCTTCGTCAAAAAGCAATTCTGAAAGTCTTATCCTCAGGGAGCTCTATGCAGATAGATGATTACAGGGAAAAAATTGACCAGTTGGACAGCGAACTGCTGCGGATATTCAATGAACGGGCCGGTCTGGCCCTGAAGATCGGTGAGATCAAAAAAGGGCTTGCCCTCCCCGTCTATGATCCCTCCCGAGAGAAAAAGATCTTCCAGCGAATGAAAGCAGAAAACCCCGGACCTTTGGACGATCAGGCCATTGTCAGGCTGTTCGAGAGGGTAATAGACGAATCGCGCCGTCTGGAAAGGCTGATGACGCGGCAACAGATTCTGTCCGAGGAGAATGATCGATGCTGATAATCATGAAGAAAAGTGCCGATGAATCGGCCCAGGTACATATCAAGGAGTATTTGATCAACAGGAACTTCGACATCCACCAGTCAACCGGCGCAAACCGCGTCATCATCGGCGTAATAGGCGACACCGAAAAACTGGAACCGGCCGATCTGGAAGCGATGCCGGGAGTACTTCAGGTAATCAGGATCAACAAGGAAGAATGATTCAGTGACTGTTAAAACGGCTAAGTCATGAATAGCAAAGGGGCTGATGGATACCATCGCCCCTTTTAATTTGCTTGCCTGGATAAACGAAAAGGGCCTACGTTCGCACGTAAACCCCCTGTTTTTTTTGGTGGAGCTGAACAGGATCGAACTGTCGACCTCTTGAATGCCATTCAAGCGCTCTCCCAACTGAGCTACAGCCCCATTCAAGAATCCCTTTTATAGCAAACCGGTCTTCAGGTGTCAATCTTTTTTTTCAATTTTTATGCTTGACCGTTCTGCACTCATTGGCTATAATCCACGGACAATTTCTGCCGGAGTGGTGAAATTGGTAGACGCACTGGACTCAAAATCCAGCGGGAGCAATCCCATGCCGGTTCGACCCCGGCCTCCGGCACCATTTTCAACAAAGTTAAAAAGCCCTGTAACCCAGGGCTTTTCTTTTTGATAAGCGCATTATTTCCCCAAAATTCCCCGCAGACCCTTCTCCAGAAGTTCCTTTTCCGGGCGCTGAGATTCACCTTCCTTTTTCTTCAGAAGTTTCTCCTGAATGGTCTGCTCAAGCTTCTCCCTCCCTTTCTGCTTCAATTGCTGGCGGACACCGGAAACGTCGAGTTGGAACCGAGGGGAGGAAAAGGTTCCCTTGACCTTGAGGGGCAGGACACCCCATCCTTTTTCATCGGTAATCATCTTGCCCAGTTCACCTCTCGTTATCCTGCTGGTCAGCTGAGGTGCAAGGCGTGTTTCCAGGGACAGATCGAGACTTGAGTCGAGTCCGGCGGTTCCTTTCGGTGTGATATGCACATCACGACCGGTGACGTTGCTATCGACAACCACTTTGCCGTTGACTATTTTGAAACTGCCGGCGAATTTTTCGAACTGCACAACCCGCAACTGTTCGAGGTCCAGGAACTGTGCCAGACTCTGAACCAGTCCTGATCCCGTTAGTTTGCCTTGTGAGATATTGTAGGTGCCCTGACCATTGATGTTTTTCTTTATAGCTGCAGTTTGGGTTCCCTTGCCTGCCAGTTGTGCATTAAGGGAAAGGGTGCCGAAAACAGTTCCCGCAGCTTTAGGGGCAAAGGCGGCAACGAGTGAATCCGCCTTTACCCCTTGAATTGCCAGGGTTGTTGAATAGGTAAAACCCTTTTGTCCAAGGTCGACTCGCGCCGTATCGCTGAAAGAGCCACCAGCGACCTTGCCTTTCAGTTCATCGATATTCAGGATGTTGTCAGCGAGCCTGTATCTGAGGACCAGACCGGCAACCGGCAACCCCTTGTAGGATGTCTGCCCCAGTTGGAACGTGCCGGTGGCTCGAACCGGAATTTTCAGCGGGCCGGGTTCAGGCTTCTCCCCTTCAGCAGCAGTTGCTTTTTTGCTCTTTTTCAAAAACGGTTCCAGGTCAAAGCGTTCAGCACTAACGGAACTGGTGACGGACAATGGCTTGCCAAGCAGATTCGAGACGGTGAACTTTATATCCAGCTTGTTGGCGCCCATGGCTAATGTCAGGTCTTGGGAGGAAAGTTGACTCCCCTTTAGCACAAGTAATCCTGATAGTGATGGCCGTTGCCCGGAGGTTGTGAAAGCGACATTGTTAAGTTTCACCTCCCCCGCCTTAAGCAGTTCTTTCGGCGCCGAAACAGGCCCTGCCAGGTGTAATCGTACATTTACCGCACCCGAAGGATCAAGGGCTCTGATCTTTGCCGTCAGCTGCGGAGGGAGTCCGGCGGCCAGCTTCTTGATATCGGCCTCCTTGATGGTGATGACGACATCGATTGCCGGTTTCTTCCCCACATCGGCAGCTTTTCCATCCATCTCCATGGATGCACCAGGCACCATGGCCTTTACCCTTAAGGGGAACTGCTTATCCATGGCTATGTCGCTGGCATTAACTTCAACGCCCGTGATATCGTATATAAACGGCTGATCTGTCTTTTTGCTCCGATCTTCGTAGTGGACCGCACCTTTGAGCAATGCCACTCGGGATATCAGCAGATTGATTCCCTCTTTTGTCGTTTGTGGCGCGGGAGCGGGTTCTTTTTTTGCCATTAGATCGGAATAGTTGAAAGTGCCATCGGGCAAACGGATCACCCTGATCTTAGGCGTATCGAGCACCACCTGGTCCACCACCACCCTTCCCGTCAATAACGGCCAGAACCGGTATTTCAGCTTAACCTGTTCGGCCTGTACGAAGGGATCCGCTCCTGTTTTTTCCATTACGGTCAGCTTCTTCAGGACAATGCCGGAAAAAATGCTGACACTGACCTCCCCCAGCTGAACCTGGCGCTGCAGCTTCTTTTCGGCCAAGGGCAACACGGTCTTCCTGACCCCTTCGGGGGTGACTAGCAATTTTACCAGGACGGCAATAACCAGGAACAGCACGGCAATGGCCGCAAAGATAATACCTGTGATCTTGAGAGTTTTTTTCACGACGATCTCCCTTTCCGGCTATCTGGCGAAGACAGAAGAGTATCAGACAACCTGTGGCTTTTAAAATTGTAGCAGTTCCCCCGATTATTTCAGTGACCGGCAGGGTGGAGACAGGGTTCCTGCCAAGCTAAGAGATAAGGCTGAAGTTGCTCCGAAAGGATGAAAAAAGATCCAGGTACTGCTCCACCAAGCGGGAAAGCAGGAAACTTTTCAATACACTGTCCCGCGCCTTCCTTCCCATCTCCTCGCGCAACCGATCATCCTTCAAAAGCTGGACGATACGCGCTGCAGCCTCCTCAGGTGACGAGACAAGGAAGCCGTTTACGTTATCGTCGATCTGGTGCGGAATGCCACCTACCCTGCCACCGATGACTGGAGTTCCTTTCAGCATTGCCTCAGCCACAGTCAGACCGAATCCCTCCCGCAAAGATTTTTGCAATACAACGGCTGCCCTCCTCTGCAGTGCATTCACCAGTGCCGAGTCCTGGGAGCTGAGAATCAGCAGGCGCTCTTCCTGGCACTTAAGTAAAGATTCGTATATCTGCGCACCCTCGGGATCGTCGGTGGCCATGCTGCCAAGGAGGACCAGGGTGCATGGCATCTCTTTTCTCGCAATCTTGAATGCCTGAATCACACCTTCGGGGTCTTTCCAGCGGTCGAACCTGGATATCTGTACAAGTATGGGCAGATCCACCGGAATATTGTAATGGCTAAGACGCTCGTCGATTTCAGGATCGCTCAACTCGCGGTTCTTCTGGGAAAACGGGTCAATGGCCGGCATAAAGAAAACCTGTGGCGTATTCAGCTTTTGCCGGTATTCAGGCAAGGACATGATTACCGCATCGTACATCTGAATGTAATTCTGCAGATATTCCCACAATTGGGGATGGGGATCATGCAATTGCAGGTGGCAGCGCCATATCCAGGGACCACGCTTTCGATTATGGGCCACGATCGGCAAAGGCTGTGGATCATGAACGACCACCATGTCATGATTTAGATGCATCCTGATGGCGTTTTCGTGGATTACCTCTTCAAACACCTGGACTTTTCTCCGGGTGAAGTGGTAATCGCTCCCTTGCAGGGCATTGTGCATCTTCTTGGTAATGGCAAAGAAGTCGGGCGAACCGGAAATTACACGCCAGCCGGTTTTGATGCCCAGACTGTTCATCAGGAGCGTGAGGGAAGAGAGAATTTCCGAGACGCCTCCTCCGTAAAAGGTGGAATTTATGTGGACGATGTGCAGGTCGTTCAGGCGATGGGCCTTGCTGAGAATTCGATCCACGGCTTCACTGCCGATCAATGGTTCATAATTGTGTATGTTCGCGATCTTGTGAAACTCCATGGTCAGCCCCCGAGAGGTGCGGTGTGGAATCACACAGGCGTCTCTTCCTGAATTCAGCGTCTCACCCACGCAAAGCGATCCATTATTTTATATTAAGTATATGGCGAATCGTTCCGACCGCATTATATAGTGAATGTTTTCATAAGGAATGCTGCTTTTATTCCATCCGTTATCTTGAGCTGGCAGGCAAGGATATTACACAAATACGTCGGTAAGTAAGTATATCGATTCCATGGTAGCATTGTATTTTCAATTGCTTATCCTTTGTATTATATGGTAATAACACACTGTCATGTGATGCTTGAGGTTCTAACGCTGATCCGCCTAATCTGCAATGAGACTTAAGATTGCTTTTGCTTTTTCTCGATTCTGGTAACATGTTTTGAGAAGTGGTCTGTTATCCATAGAGGAGGGATAGATGAAAAGGTTATTGCTGGCACCAATTTTGGTGCTGATTTTAATTACCATGACCGGTTGCGGTGATGATCATCGCAACGAACCTCAATTGTTCTTCACGCAAATCCTTAGTAATGCGGCACTCGACGGGGACATTGAGCGTAATCCGGCTGCAGGGACATTGACAATTACCCAGGGAAACACCGAGAGTGTCTTTGTCGGAGTAGATCCTGTGACTGGGACAGAATTTCGAGCTTTTCTCGATTTTTCACTGACAGGCGCCGGTGGCGTTCCCCTTAATGCGATAATAAATTCGGCAACTCTGAACATCTCCATAAACAACCTCGACCCCAGAACCGCCACCATCCCCATCCGTATCGACCTTATTTCCTTCGCTCCGCCAACACTGTTGGGAGACGACTTCGATCGCACACTGCAACCGGCCCTGGCAACCACCACCATTCAGCCCCCTATAGGTCCTGCTGATTTCGGGCAAAATGTGGCCATCGACATTACCTCTTTGATGGTTGAAGCACAACGCCTCGGCCTGCCGACCCTCCAACTGCGCCTTTTGCCGGACTCTCCAATTCTAGGACTTGTGGAGATCAATGACACAACCGGCGTCAATCGGGGAATCCTTGCCCCTCTTCTGGAAGTTGAATACTTCTGAAATGCTGTAAATCCTTCTTTCAGCGAGCAAAAAAGCCAGTACAACGATAAGTTGATATATTGATGAACAGGTAAGGATAATTTACAAACGAAATTTCTTTTAGATTAAGAGATTACAGGAAATATAAAGATATTAATTCTGCACTTGCATATTGGAAAAAATGCTGTAAGATTATAAACATTTAATTTTAAGCCATTGATCCGGGGGGGACACATGGCCAGGATGGTAAACGTAATTTTCATTGACGGGGCCATTGAACCGGTTCCGCCATCCCTGCTCAAGGAACTGATAAGCTTGCGGGAGATAAGAGCTTTCGAGAGAACAGAAGGCTGGGTATATATCGGACAGGCCCCTATCAGAAGAAAACTTAAACCCATTAAAGGGCCTGGCCAGCGTTCCTACGACATATATCTGGAGTGACGAAACTCGCACTACCCTACTCCGCCGATTCATTACATCTAAGATGGAAAAAAATGTCAAACCAGTTGACAAACCCAAGTCGAACGATTATCCTTCATCCAAGCAATAAAGGGGAGTAGTTATCGGCCACCGAAAAGGCCGACCCGGATTCCGTCAATACGGCCACGAGCCCGGAACCGGGGCAGATTTCTGTCAACAAGACCTTTATCCAGGGCATTCAAGCCGGGGGTAAAGGTCTTTTTTATTACCCCCGGCGATAAACCACATCGTCGGAGGTAAAGCGATGAATCGACTCAAAACGACCCTTCTCCTCTCTCTTCTCACCGTGCTGATGGTGCTGATGGGCAGCGCCATCGGCGGCAAGACCGGAATGGTCTTCGCCTTCTTCATGGCTGTCGCCATGAACTTCTTCTCCTACTGGTTTTCCGACAAGATTGTCCTGAAAATGTATGGCGCCCAGGAAATCGGCGAGCATGACCATCCTGCATTTTATGGGCTGGTCCGCAGGTTGGCGCTCCAGGCAGGGCTCCCCATGCCGCGGGTCTTTGTCGTCCCGTCGGAGAGCCCAAACGCCTTTGCCACCGGGCGAAATCCTTCCCATGCTGCCGTTGCCGCGACAGAAGGCATTTTACGCATTCTTTCTCCCGATGAACTTGAAGGGGTCATGGCCCATGAGCTGGCCCATGTTCAGAACCGGGATATTCTCGTTTCTACCATTGCAGCAACCTTCGCCGGCGCCATTTCCATGATTGGCAACATGCTCCAGTGGGGAGCAATCATGGGTGGCGGGCGAAGTGACGACGAAGAAGGCTCAGGAGGTCTCATCGGCTCGTTGGTAATGGCTATCATCGCTCCCATTGCCGCCATGCTGATCCAAATGGCTGTGTCCCGTTCGCGGGAATACCTGGCCGATGAAACCGGTGCCCGCATTTGCGGTCGTCCACTGGCATTGGCGAACGCCCTGCGCAAGCTGCACAACGCTTCCCACATGATACCAATGCAAGAGGCGTCCCCGGCGTCAGCGCATCTTTTCATCGTCAACCCGCTTACTGGCGGCTCGCTGATGAACCTATTCTCCACCCATCCCCCCATGGAGGAACGTATAGCCAGACTGGAAGGACTGGCGAGGAACAGATGGTAGAATGGACCCTGAGGAATGTGAAGCGGCTGATAATAGCCGTCACCGGTTTTATCGTCATGGCAGTAGGCATTGCCATGATAGTGCTCCCCGGCCCGGCGGTCATCGTCATCCCAATCGGGCTGGGGATACTGGCGACGGAATTTGTCTGGGCCAGAACGTTCCTGAAACATGCCAAAGAGCGAATGGCCCGTTTTAGAAAAAAAGCCGAGATCAGCTAGAGTGTTTTATCTAGTTTCCATCCGGAAACTCCGGATGAGAAACTATGGTTTCCGATTCGGAAAGAGGGGGGTTTTTGTTCTGGCAAGGAGATCAAGGGCTTGCGCGGAGACGTACATCGGTACGTCGCACAAGTAAGCCCGCAGATTGACGCCGCCAGGGCAGAAAAGAACCCTTTCCGGATGGAAACTATCTAAATCTATTAAAGAAGGAGAACCGAGATGAAATGTCCCGTCTGCACCAATGTGAATCTGCTGCTGGCCGAACGCCAGGGAGTGGAAATAGATTACTGTCCCACCTGCCGTGGTGTTTGGCTTGACCGGGGAGAGCTGGACAAAATACTCGATCGTGTCGGTCAGGTACCCATGGAACAACCAGTCCCAGAGTCCTACCGTCAACCGCCACCACAGCCGGTGCATCACATGAACCATGGCCATAATTACCATGGAGAGCACAAAGGTTACGGTCACAGCCGGCCACACAAGAAGAAATCCCTGCTGTCCGAGATCTTCGACTTCGATTGATGATACGCAAGAATCAGTTAAAACAACAGGAAAGGAGAAATAAATGTCCCATTATCAGAAGCAAGACCGTGGCGAATCGAGGAAAATGCAGAAAAGAAGAAGGGATGATAGTGCCCTGACCAACGTGGTTTCCTTGCGCATCAGCGATCAGGAGAAACGGGTCCTGGAGAAAATCACCAGGTCAAGCTCGAAGAATGTTTCCGAAATAGTGCGCGAGGCCATTGAATTATGGTTGGCAAAGCGCAAAAAGCTGTGTCTCGATAACTGAAAAAAGGAGCCGTGAATGAAGAAAAATATTGCTAGAGTATTTGCCATCGTGGCAGCCGTTATGTTCATGAGTATCGCCGTGCTGGAATCGAATGCTGAAGCCAGGGCCGGCGGCGGCCGCTCTTCCGGCTACCGTGGCTCACGCAGCTATTCCCAACCTAATACATCTTACTCACAGCCATCCCAATCGCGGCAGCAGTACAATACCGCCCCAAATGCGATGCAACAACGCCCCGGCGGCGGTTTTCTCAGAGGTATGGCCGGCGGAATCATGGGAGGCTTGCTCGGCGGCATGCTCTTCAGCAGTCTTGGTTTTGCAGGTGGCGGCAATATGGGCGGAGGAGGTATCGGAATCCTGGAAATCCTGCTTTTAGCAGGTATCGGCTACATGATTTACCGCTTCGTCAAAAAAAAGCGTGAAGCCAGCCTGGCCACACCGTATGGGCAGACTGGCTATCAGGCTGGTACGGTAACCTCCTTTCCCAGCGGATACAACAGCAGTTTGCCGGTGGCGGATACTGTGGATTCCGGAATAGCCAACATCCGCAGCATGGATGCCTCCTTCGACGAGCAGCGCTTCAAGGATTCGGTGATGGATACCTTCTTCCGCATTCAGGGGGCATGGATGAACCGCGATCTGGCTCCGGTTTCCATTCTCCTTACCGAAGAGATGAAGAATATATTGCAGGAGGATGTCAGCCGCTTGCTTCGTGACAGGCAGGTAAACCGCCTGGAGAATATCGCCGTCCGCAGTGTGGAGATTGCCGAGGCATGGCAGGAGTCGGGACAGGACTTCATAACTGCTTCCATTTATGCCAATCTGCTTGACTATACCACTGACGATGCAACCGGAGCTGTCGTCTCGGGAAACCGAACCGAGCCGGTGAAGTTCGAGGAATACTGGACCTTCACCAGACCGGTGGGCGCTAATGCCTGGCGCCTTTCAGCTATCGATCAGAAGTAGTAAACTACAGCTGCATGTGGGGCGCCCTTGATGGGCGCTCCATTGATACAAAACGTAAGTAAATATACAGCGAGAGGCTACCAGCGCTTGGTAATTTCGATGAGATGGTAGCCGAAGTCTGTTTTCACCGGTCCCAGCACCTTGTTCAGGTCGCCTGAAAAGACCACTTGGTCGAACTCGGGAACCATCTGCCCTTGAGCGAAAGTCCCCAGATCGCCGCCCCTCATCCTTGAAGGGCAAGCAGAATTAAGCTTCGCAGTCTCGGCAAAATCGGCGCCGTTCTCAATCTCTGTTTTCAGCTTCAGGCATTCTTCTTCTGTGTCTACTAGGATGTGGCGTGCGTTAGCGCAAGGCATGGGAGAACTCCTTATTGGTTGATATGGACGGCGGCGCCCTTGATGAAAGAAGGCCGCCCATGGCTAATATATGTGTAAAAAAGGTTGTTTTGCAAGAGCAGTTTAAGATTACCTCTTTGCCACCCCAACGGGCTGTGGCTTTGCCACGAACACCACATGCCGAAGCCCTCCCCTCCCCGGTCGTTCGCTTTTCACTGAAAACCCACCATCCCGGAGCCGCTTGTCGAATCCAGCATCGTAGTTTTCGCCCCATATGGCAAATACACCATGGGGCTTGAGGGCCTGGCGCGTATTGTCAATTGCCTTGCTGCCATAGAGGGGATCGTCACGTTTATGGGAACGATAATGTGGCCCTTTATAGAGATCAAGGACTATGGCATCGAACCCTTCTTCCTCTCCGCCCCTCCTTGATCTGCGGATGACATGGGCGACGTCGGCTATCTCGACTGCCACCCTGGGGTCATTGACGGCCGAATCTGTAAGCCTCGCCAACGGTCCCCGGCACCACTGCAAAACAACCGGATTCAGCTCGGCTACGACCACCCGAGCGCTGGCAGGCAGAGTATCGAGAACAGCTCTGAGGGTATAGCCCATGCCAAGTCCTCCCACCAGAACACGCGGTCTGTCACTGATCTGCAAGTGTTCGCAGGCCAGACGACCGAGGGCGAGCTCTGAGCGATTGGCTCTGCTGTTCATCAGCACCAGCCCCCCAACAGTAATGAGAAAATCTCCTTCGCCACGACGACGAAGCTGCAAGACCCCTTCGTCTGTGGAAATACTTTCAATAACTATCCAGGGTTGGGACATGCTTTAACCTCGTGTGCAAGGGAATTGATAACCGGGAACACAATAGCACAATGGTGCTGACTGGCCTTAGTGCTCTCTGTAAAAGAAGTTACTTGATGCCCTGTTTCTGGAGAAGTATGGATCTGACTGCTTGCTGACGGTAGATAAAGATCCGTTCCAGCTGTTTGCGGACTATTGGGTAGGCAGCCTCCCCCATGGGGGCGACGGGAAGGCGAAAGCGGACGTCATCATCGATAATGGTAGTGCCATTGGGCCCGTCACGGAAGCTATGCTTGTGGATCCATAGCCGGTAGGGGCCTTCCACCTGCTCATCGACGAAGAAATCGGGAGGCGACCAGGCAATGATCCTGCTTTTCCAGCTGAATGGCACTCCGAACAGCTTTAAGCGGTAGGCTATCTCCGCCCCCTCTTTCATTTCCAGGGGCAGTTTGGAGAGTATTACGAATTCCAGCTCGGGAGGGGTTATGGTCCCCAGATTGGCGGCCTCTGCGAAAAACTCGAAGACGCAGGACCGAGGAAATTCCAGTGTCTGTGAGTAATGTAAAGTGTGTTCTGGCATATACGCTTTAGTTGTCCTCAATATTAGAAAAACCCCGCCTGAAAAAGACGAGGTTTTTCTAATAGAAGATTATTGGCTTTTCGGTCAGGCCAGATCCTGGACTGCTTTGAAGATGATATCAAATAGTTCGGGAATGTCCTTTTCGGCAATGCACGAAAATGCAATGCGCAGGTCGGTTTTACCAATGGAAATGGCGCCTACCCCGTATTTGTCCAGCAGGTGCTGGCGCAGTTTCTCCGCATCAACGGTTTTCAGTTTAAGGCACATGAAATAGCCGGAATTGAAGGGATAGTAGTCCCAAGCCTTATCATACTTGCCGCTGTTAAGCACCTCCTTGGTTTTGAGGGCTCTCCCCTTGAGCACCTGGAACTTTTCTTCCTTTTGCTCGAGGAATTTGGGCGAACGCAGCGCCTCGATGACGAACGTCTGGGAAGGGTGCGGACAGTTTGAGATGCGGGCGCGGATAATCCCCATGGCTTTCTTCTCGAGGGCGGTCATGACCGGTGCGTTCTCATATTCGTTGCCGTCGGCAAAGGTTATGAAGCCGGTACGGAACCCCCAAACGAACTCCTCTTTAGTTGCACCGTCGAGCTTTATGGTCAGGATGCGAGGATGGAGGTTGGCAAGCTTGCCAAACAATGACTCTTTGAGACTGTCTTCATAGAAAAGCCCGAAGTAAGCATCATCTGTAATGGCAACAATATTACAACCCGACTCAGCAACCTCCTTTATGGCGGCTACCAGGGCATCTCCCTCCGCAACGGTCGGCGTGTAGCCGCTCGGGTTGTTTGGGAAGTTAAGAAGAACTACAGCCTTGCCTTTCTCTGCTGCCGTATTCTTGAGGACAGCTTTGAACGCATCGATATCATAGCCGCCAGTGGCAGTGAAGGTAGGATATTTCTGAACAATTGCACCGCAGCAGGTTCCGAAGGTCAGGTTATAGTTACCCCAGAGCATGTCAGGAAGGATCAGGTGGTCTCCCTTGTCAATGAACATATCTGCGACAATGGAGAGACCATGGGTCAGGGCATTGGTGACAATGGGATTGCTAAAGTGTTTGCCCTGTTGGCTGGGATTTTCCCGCAGCATCTTCTCACGCCAAAGAGAGCGCAACTCGGGTTTTCCTGCGGGAGGTGCATAGGGATAGATTTCTTTAGGATCAAAGCCGGACAATTTATCCTGAATGCATTGCAGGTACATGGGGCCACCGTTTTCGGTGGCGATGCCGATAGTCGCATTGAACTTGTGTGCTTTTTCCTTGGCTTCAGCCGATTGGGTCAGAATCCCTTTCGGGAAGAAGAGGTTTTTCCCCAGATCAGACAGCATCTCCAAAACGTGCGGACTGTGCTGGGAAAGCAGATCGTTTAATTCACTAGCAAGTGGGTTCATTCTTTCTCCTCCGGACTATTTTGAAATGGCTACAACAAATCAAGATCGTTCAAATTAAATTCAGCGGCAAACTTCTTGGATAATACTTGAAAGAAGTAAACCCTGCAATAGTTCTTAAGCCATCGACTAAAAAATTATCCACCATCCCAGTGGTGTTCAGGGGCATGAATAATAAAAAAGGGAACGGCGGCTATTGGTAGACTACTTGAGCATCATACTTTTATTAGTTTTACTTTTGCAAAAGAGCACAGCCGCTTTTGCATTTTTGCAAAAGTTCCTTTGTCGGGCCAAAGCCTTGTTCCGTATACATTTATGACGCTTGGTCCAATCCCGGTCGACCAAAAGAATTTGCATTTCTACAAAAAAGATGTTTTTCAACTCTTCCATCCTTTGGAGTATCTACCCATAACATGCTGGAATTACGACTTAAAAATTAATCAAACACGATTATATTCCTCTGGCATGTATGTTGCTCCCTTTTTCAGTAAATCCAGTCAAAAAACTAAGGAGGTGACACATGTCACAAACATCGACTAACAAGGGTTGGCAGGTTACTATGGCCGGTCTGGGCATCAACCTGGCACTCGGCGTGCTGTACGCTTGGAGTATTTTCAAGGGAGCAATAAAGGCATCCATCGAACAAGGTGGGCCAGATGCTTTCCAGTGGAGTCTCTCCTCCATAAACGATCCATATGCTCTTTGCTGTCTCGTGTTTGCCTTTGCCATGATTGTCGCCGGCAAGTGCCAGGACAAACTTGGCCCCGCGCGCACCGCACTGATCGGTGGGCTTTTTGTCGGCAGCGGTTTTACCCTGATGTCATTCTCCAACAGCTATGCTGCCTGGGTAATCGGCTTCGGAGTGCTGGCTGGTACTGGTTTCGGTTTTGGCTACGCTGCAGCTACTCCTCCTGCTCTTAAATGGTTTTCTTCAACAAAAACCGGGGTCATCGCAGGCACGGTCGTGGCCGGTTTCGGTCTTGCTCCGGTCTATATTGCACCGCTTTCAAGCTTCCTTTTGGGCACTTATGGAATACAGAAGTCGATGCTGTTCCTGGGCATCGGCTTTACGGTTGCGGTCTGTGGGCTCTCTTTCCTGCTGATTAACCCGCCGCAAGGATATGTGCCTGCCGAGCCGGCCAAAAAAGATGACGGCAAGCCTGCCGCCAAGGCAGTCTACAACGCAAATATCAGCGAAATGATGCGGTCACCCAAGTTCTATCTCCTCTGGATGAACTTCTTTATCGGTTCGGGTGCTGGCCTCATGGTTATCGGCAGCGTTGCCGGTCTGGCCAAGAAGAGCATGGGACCGATGGCATTTGTTGCCGTTGCCATCATGGCAATCGGTAACGCCAGTGGCCGGGTTATTGCCGGCATCCTTTCGGACAAGATCGGCCGCAAAGCCACCCTGACAATAATGCTTGGCTTCCAGGCCGTTATGATGTTTGCAGCTATCCCGGTGGTAGGTTCCGGCAGCGCCAGTCTCCTGGTCGTGCTCGCTACCTTCATCGGTTTCAACTACGGCAGCAACCTCTGCCTCTTCCCTTCCTTTGCGAAGGATTACTGGGGCTTCAAGAACTACGGCCTCAATTATGGGGTTCTTTTTACCGCGTGGGGCGTGGGCGGATTCGTCATGGGTCGTGTTTCCGAAATGCTTAACGCCGTTCCCGGCGGTCTGAATAAATCATTCATTCTTGCAGGCGTCCTTTGTGCCACCGGCACAATACTGACCATCTTCCTCCGCGAGAAGAAGAAGGTCGAGGTTTCGGCTCCTGTTATCATGGGCGAACCGGTTGCAGTGAAAGAAGACTACTAGTGTCACGTGCGGCTAATTCTTTCCTGACAATTTCAGGTCTTTTGGCCCCCGGCTGTGTTGCGGCTCCTCGGTTTAGGCCCTGCTAAGCCTGCGTCGCCGCGCCTTGCCGGGAACCAAAATCCCTCGAAATTCTTGCAGAGAACTAACCGCACGGGACATTAGGTTTCGCACTTTAATGGCAGAATATCAATGATAGATCAGGGTCATGCAGCACGGCGTGGCCCTAATCTATTTCAAAATGTGAAAATATGGGTATAATCCGTTGGCAAACAATAGGAGCAGATTGGACGAATAACGGCAAATTTCTCCCCTGATTTGTGCGAGGTTGCAGTAATGGACGATCAAGAAGAACAGGGAATGGATACCACCTACGTCGGGATCATGCTGGTGGTCTTTCTTGTAATTGCAGGTCTGGCAATAAATATAGGCTATATGTATGTCAGCGAAGACGACCTGCATAATGCAGCGGAGTTATCCGCTCTTGCCGGCGCCCAGGCAATCGGGCAGCAGATGCAGCTTTCGGCCAGGACCGGTACCGGGAAACTGAAAGAAACAATCTACGATCAGGTGCAACCTGCCGCAAGGGCCGCGGCTATCGATCACGTTTCAGGACACCACCAAGCGTCAGCCTTAATAGAAATACGCAACAGCAATATCAATCGGCTCACCACCGAGAATGACCTTACAATGGGGTTCTGGAATATTAGCTCCCGGACCTACACTCCCGGCGGGACACCGGTCAATGCTGTTCAAGTCAGGACTCGACGCACAGCCGAAAGCGAATCTGCCGGTCTCGGTACCCTGGGAAGCATTCTGTCCAAAATCTCCGGCTCTCAAAAGCTGAATTACACCCCGGAGGCAGTGGCCGCCATTCCAGCCCTGGCAGACGCAAATTTTTCCGTCTGTGTCGATGCCTGTGGCACGGAATGTACTTATCCCAACATCTGCACTATTCAGGAAAGGAAGCTGAGCCCGGATTCATCCGATCCGAGGATGGATTCTCCCACCAAGAGCCGCTACGCTTACACATCTCTGTCGTATCCCCCAGGAGACACAATGAGTCTGTCAAATCTGATCTGCATGGGGATGCCTCCCAAGGAGGTATGCGGAAAGGAGATTTACACCATCCGGGACAGGGACGACAATGCACTGCGGGATATGGAATCGGTGATGTACAATCCGAACATGAACAAGGCTAACAAGGATTACGACAAGGCAACCGGCGCTTTGCAAGGATGGTGGGTCATTGCCCCGGTGACCGATTGCCTACCGGCCACGCAGGAAAATAGTCACGAACGTCACAGGGTGACAAAGTATGCCTTGATCAGAATCAGCAGGATATGTGTAACGGGAACCACCGGTTGCTCCCAAAACGATACTGCTTTTGATGCGCCGGCAGCTCAATGCCGCGAGGATAACGGCCTGTATATCGACCGCATTTCGTGCCTCGGTTGTGGAAGTCCTACCATGACTCAATTCCCGGGGCTGCATCCGGTTCTGGTAAAATAGCAACCGACATCAGCTTTTGGTGTTTGAGTTATCATGGTTGTCCCTGATCTAAACCACCAACTCCTCATTCATCTCACTCATCACCGCGCCAACTGCATAATCTGGTTGAGCCGGGCGCAGCATTCGGCAAACAGGTGGTCATCAAGGCGCTTGAGCGGGTGCGGCGCTCCATTGCGGATGCGCCAGTCAAAGGACTTGGGCTGGTGACAAAGGACATAGCTTGTTTTGCCGGTTTTTTTACCCTTGGCAAGACCGATGGCAACGGCAAAGGGGTTGTCGGAATTATATTCCGCGGTGGTCATGGGAAGACCGATTACCAATGATGTCCGCTCGTTGAACGTCTGTGGCGAGATAACCAGAAACGGGTGAATGTCCCGCATTTCGTTGCCTGCCTGCGGGTTGCAGTTTATCCAGATGATATCCTGCCGGTCCGGAACCCACGGCTGCTTGCCGCCCGGCACCATTTTGAGCGGCTTTACCATTTTTCCGCGCCCAACGGTTCGACGGTCATTACTTCGCCGCCATGTTTTGCGGGATCAAACAGAGCAAGCCGCTGCTCAAGAGTCAGTTCCAACCCGTCAACCGGCGTGATGGTCACGGTGCCGTCATCGACGGAAACACGCACCATCTGATCGGGATGTAAATGAGCGGCTTTCGCCACATTTGCCGGCAAGCGAACCCCCAGATTGTTGCCCCATTTTTTTATGCCAAGAACGGCTTCAACATGTGCCATGATCAATCCTCCTGAGTATGTTTAAACACAGTATAAACATACAGCCGCCATCCGTCAATCATTCTTCTTTCACGCCTGAAGCTCATTTTTAAAGGACAAGAAAGCAGCCGGCCGCTCTACGTTACGCTGCCGATAACCCATCATCTGCAACGATCAGCATTTCCAGGTCGACTTTGAGGGTGCGGGCTATCTTATGCAGGAGTGTTACGGAAGATTTTCGTTTTCCAGATTCGATCTGGGAGATGGCGGCTGCGGTTACGCCGCACGCTTTTGCCAGGTCGGCCGCCGACAGGCGGCGGTATTCCCTCCAGACGCGAATTGGGTTCTCGCCATCCAGCAGGCGATCGACCACCTCCGAGGGAATGACTTCTTCCTCTCCGGCGGCAAGGGCTTTAGTTGCCGAATCGAAGGCCCTCACGTCGGCCGGCATTTCCGCATCCGCCAGCAGGCTCCGGTATTCATCATAAGGTATGACGGCATATTCTTGCAATCCTGACCCGAAAGGTCCCCCCAAAGATTCTACCCTACCTTTTTCCCTTCGGCATTTATACGGCCGTAACGGTTGTGTCAATCCTCACGTGCATGGCCTTTTTAATGGTGGCGAAGATGGCTGCCAGGTTCTCCATTGTCGGGTTTCCGGAAGCGGAAAGCATGCGATGGAGGCTTTTGCTCGGTTTGTGAACCTCTTCGGCCATGCGCTCGAAGCCGACCGTCGCGTTGATCAGGTCGCGCAAGATCAGTTTTGCAGTCGCGGAGTCACCATCCAGCAAAAGCTCAATTGCCTCGTTGAGCAGCGCTTTGGCAAAATCAGGGTCTTGTTCCGCCCTCTTCTTGATAGTCTCTTTAAAGTCTCGTCAGAGCCATATATTACCTTCCTTATAATGCTTTCGCCCAGGCATTTATGATGTTTGAAATTCTTCCTGGCCGTCCTTTTCCGCCTTGATCTGTTGTCGTTCGGCTTCTTCCTTAACCCGCTGCGCTTTCTCTATTTCCTACTGTTTACGCTCAATCTCTCGCTGTTGTTCACACTGTTGTCTCTGGATTTATTCCTTTCACACGGCAAGGATGATCGTTACACGTCTTCTTCGAAGAAATCAGAATCCGCCTTCTTTATCTCATAGACTGTCTCAACTGACACTCCGACACCATGATCGATCATATACTTGGCTAACTGCCCGTCTATTATACGGGACGGCTACATCAATTTTAAATGCCCCCGCAGCTTTTCCAGGGACCTCCCGAAAGTAAAAGTTGTTTATCTCATTTGCTACAAGCTGCATAACATTACCTCTACCGTATGAAATAAGACTACTTGTTTCATTCACTGTTAAGCCCAGCCGCCACATTCCTAAAGGAGGTTAACGCCGCTTCCAGGTGCTCGATTATTTCTGTTGCAAGGACGTCAGGCGGTGGCAGCTCATCCAAGTTATCCAGACTATCGTCCTTTAGCCAGAAGATATCGAGGCTGGCCTTGTCACGGGCAATGAGCTCATCATAGGTGAAATACTTGAAGCGCTCAGCTTCCTTGCGTTCGTGCCTATTCTCCGGGTTGTAACAGGTAATGAAGTCTTTTAGATCATCCTCTTTCAGTGTTCTGGTTTTCAGCGTGAAGTGCTTGTTTGTGCGGAGGTCATAAAACCAAATTCCATTGGTGTGTATTGACGACCGACTCACCCCGGATGTCAATATACTTTTCAGGACGATAATGGACGATAGATGAACAAAAAGCCCTGATTTCTCAGGGCTTTTTGTACTGCTCCGGTCCTTACCGGACCTTTAATTGGGGGTGGCGACTATAGAACTGGCTGCCTAAGTGATTGTATAATAATAATTTTTGTTATGCCATATTGAACGACTACCCCCAAATATACCCCCAACGTTTGTCCTTAACCTCTTTCCCTTTCGTAAAAAATAGCGCTCCTCATGGCAGGATTTGATTGTTCTGCATGCTGAGATGTCGCGTCCGGATGATTTTGCCATATAGCAGTAGAGCCTTGACTGCTTCACGGTAGTAAGGTGCCAATGGCGTACAGTATGGGAATTTTATTTTCCCAGCGGTACCTGTTGATTCTTCTTTGCCAAATATGATGCAATGGCGCAAGACATTCCTACTATGAGTTCTGCTTCGTCAAAAGAAGGATTGCTAGTTTCCCGTAGATGACGTGCGTTTTCGGAAGCGAATCCCCAAGCCTTTGAAACAGCATCATCAAGAGGGCGTGGAATCAGCCCAGCATATCGCTTCATAATATCACCGAGAGTGGCCTTCTTATCGCCACAGGCCTCTCTTGCAACACACTCCATTGCGGCCATTGAATGCTGAATTGCTCCAGTAATATCAGGCACAGGACGTCGCGATAGATCGTGAAGTGACTCTTTCAACTCGTTTTTAGCCACAAAGAAGCCTGATCCTTGAAGCTGTTCAACGGCATTGTGAAATGTCTGCTCAAAGGTAGCGGGACCTCTTATCTCAATACCTGCTTCTGTAAGTTTCCAACCAATCCCATTTTCGATGAAGTATTCATTCATTTCATACTGAAATTTCTCGGGTGCATATGAAAAAGGTGTCTCGTTCATACATTGCGCGATTCCCTCGATTACATCATAAACGCGAAACCACTCACAATTGTCTATCAACTCACGAACTTCCCTGTCAATATTCGGGTATTCAGACCAGTTGCTCGTGTCGGGTCTCTTTCTGAGGATGCCGCACAAAAGAGAACGAAGGTTTGAGGGACCAAAACCGCATTGATATGCAACTTGGATTACGACACCACGCAGTTCATGGGGGGCATCTTCTCGAACTGTGATTTCAGCCTCGGAAGCCTGACGATAACCAAATCTTTTTGAGAACAAATCACTCATGACTTCACCTTCAATTCCTGATTACGCTGCTCCGTTGCCTTCGGCAGCCTTCTCTTGAATCTGCTTCAACGTCTCCCCTTTGCTGTTCTTCCACTCAATTCTGCCGTTAGCACTTCTCCCAAGAGCAACACCTGCAGCGGTTGAAGGAGAGTTAAAAAAGTAGTCTTGAGTAAATTCTAAAACATCTCCTTTTTCGGTAAGCACCCCGGTCTCTCGCAATTCACGCCTAAGAACAGACATATAGTGATGGATTGAAGGTACTTCCGCCTTCACTGCCTGCGACCCTTCTTTAATATTGAATCCTTCGGGAGATTCATAGCCAGTGGCCTTTATCCCTTTCGATTCTAATGTCAGTAGCTGGTGTTTCCCTACGTTCGTTGACTCGACTCTCTGGAAGGCACTGAGGCCGACCAAAGGAAAGATGCTGAGCATGTCCTCCAAAAAACTTTCCACATCTGCAACTTCTGCTTCGGAAAGGGAAGGATTCTGTGGCTCATTGAGATTGTCGAAAAATGACCTCTTAGCTTCCCGCGCTATACGAACTAGCTGTGCTTCCAGATGCTGCACATGCGCCTTGTTCAGCGATCGATCTTTCGAGACGAAAAACATGGCCCAAGTCCAAAAGTCTTTTTTCGAAAAATGTTGCTCAAGTCGCCCCTTAACAGGATCTCCTTCACCAATGTAAATCCTTGGCAGCTCACCCTCTTCTGATGGTCCTACCAGCACATATACGCCCGTTTCCTGAAATTCATCTCTTTTCTTGATGTCGGGGAGTAATGAGCGTGGAAAAACAACGCCTCGCCCAGTCCAGTTTGACTTGTCAACAATGCGAAGCCCGTCAGGTTGGCCATAAGGCAGGAATATCTTGATCGAAAATGGTCTTTCTGGCATTTCGCCTCCTTAGATCATCAACATTTCAAATGGTGCAGTTTTTATAACTTTAGTCTGATATGCAATATGGTCCTTACTAGCAGCAAAATACACCAGGGAGGTTTTTGTTGCATCTTCCCTCAGAATCACCCGAACTCCCAGATCTGGCTTCGATGGCACCAGTGCTATACCCCCTAGCCCGGCGCTTTTTGCGCCTATCATCAAGCCAGGATCAATCACCATACCATGTAAGGTTTCACCAGTAGCCAGAACCCAGTTCAGCCAGTCCATCTCACTTGAACTCATGGGTCCAATGCTTGCTTTTGCTTCTTCTTCAACTACCTTATCACCCTTTATAACCTGAGCAAGGGCGACCATAAGAGCATTAGTACGGACCCTCTCGTCCCGTTCTTCGCTCGACTCCTGATATGGCTTTTTCAATGTAACGCGGATGCCACTGTCCCAGGCAAGCCAGAGGATTAGACCTTTTAGCCGGGCCAATTCATCAGCGTCAGCCAAATCTTCAGATGGGTAGATAATAGAATTTGGTGCCTCGAAAAGATTCCTCGCGATACCCGAGGCAGTCTTCGCTCCACTTGTTGCGATGGTGGCAGCAACAGTTCCATTCGGACTTACTGCATCAAAAGTCAAAATAGCCACCGGACGTCAAAAGAATCCTTTCTCGATAAAACGGCATGCCGAACTGCTTCTGCATCCATTCACGACGGACCCAATCTTCGACTTCTAATTGCACCCTTGTGTCAGCCACTCACAACCTCCACATTTTATGTCGTAAGCTCCGTCAGCAATGCTTCAAGCTTTGCTGGCTCCTGCATGATGGTTAATGTCAGATTTCTGATAATATTATTTGCTTCAGGGGGATTTTCGTCAGCAATTTTTAGCTGCAGCTCCTGCAGCTCAGAACCAATATCAACAGTTGTTGCTTGAATTGAGCCTCTACGTATCTGTCCTCGAAGACTGTTTTTATAAGAACGTGTTTGCATTTTGAATTCAGATGTCCAGCGACTGGAAAGGTTGATCAACCGATCGAGCCTCTTAACTCGTTCAGTGTGCTCAACTGCCGTTGGCATTATCTTAATCTGCGTCATCTGGTGACGTGGCTCAAAACATCCATGGGCTGAACGGAACACCGGGTGAAACCATTCATCAAACGCATTCCCTGCATTATCCCAAACGGGTTTTTCTCCTTTATTTGCTCGTTTATTACAATCATGGCAAATGGGGATAAGATTGTGTGATGCTGTAGATAGCCCCGGGAAGTGTTTCTTCGCAATCCAGTGGTCTACTTCTGGAGATACGAATGGACCATCGCACAATATGCATGATCTTTCACCATGTTCAGCTTTAAATGCATCAGCAAACGATTGCCTGTTAACACCTCCTGCTGCAACAGGATCTCCATTTTGATCAAAAGGTACGCCCTCCCCTAGCCCTTTATTGTAAAACTCTATCAAAAGCTCTTTAACTGCGTTCCAACCATCATCACTACAAACCGGTTTAATTGGCCAAGCTGGAGGAGGATTCTGAAACTGATTTGCCGTATTGTTACTCGCATCCAACCAACAAACTAAGCTGTTTTTTTCCGTCACCGACAGAGCCGCGATTGTTATTGCTCTGGAAAGCAAAGTCTTTTCTTTATGTTCTTTATTAAGAAATGCGACCAACCAATCACCAACAATAGGGCTTGCATGCAAGGCACGCAAATTAGCTGCAGTGACATCCGCTGCAACACGAGTTGCCTCGCACAACCAAAGGATGAGACTTGTTTGAAGAGAATGACAAGCGTCAAGTGCTGGCTGGCAAACGAGAGTAATCGTTCTAAGCATTGCGTTTCCTCTCGTTCAGCAGTGTCCTCAATTCAGTACGGTAAAAGCCAGGGCCAACTTTCGAAATAAAGGTTTCAAGCTCTTCGGTCGTCATTGCTGCCCATTCCTTATTGTCCAACCATTCTTGAGCGCGTTTTCCCACACTATCAGGTGAATCAAATATCCGCATCATAACTTCACCTGGATCGGCACCAAAAGTGGGTGAACTAAGAGTAATACGCTGCACATTGTAATCCTGCTTTTCAAGTAAAATGATTTCTTCACTAAACACGTCGGTCAAAACAATTGCAGAATGAGTGGAAATCAGCACATCATTGGCGGTATTGCCTATGGCTTCGTCGATTATGTCAACGATTTCACGCTTCCACTTGTCATTAAAATGCGTTTCCGGCTCGTCAAGCAACAATAGAGCATCCTGTTGCCCATCCAGTAGATGAAACAGCGCCATGCGTCCCAGCACCATCTGCTCGCCATCCGAGAGTTCTTCGTAGCGCAGCACGCCTATGTCCTGTCCATCATTATCGGTGCCTGGTTCCGGCACAGGCCGGATTCGAAGGCGCAAGAGTACATCGTCGAACAAGCCAGACTGATTCAGCTCCAGCAGGCGAGTGAATAACTCGAAAGGCGTAACATCTGCACCGCCAAGCAGGGCCAACAGCGCTTCCCCTTGGGTCGCGCAGGTGACAAGGGCATCGGTCGCAACGCGTGTGGCCAGCTCCTGCGCACTGAAGGTGCCTTTCAGGTCAAATAACAGAGTACGACGGGTTTCTATAGGATGAGGTTCCGCAATAACCTCCCCGGCGCACAGCCACCAGTCATGGGCCGTCTCGCACAATTTTCGATCCCAGCTGTTTGCTTGTAAATGGCTGCGAAACCCCACCGAGACCAGATGGTGCCAACTTCCTCGTTCCAGCAAGTTTTGTAACGCTGCATCTTGTTGGGCGCTCCCTTTAAGTGCGTGAGGCAATGCCACCGCCAGAAGTGCACACTTGAGCAACGTGGCATCAAGCAGAATTGGACGGCGAAAGGAATCAACCTCTCTGGCAGCCGTTTCCCTATCAGATCGCTCTATGCCGCCCGTCTCCTTCCGAGCTGCTTCTATCGCTAACTCTTGAGCTTTTGTCCAGCCAGCAGGCCGTTCATCAGCAAGGCTCTCTTCCATGTCCTCCAGCAAGCCTTGCGCATCCTGGTTACGGTTCCATACGGAAAGCCAAGGACGCAACTCTCCCGTGGTATAAGCTAATACAGCCGAGGGAAGTGCTATGAGCGGCGGCGTAGTATTACGCAAAGGCCAATGTCCTGGCTTAATTAAAGCGGAAAAACCCGGAACACTAGGCATTCCTTCAAGCTCTAAATGCTCAACGCATGTTTCAAATACTTCTTGACCGTTCTGATCATCGAAGACGAAAGATTCGTGGAGCCATAGGCTCGCCTTGCTTCTAGTACCGGGGCAGTGTAACAAAAGGGTGCGGTGGGTTTTTGAACCCCGTATCCCCAGCTCATATATCAAGCTGACTGGGAAAGGCGGCACTCGTAGATCGGACAGCGCCAAAAACACCTCGGCAACAGCGCGAAGCAGGTTAGATTTTCCGCTACCATTGAGACCTACCACAAAACGAATAGCACAATTACGCCCGAGAGGTGAGCCGCTGGCAAAGCAGACGTTTATGTCCGAGATTGGCGGATAATTTTGGAGATGCAGATAGCGTAGGCGCATTACACCTCCTCCAATTGTACTTGATCTACACTCACACCTAGACGTTCGGCAATGTCGTAAACCAGATCATCCAGGTTGCTGTAGTGCTTACCTCGGTCAACTACTAAATGAGTGCAGTCTTTGTCATTATCATCACGAAGTTCCGTCACCTGGAACATTCCACCGGCACCGGCATGCTCTGAGGTTTCGTAATCTACCCCAACTGTGAAATAGTACGAGGTCATACCTGATGATAATGCCTTACGTAAGGTAGCGACATCGGCCAGACGTGTGTACTCCGCTTCACGCAGCGGGCGGAATGCTTTGAGGTATTCGCGCTCCCCGGATTCAAGATTTTGCTTAGGCAGAGTAACTTTGGCAATTAGGCCCAGAGCGGATAGCTGACTCAAAGTACGGCGGATACGATTATTTAAGGCGGGTCCAAAATTTTGCAGGCGCTCCATCACTTCATCGTCATCGCAAAAATGAGTGAACTCGTCAGGGTCCTCGACCAGAAGTGGCAGTTGATCGTTTTGCTCATAATAAGCTTTAAAGGTGGACAAAACCTGGCGCTGGAACTCGCTCAATTCGCCCAATAGCCAATGGCGGGCTGAGCGTTCTGAATCCACGTCTGGAGGTAGGCTAGGCTTAGGTTCAGCGGCGGGGCTGCGGGTTTTTGCACCGCGAGCGTTTAGCAACTGATCGCGACATATTGTGGCTGTGGTAATCTCTGAGGCATGCATCCCCCGCCACTGAGCTGTCAATTCACCCGAAAATGCTTCTCCCACCACAGCGCGTATAACTTCATCGATCTTGCTTGCAGATTTCACAATTTCGCTTGTCCAGGCGCGAACTTGCTTGATTTGAACTGCGAACGCTTCTTGGATTTCCAGGGGAGGAACCGGAATTTTTATGGATTGGATGTTCGGAGCATTTATGTTTGGCTGTGCTACACTGCGAACAGCCTTCTTCAGCATCTGCTGAACGTACGGTGTTGCGAAAAGCGCGCGAACATACTCAGGCTGGACTGAATCAGCTAATCCGAACTCGATCAGATAAGCTCCCGCCACACACCGCCCCTCCTGTCCATCAAACAGTGCAAACGGCCCAATAGTACCACTCCGACTGACGACCAATGTTCCGGGCTTTAATGCGTGCTCTTGGATTTGTCCTTCCGTAAGAGCTAATTTTGGTGCTTCCCACCACCGGATTGTTCCATCATTGTTCATATCCGTCGTCCGAAGGATATGTATGCCCGAGTCACTATACTGCTGGTCCGGAAAACGTGGACCGTATTTGCTATAAGTGGTGTGCTTACCAAACGGTTCCATAGGCCAGGCGGAAGAAGCCCCAGCGATACCAAAGTGCTGCTCAAAAAGTGCCTTGGCAAGCTCAGCTGAAAGTTTAAGTACCTGTTCCTTCTGACTTCTTAAATCCTGTGCCTGCCGCAGCACATCAATAATGCGGTGCTGTTCGGGGAGAGTGGGGAGAGATAGTTTGAACGAAGCAATCGCCTTGCTCTCTATTCCAGCCTGACTGACCCACCGCTTGGCCCGAGTCTTGGAGTAACCTATCGCCCATAGTTGGTGTAGATAAAAGGCTAAATACTCAGGCGTTACCAATTCGGGATGCGGGCGAAGACGCGTCATATGATTGGAAAAGACGTATTCGCCTTCCTGATTAAACACTGCAGTCTTGCCTACCCACTCTTCACTGTTGGTGTTGTTGAAGACGACATCGCCCATCATCAACTTGTATCGTGCTGTCTCCTTGGCACTGGCCGATATGTGCTTGATGCCTTCGAGCGTTATTTTTCCGTCTGGAGTGACATTGTGAGTGCGAATCTGCGGGGTTGTGCCGTCATCTTCTTCGCCAGGTTTTTGCGCAAATCCTGGCTGCAGATCAAGTAAGACATTTCCAACTGTCGCAACTCTCCAGCTTTCCGGCAACCTCATTCCCGCCCCTCCACCATCGCCAGAAGCTTGTCCAGCCCGCTAATGATCCGCTGCTCGTTGGTCTTCAGCTCACCAATTAACTGCACAACACTCTTGTCGCTTTTGAGTTGCGTAAAATCAAACGGTTTGTACTGCCCGGCGGATAGGTTCCATTCGCGGGCTTCGATGCAGTCGGGATCGAGCAGGTCGTCTTTGAGTGCGCCTTTGTCATCGTAGAGTCCCGCTGCCAGCATCGCCTCGACGTAGGCGGGCCGCACCACGCCGTCGGCGGCGTGGGAGCCAGTCAGTTGGCCGTCTTCGGATTTCCATTCTTCATTTTGTGCCCAGGCACGCACCGGCACTACCCAGTGCTTGGTAGCTTTCAACACGCGGGTCTGGTCAACCGCCGGGCTGCGTAGCATGACATCGAAGCCGTCTAGTTTGGCGACTTCACGGGCGATGGCGGCCATTTCAGCAGCCAGATCAGCTATGGGCTCCTGCTCGGGCAGCGAGGCCATGGTTTCCGGATTAAGCGACTCATCAAAGGTCAGGGCGGTGCTCAGCGCTTCTTTGACCAGTTCCTTCCACATTGGCAAGGCCGGCCCGTCTTCCGGCTCAAAAAACCTGTGCATATCGCGTGCAGCGCGGTTGAAGTCCTGTTGCGGTACCCGTATGGCTTTCAGCCATTCGGTCTGTGCCTTCTCGGTGGTGATCGCCTTCTTGGCTGCCTTGGCTTTGGCCCACTTCCGGCAGAGCGGTTGCAGAATCGGCGTGAAGAACCGGCAGGCTAACCCGGCCAGTGCTTGAAGTGCTGCTTCCCGTATCTGCTCTTCGGCATCCCGAGGAATGGCCGGTAGCTCGGGAAACAGCTCATGAATCCCCCAGACCTGTCCATCCCACATACTGGTATCAGGCAACTCGGCGAATGCTTCACCTGCCGGGGTGAGTTTGTCGGCTGTGTCGCGCAGCAGTGCCAGACGCCAGCGTTCAGGGTGAAAGCTGGGCTGCAGCAGGGTCTTTTCATAACGCTGCGCACCTTCCCGGCCATGACTCAGCCAGGCTTTGAATTTCTCCAGCGCATCCCACAGGTCATTACGTTGCCCCGGCTGCTCGTTTCGTTTTGCATTCAGTGAATAGCCATCTTCTTCCACTTCATAGAACCAGACGTATTCGGTTCGTGGTGCTGTTGTACCGGTGAAAGTTTGCTTGTCGTCGCGTCGGGTCTCTTTACGGAAGATAAGGATGGAGGTCTTGACACCGGTATAGGGCTGGAACACACCACCCGGTAGCGAGATGACCCCTTCAACCACATGCTCAGTCAATAGCTCACGGCGCAGTCGCACATGGGCATCGGTGTTGCCGAACAACACCCCCTCGGGAATAATGACGGCACAGCGCCCGCCAACCTGCAGCAGATCGAGCATCAGCCAGAGGAAAAGCAGTTCACTCTTGTTGGTGATAGCGTCTTCCTTCTTCTTGCCCCTCTCTGCGGCACGAGGGAATATTTTGCTGTCCTTCTCCAGATCGTTGCTGTCCACCGTGCCAGTGAAGGGAGGATTGGCAAGGACAAAGTCATACGTTTCGGACTCCATCAACCTGGCAAGTTCAGGCTTGCCATCTCGTTTACTCAGGGAGTCACCTTGCAGAAGATGTGGGTCTGTCAAGTCGTGAAGTATCAGATTCATCCAACCGATGCGAGCCATGGTACGGTCATTATCAAGACCTACGAAGTTGGCACCGTGATGAATTGCAGCATATTGCTCTGATGTTGCAGCAGCCCCGTCAGTGCGGTGGGGTGTACCGTCCCACTCCAACACAAGATTCTCCTGCGCCGAGTACTTGCGCATCAGATACTGCTGGGTACTGAAGAGAAAACCGCCGGTTCCAGCAGCTGGGTCAATCACGCGCTGGCTTGGTTCAGGATCAAGCAGCTCCACCATGAATCGGATCAGATGACGCGGAGTACGAAACTGGCCATTCTTACCCGCCGTGGCAACTTCACTGAGCAGATACTCGAACGTGTCACCCATGATGTCCTGGGCAGCGGAGCCTTCACCCGCACGAGCGAAGAGCTGATCGACAGCGTCGATAGCATCGGATAGTACCTTGCCTTTGCTGGGGTCGAGCTGAAAATAAGCGTCTGCCATGCGGTTGTTTAGGCTGGCCAGTTCGCTCGGCTCATCGGATTCTGGTTTAAAATGTTTGTCCAGCTCTCGTAACCAAGGGAATACCACATTGATGAGATGGCTCGGATTGGTTTTCTCCTGGCGGATGTAGCCCCATTTGCACGTCTCATTGTCTGCGTAGATGGAGGGCAGACCACGCTGCTGACGCTTGAGGTCAATATCTTCGAGCCGCTTGAGAAACAACAGGTAGGTAATCTGCTCGACTGCGACTAAAGGGTTGGTGAGCCCGGCGGCCCAGAAACGATTCCAGAGTTCATCAACTTTTTTCTTGATGTACGGAGCGATCATTCAGTTTGTCCTTTTGAGTTAAGCAACCTCATCCAATAGTTGATGGGTAAGGTCGATAAGTTCTTCGATGTCTTGCGAGGGAAATAGTGATTCAACGCGGCCAACGCGCGAAAGCGGCGGCTCACTGAGCGCTGCTCTTGTGATACGGCCATGGCGGAGTACCGCTGCTTTGACGGCCCGTAGAAAGTTCAGTTGGTTAGCCCGCAGATAGCCATGCTCGGCAATAAATGCTTCAAATGCAGCATTAATGCGTTCTTCGCGGTTCGGCAGATGGGCGCCTTCACAAAGAATGTGACGGAGACAATCTGTAAGGGAGGCGGTAGGGGTTTCGAATGCTTTACGAAGAGTCTCTTCTGTTACAAACAAGTCTGCTTGGTTCAGCGTTTGGCTAATACCCTCCAGTTCCTCATCTGACAGGAATTCGCCCTGTTTGAGTTTAGCTAGCTCTGGAAGCTGCTCGGCAAGACGATGTACCAGCGCCTCGACCTGTTCACGATAACTTTCGGCAAAGGCCCCTTCTCCAGTAGGTCCGTAAATAATCCAGCTGCGCTGTGTAATGCTATCAGGCAAGTTGATTTCTATGGTCTGCCCCGGTGTGGAAGTTCGGTAGCGCATTAATGGAGCGAATGTTGTTTGTAATGAAATTAGACGGGGCATGTCCAAGTGCTGCCAGAAACCTATTGAACAGACCCAGGCACGCTGCTCAGCAACACGCTGTACGTCGGGGATGTTATCGGCCAGACTGGTAATAGTTTCTTGAATGCGTTCTCTGATTTTCGCTTGCTCCCCGTCGTCTCCTTTAAGCCAGGCAACGGTTAGGCGTTCGCACCAAACGCAAAATTGAAGCTCATCTAAACCCGCTAAGGGTGCAAGACGCATCAATGGAGCAATTGATTTAGAGAAATGATCCAACATGCTTTGACTCGGCGCAGGCCATTGCTGCGCCAGTGCATCAAGCTCGTCCCAATGCGGGCGGACATTTATGCTTTGCCTGGGCAAGGATTGCAGCATGGTGAGCAACTCGTCGATAGCAGGTTGGGTGTCTTGTTGCTGGGCGTGTAGTAGTTGCCATTTTTCGAGCCGCAATCGAAACAGACGAACGGGCAACGGTTCGCTGGGGTGGTCAATCTCACCATCAGGTTTGAGTTTGAAGTAGGCGAAGTTTTTCCAGTGGTCTATGATTAGGAAGTCCTTCTTGATTTCCCCCGTTGCCTTGTCGGCATGTAGTCGCGTGCCGCGCCCGATCATTTGCCAGAACTTGACCTTGCTGAATACCGGCTTGGCAAAAACCAGATTCTGGATTGCAGGAATATCGACACCGGTATCAAGCATGTCGACTGAGATTGCGACTCGCGGCATACTTTTGAATTTGAAATCATCTAGCGTTGCATCTGCCCGTTCCATGTGGCTGTCGATCATTTCAGCCATCCCTTGGCGTTGCAGCTCGGGATAGAGGCGGTTGAAACTTTCATAGAGGCGCTTTGCATGGGCGTGGCTGACTGCAAAGATGATTGACTTGTGGGGTAAACCACGTATGTCTTTACGGCTCTTATCCATGAACTCTCGCACCATGGCGTCGTTGGTGGCTTGGTTAATGATGCTTTTTTCGATGTCACTTCCCTCGAAGTTTAGCTCGTCCAGCTCCACCCCTTGATCACGGGCCATTTGCTTCAGAGGCTCCGGCAGAGTATCACCCTGAATACCTCTAAGCTGAAAGTTGGTTTGCGCATCCAGCACACGATAGTTCACCAGGTTATTATCGGCGATGGCCTGTTCGTAGCTGTAGTAATAGCTAGGTGTACCGTCGCCACAATCGAACAACGCGAAGGTGTTGTGATCAATATAGTCGGTAGGAGTCGCAGTAAGGCCAAGCTGGATTGCATCGAAATGGTCAAATATAGCCTTATAGCGCTGATAGATGGAGCGGTGACTTTCATCGGCAATTATCAAGTCATAGTACCCTACGGATAGGCGTGAATAGACCTGCATCATGCTGGGATAAGTGGCAAATTGGATGCGCGCACCAGAAGTCTCTCCACCTTCGATTCGAGCAAGACTCTCGTTCGGCAGATGGGATTTGAACTCTGCCATCGCCTGACGAACCAACTCTCTGCGGTCAGCAAGAAATAGAACACGTTGCACACGCTTTGCACGCAGTAATGTGTCCACCAGTGCAATAGTAGTCCTGGTCTTACCAGTTCCGGTTGCCATCACCAACAGAAACTTGCGCTTGGCAGCATCCACACCTTCTGTTACACGGCGGATAGCTTCGTTCTGATAGTCGCGGCCGGCAATAGTCGGACTGATCGTTATGTCATGAAGCGGCTGTGCGTATTTACGCTGATGTTGGAGGCGTTCAAGGTCATCACGGGTATAGAAACCGGCAATCTTTCTGGGAGGGTATCGATCACGATCCCAGAAATGAATTTCTTTGCCATTGGTTAGGAATATGAATGGGTCATGGCTAAATTGGCTTTTGATTTGGTCGGCGTAATCAGCGGCCTGCCTCTTGCCGGCAAGTGCATCACGGCCAGTCCGTTTCGCTTCGACAATCGCTATTGGCTTACCGTCCCTGCCAAGCAAAGCATAGTCAGCAAAGCCGTGCTGTCCATGCCATTTCGGGTCATCCTCAGCGACACGAATTAAAAATTCTTCCACCACAGCACGCGACTTAACACCCCAGCCAGCTCTGGCAAGCTGCTGGTCAATCATCTCTTGGCGGGTTTGGGATTCATTACGTGTCATAAGCCATCCCTGCCTAGCATAAAACTCAATCTATTAACACTTTCATTCAACATCTATTGCCACTATGTGACGACATCCTGGATACATTGAACACGCCCAGAATAACTTCCCCGCGTGCGCCCCATTCTTTGCCTGCCGCTTAACCATAATAGCTTCACATTTCGGACACACAGGCACAGCAACTTCAGCTTGTACAGAGGCTCGTTCAGTGACTGCTATAGGCACAGGTTGCACAGGAGCAAGCTCGACTTTAGCCTGGCCAGGCGCAGTTGACTGAGGCGTAAGTTTAAACACCTCCGCTAGCTTTGCCCGAACCTCCTGCACCACATATCCCTTCTTTGCCGGGAAATGAACAACTGGAATCTTCGCACCGGCCAAGGCTTGATCAAGGAAGGCATCCCGCCCTGCCCTATCCTCACGCCCATGGGACTGGTCATCCAGTTCCACCACCCCAATTACAGCAAGATCTGCAGCCGAACAAATGACAAAGTCCACATGCTTCTGATTGATCTTGTTCATCGCTGTAGTGGCCTTGCTCTTTGACAGCCCCTTAGCAGGCTTCACCAGATCACCCAGTCGGACCTTTACAAAAACCCGGTACGTTCCATCAAGGGCCTGCTCCAGTACGCCGAAAAAGGAACGTTCAGCGGGCGTTAATAGCGGCTCTTTTGCAGCAAAAGCAAGCCTCTCAGTACTTGAAGGCTTTTTCGCCTTCAGAGCAGCAAGGACTCCAATAATAACAAGGAAAACGGATTCGTGTCAGGCTTGCAAGATTGCAAGTTGGAAGAGTGCATGGCCCTCGGGGTTGGCCGGGGTTTCGCTATCTTGACCAATCGATCAGGCGCTCTCCCGTCTTTACCCATGCATCCCCCGGCATCAATGGTGCTAACGACTCCAACACGTACTGCGCCGCAGCCCGGTGGTTCCAATTTGTCCCGGTCGTCAGCAATGGAGCCATGTCATCGAGAAAGCGCCGATCACTCAGCTTCTCGAACAGGTTCATCTCAAACTCGGCCCGTGATACCGGATGCCCTTCGTGCTCCAGATACTTTACGAAGCATGACACCACGGCCTCTGGGCTGACGTTAAGGGCTGATGCAGCATGCCAGAGGTCGAACAAGTCTCGACCTTTCTTCCGCTGATAAAGCGCACGAAGCTTGGTTCCAAGCAGTTCATCAATCCCATAGGTAGAGATTGAAGCAGTGCCGCTGTGCCAGCGGGAGACCATCTGGAACTGAAGTTTCTGGTAGCCTAAGAAGGTGAAGTGCTCACGGGAGTTGATCTCCACCTTCAGTCTTAGCGGCAAGCCTTCCTCAGAATCCACCCGCCAAATCAACGTCACCCGGCCTTCAGACTGCTTCCGCTTCGGAACTCCCAGCCATATATTCAACTTTTCCTGCACCGCATCCATGATAGGCCCGATTGGACCGGCCTTAATCTGCACCAGATCAATATCCTCAGAATACCGTGCTGGCGGCAGGTGCAATTTAAATAGTGCGGTGCCGCCACGGAAGGCCAGATTTTCAGCGAGAAGCGGATGGCTGTACAGCTCAACAAGAGCCCGAGAGATTATCAAATCCTGCTCGACCTGGGAAAGCTGCGGCCATGGAGCATGGGTCCGCCATGCGGTGATGTAGTCGAGAGGGATCATAGTTCCGGCTCTACCTTTTCATTCGGTAACAACCGCCAACGGGACTCTTGCCGTATATTTTTTGAAGGTTGCGACGGAGAGAGCGGCACCGGCACCGCATCCTTTTGAGTTATATATTCTGCCAGGCCTTTAGCCAGCTCGCGCTCGCCCACCAATTCCAACAGGTAGCCCAGACGTTGAGACCACGATATGGGAGAAAGATCAGCAATGGAGACAAGTTTTGCAGGGTCCATTTTCTCGGCCAGTTCGGACAGGACCGTAGCAACATTGTCCAATCCCCCCGCATGGTGCGGGTATCCGGCAAGATCAAAAGCGGTAACTTCCGGAGTGGAAACCCTTAGATACCCTCGGGGGGTTTTGAAATCCTGGGTAGGCATGCCAGCGACATTTTTCCGTCCGATAAAATCGACCCGAACGCCGCCGCAGGTAATTCCCGTCCTGGTGCGCGGCACTATAACTTGAAAGGATTGAGGGCGATGATGGGCAGCACCGTGATGTTCGGCAGCGGTGAGAAGTCCGGCATAATACAGCTCACCAAGATGAGACATCAGTGCCGGGATGAATTGGTTGGCGGGAAGACAGCCAAGTTTTCGATGTTCCGGGGTAACGATCACGTAGAACCCTCGAAACGGCATGGCTATTTCTCCCTTATGCCGTGCGCGGCGTAAGGCAGCACGGGTCGCGATGACGTTAGAGCCTAAAAATTGAGAGGCTTCCACGCCACTGAAGCAGTATATTCCCTGTGCGAGCAAGTGGTCAAGATACTGAGCAATAGCCATGATGCTTAAATACAGCAAACAAACAAGAAAAGCAACGAAATTTGTTGCTTTTCAAAATTGAGTAATTGGCGCTCAATGCCTCCCCACTAGAATTATTCGAAGGCCCACGCCGTGTACCAACTGGTGGCTTGAGTTATGGTTTCATCTTCAACCGACGCTTGGCTATCTTTCCCTGGCTATATTTGAACGTCAATACTATCAACAACAAGAGGCTGCATGAGTCAATTGGTGTCCACTATTGACGACCGACTCACCCCGGATGTCAATATACTTTTCAGGACGATAATGGACGATAGATGAACAAAAAGCCCTGATTTCTCAGGGCTTTTTTGTACTGCTCCGGTCCTTACCGGACCTTTAATTGGTGGAGGTGGCGGGAATCGAACCCGCGTCCGAAGATCGTACACGAAAGGCGTCTACATGCTTATACCAGTTTTTGTTTTAGCCCCCGAGAACTCCACTGGCCGGGATTTGTCAGGTTCGATCCTGCTTTAATTTCGCTTCGGGACCACAGGCACTTCCCTCGGCTATCCCACTGAAATGACGATCTATCCTGCCCCATGGGAGAGGGAAGGTAGATCGTTAGCAGGTTATTAAGCTGCTAAAGCGTAATCGTAATTATCGGCGCTTAATGCGTCCCGGATTGTTTTACGAGCCACCCGGACCTCGGCATGCAACCTTTGCTTATTACCCCCGTCGAAACCTTTACACCCCCTTGAAAAAGTTCTAGGTTCGAAGTTCTATGTTCTGGGTTAAGGCTGAAAACCTCGAACTTCGAACCTCGAACTTCGAACGGGTTATCTGTTCCGTTCTTTAAGCGCTACTGCCACATCGCGGCGCATATCTTTTTTCTTCATGTCCTCTCGTTTGTCATAGAGCTTCTTGCCTTTGGCCATACCCAGCTCTACCTTTACCAGGCCGGTTTTGAAGTACAGCCGAAGAGGGACCACCGAATAGCCCTGTTCCCTGATCTTGCCGAAAAGCTTGCCTATTTCCTTTTTGTGGAGAAGCAGCTTGCGCATCCGGTCCGGATCATGATTTTCCCGGTTGCCGAAATCGTATGGAGAGATATGCAGGTTATGCAGAAATGCTTCGCCATTCTTGATCAGGGCAAAGGAATCATTGAGGTTGGCTTTGCCATTTCGCAGGGATTTAACTTCGGTTCCCTTGAGTACCATGCCAGCCTCGAATTTTTCCTCGATGAAATAATCGTGATAGGCTTTTTTATTGTTACAGATCAACTTTTCAGACATGAAGCTATGGTAGCAAATCCAGCAAATAGTGCAAGGAAAAAGGACAGAATTTATCTTCTTTGGGTTTTAACCACCGTCAGCCATTCAGAGAGCTCGCGCATCCGTTTCCCATTGATACCTGGCACCAGCAGCAGGTCTTCAACTGAAGTAAACGGCCTGTTCTTGCGGAAATTTATGATTGAACGCGCTTCCCCGGCGGACATGCCGGGAAGTCCAAGCAGAACCGGTTTGGTAATAGTGTTGAGATCAATGCGGACCTGCAGGTTGTTCTCTCCCGTCAGTGTCAGATGGCCTTTTATTGTTTCAAAAACCCGCGGTTTAATACCTTTTACTGAGGTGATGTCCTTAATGGCTGAAAAACGGCCCAGTTGTTCTCTTTCCTTGATTATGTGAAAACCTATAACGTTACCTATGCCCGGCAGTCTTGCAAAATCCGCTGCGGACGCCGTATTGATGTTAAGCTTTCCTTGGTAGGTGCGCAAGACTTTGGCCGATGCAACATGAGTAAATGACAAAACAACAAGGACAATAAGGGCTGACATCAGGCTGCGATAACATGACATAACATTGCCTCTCAATTTACGTGGTTGCCGGAGATATAGATTTGATCTATACGGGCTTCCTCAATGATCAGGCGGTGCAGATCCTTTTCCGCCATTGAATCCTCAACTTCCAGCACAAGGAAATCGGCCCGTTTGCCCACTTCGAGGGAACCGAATTCCTCGTCGATCCCCAGGACTTTGGCTCCGCCAAGTGTTGCCATAGCCAAAAGTTCATCATGCCGAAAAACACCGGGGAACTCATTGAGAATAAAACGCATCTCATCCCAAAGCGAAAGGGAATCATTGCTGGCAAGGGAGTCGGTGCCGATCGCCATGGGTATGTCCAGCTTCTTGAACAGATGTAGCGGCGCTTTACCCACGGTAAGCCTGTCATTGCTGCGCGGACAGATAACAACATTTACTCCTCGTTTTTTCAGTATCTCTCCATCGGCAGGCGTGATGTGCACACAGTGGACGGCAATGGTGGATTGATCCAGAACGCCAATGGAATCGAGGTATGCCGTAGACGTAGTCCTTTGAGGCTTCGGCAGGTAAGCTTCCCAATGTATATGGGGATAGAGCAATTCGGCAATCCTGCCTGTCGAATCATGCATGAATGAGGCTTCTTCGGATGACTCGGACAGGTGCGTCATTATTGGTAAGGACAAGCTGGTTGCAAGTTCCTTGATTTCCCTGAAAAAAGAAGGTGACAGGGTGTGTGGTGCGTGAGGCGATATGCCGAAACGGGTGTGACCTGATCGGATGACAACTTTCAACTTTTCCTTCAGCTCAGCACATAGAGCAGGTTCCTGGCCGATAGCCTCAAGAAAGACAATATTTTTAGTCGGTGTTTCGTCATATATTGGCAAAAGTCGCCGATCAGTGAGAATATCGGCTGATGCAACGGTACCCGATTCCAGAGATTTGCGCAGTCCTTCCTTCAGGGATAGTTCAAGTTCTTCAGGCTGAAGACCGCGCTTGATCTTTATTACCTGAATGACCCAGTCCACATAAGTACGCGGCGAATAGTCCAGATCCTTGCGCAGTTTCCATGAAGGGAAATGGGTCAGCTCCAGATGGGTATGGGCATTCACCAAACCTGGCATGATGACACCCTTGGGAAAATCGGTGACTGGAGCGTCATAATCAAATCGCAGACGCTCGACCGGCCCCACATCCCTGATTCGGCCATTTTCCACCAGGATGCCCCCGTGTGCAATGGGAGAGGAAGATATGGGCATTACGGTTGAAGCGGCGAAGATTCTCATGGCATCCTCTGAAAGGCAAAATTTATTGCTGCCTTTCTGCTCATTGTTATTCCTCCCCTAAAACCCTATTGTCAATGAGCCGTGTCTTTCCAATTTTAACAGCCAATGCTACCACTGTCTGTTCATCTGCCGTATCCACTGCCGCCAGGTTCAAACCATGGCGAAATTCCACATAATCAATTGCCGCACATCTCTCCTTGCTGATCATATCGAGAACAAGGTTTTTGAGAGCTGCCACTGATCGTTCTCCTTTGCAGAAGGCAGTTCTTACCGCGTTCAGGGAATTGGACAAACAGAGGGCGCTTACACGTTCCGCCGGCGACAGGTAAGAGTTGCGGGAACTCATTGCCAGACCATCCGCTTCACGGACGATGGGCATGCCAATCACCTCAACAGGCATATTAAGGTCGGCGACCATCTGCCTGATCACTGCCAATTGCTGATAGTCCTTCTGACCAAACAACGCAACATGCGGTGATACGATGTTAAAAAACTTGGCCACCACAGTAGTCACGCCGCGGAAGTGACCGGGCCGGTTTGCTCCGCACAGTGGCAGTGTCAACTCTTCCACGTTTACATAGGTCTGGTAATCGGCGGGATACATATCCGCAGCCCTGGGAGCAAAGATCAAATCCACTCCGGCTGCTTCTGCAATCCGCATGTCGTTTTCCATATCCCGTGGATAGCTGTCAAAATCCTCTCCCACGCCGAATTGGGTGGGATTAACAAAGATGCTGGCCACCAGCAAATCGGCACGTTTTTGCCCTTCCACCATAAGAGAAGCATGTCCCTGATGAAGGTAGCCCATGGTGGGTACCAGGGCAATCCGCTTGCCGTTCGCCCTGGCAGCCTGTGCAATACTCTGCATTTCATCTATGCATTGAATGAGTTCCATCAGTTGAATGAGTTTCCTTCCGTCGGGAATGCGCCCTCTTTTACCTCCTGGATATAGCTCGATATGGCTTGAGCTATGACAGGCTTCAGGTCGGCGTAGCGCTTGACGAATTTCGGGGCATACTTTTCACAAAGACCGAGGATATCGTGTATTACCAATACCTGGCCGTCACAGGACGGTCCGGCACCAATTCCTATCGTGGGAATGCCCGATTCGCTGGTAATTCTGGCAGCCAGCGCCGCCGGAATACCTTCCAGGACAACGGCAAAGGCGCCGGCTGACTCTACAGCGCGGGCATCGGCAAGGAGTTTTTCCGCCTGTTCATTGTTTCTTCCCTGAACGCGGTAGCCTCCCATACGGTGCAGAGACTGGGGAGTAAGTCCAATGTGCGCCACTACCGGGATATCCATGGAGGTGATGGCTTCGATTACCGGGGCCACATTCACCCCTCCCTCGATCTTTACCGCGGCTGCCCCTCCCTCTTTTATCAGACGACCAGCGTTCAGTCTGGCTGATACCATATCGGTCTGGTAGGAAAGAAACGGCATATCCGCCACCACCAGCGCCTTCGGCTGAGCTCTTACCACTGCCCGGGTGTGGTAGATCATATCTTCCATAGTCACGGGAAGAGTATTGTCATAACCTGCATAGACGACACCAACAGAGTCACCGATAAGGATCATATCGATGCCGCAGTCATCCATTATTCTTGCGGTTGGATAATCGTAGCAGGTGAGCATAGATATCTTCTCGCCCTCTGCTTTCATTTTCTGGATATCCAGTATGGTCGTGGCTTTCTTCAAAGGTTCCTCCAATAATAAAAGCGCCCACTGGCTAAGGGGGCGCTGGTATGAATCTACAAGAGAAAGTTATCTCTTTTCAGCTATTGCCTCCCGTCCCGGTTCTGTTGAATCCTGGCGGTATGTTCGTTGTCAGAGGAGATTTGTCGGATCCGCACAAATGTTACGGCCCATCTCACTGTAATTGTCAATATTAGTACCAGAATACCGAATTAAAGTCTACCATTTTTTAACAGTGTTTGAAAATGCGGTTTTCCCGGCTCAACTGGCTATGGACTTGATTACTTCCAACTCGCTCACTACTGCACGGCTGTCTTCCTGCCTCTTTTCCAGGTCGTCGAAGACGCCAACTATCAGTCCTCCCACGGCATCCACCGATGTTTTGATTTCGCTTCCTTCAGAAGCCTGTTTTACCGTTGCTGTAACCATCTCTTCTGTCATTTCCTTAATGGATTCGATGGCCTTGCCGATATTTCTTGTTGCCTTCGCCTGCTCCTTGGAGGCATTGAATATCTGGGAGGTCATGGTGCTCACATCTTCAATGGAGCGGGTAACCAGCTGTACGCTCTGTGCCTGCTCTTCGGTAGCAATCTTGATCTGCTCGGTCATCTCCATGGCACGTTTGGAACTGTCCTCAATCATGCCCAACGCAGCACCTGTTTCTTTCCCCAGCTTGACCCCTTTCTGTACCAGCTCCTTGGTCATGGTCACATTGCCGGCCGCAATGCGCGATTCTTGCATGATCTCTTCGATAATAGAGGTAATTTCTCCAGTGGATTGACCGGTCTGCAGCGAAAGGTTTCTTATTTCATCGGCTACTACGCCGAAACTTTTGCCGTAATCTCCAGCCTGGGCAGCAATAATCGAGGCATTCAACGCCAAAAGATTCGTCCGTTTCGTTATTTCATTGATGACACTTACTATGTTGTCGATCCGGCTGCTGTTCTCACTCAGGCGTTTAATCCCCTCGTAGGACAGATCTACAGCCTTTTGTATCTCAGCCAGAGAGGTGATTGTTTCGGAAACGACAACTCTTATCTTGTCGCTATGAGCCTTGACCTGGCTTGAGACATTGTGGGAAACAACGGTATTGGATTCCACCTGCTTGATCGTTCTGGAAATTTCCTCCATTGCCGAAACGGATTTGTCCACACTTTCAGCGAGAAAATCCAGGTTTTTCGTAATCTGTTCAGTGGCAACCGATATTTCTGTTACAGCGGCGCTTGTTTCGTCCACGGAAGCCAATACGCTTTCAGACGCAGATGAAATGTGGGTGGCGCTATCGGCAATTGTCCCAGCAGAAGCCTTGAGACGATTTACATTACGGGAACAGGTATCCCGATTATTGAGAAGCTCGGAGAAAGTCTTACCCAGTTGCAGCGTCAGGGTATCGATGGCCTGCAGGAGGTTTATCCGGGTGATGGCGGAGGCAGCCTGATCGGCAAAAAGTTTGATTGTGTCGGAATCCGTATCATTCAAGGTCCGTTGGCTGAACCTGTTATCAATGCCGAAAACGCCCCAGGATTCGCCTTTGACAACAATGGGACAGAGAACGAAGCTACGCGACCGAAGGGGATGAATGGTATCGTAAGGGGATTTGAGATGAAAATCGGATGGATACTTGGTAATATCATCGACCAAATAAAGTTTCTTTTCGGAAAAACATTTGAATATGACACCACTCCTGCCATCAAGAGGCAAGGAAACATTTGTGCGGTCGAAATTATCGGAACCAGTTGCCGCAGCAAAACGGAGTTCCTTTCTCTCCTCATCGACCATAAGAAGATTGACACGATCATAACCCAGAATGTCGTGTAATCCTTCGGCGCACAGAGAAAGAACTTCCTGAATGTTTATGGTTTTCTGAATCCGGCTGCTAATGTGGTGAAAATTTTTGATGTTGTTGTCAAGGACTTTGTAGCGGTTCTCGAAAATTTCCTTTTGAGAAGCCACCTCCTTATGCAGGGCATCCAGTTCCACCGCCCTTTCATGGAGTTCATCACCGGCCTTGCCTATGAAAAATCCTACCACTGCCAGAACCAGCGCCGTGCCGATCCCCATATACAGATAAAGAGCAAAATGGTAATTGCTTTTTACAACATCGGTGACGATCTGGGAAAGAAGAGAAACCTCTTTGTCACGCAGAAAAATAAGGCGGATGGCAGTCCAACCTATTGGTGCACCGACACCGAGAATAAACCCTAAAAAGGCGTATAGCCTGCTTCGCTTGATTTTGTCCATTAAAGCTGCACCCTCCAAAACAATGCCATCGCCAGGGTTCAAAGAATTCCACAGCAGTTTAGGGTACTTGATCGGCTATTGTCAATTGTTAATCATCACCTGCCAAGCATTATCCCCAAATTTACGGCAGATTTCACCATTTCACCATCGGGATCCACAACTTTAAGCTGTTTGATCGCCTTTTCAATGGCTACATTGCCAATATCCCTTCCTTTGAGACATACCATCGTGCCGAACTCATTCCGGTCAACAAGTTCCACAGCCTTGACTCCGAAACGGCTTCCCAGACACCTGTCAAAGGTGGATGGTGATCCGCCGCGCTGCAGGTGACCGAGCACCATAACCCGTACATCCATGTCCAGGTTCGCGGCTAGCTCGTTCGCCACGAATTCTCCGACGCCGCCCAAACGCTCAATGGCATGAGTAGCATCGGCGCTGTTTTTTACAACTCTCATGCCCCCCGCAGGAAAGGCCCCTTCAGCTGCCACAATAATACTGAAACGGCTGCCGTTGTTACGCCTTTTTTCTATGGCCAGGCAGATTTTCCGGATGTCGAAAGGGATTTCAGGTATGAGGATGACATCTGCACCTCCGGCTATACCTGATTCCAAAGCTATCCAGCCGGCATATCTTCCCATGACCTCCATTATCATCACCCGGTGATGGCTCTCTGCAGTGGAATGCAGTTTGTCCAGTGCATCGGTTGCCGTTTCAAGGGCAGTATTGTAACCGAAGGTCACATCCGTTTCCATCAGGTCGTTATCGATGGTTTTCGGTACACCGACAATGGGCACACCCTTGTTCATCAAATCCATTGCGATCTTAAAGGAGCCTTCACCGCCGATAACGACCAGAGCCCCTATGCCAAGAGATTTTATTCGTTCAACAACTTCATTGGAAGAATCAACATATTCGATCTTGCCCCCCTTTTCAACCGGACGGGCGAAGGGGTTACCCCTGTTGGAAGTTCCGAGAATGGTCCCTCCACGGGGGAGGATACCGCGCACATCATCGATGGATAACTGACGACATCTGCCGGTCAGCAATCCGTCGAAACCGTCCTCAATACCGACTACTTCCCAGCCGTGTTGAATGATGGCTGCTTTAACGACGCCTCTGATGACTGCATTAAGCCCTGGACAGTCTCCACCGCCGGTAAGTACGCCAATCCGTTTTTTCATGGATGCTCCTCCTGAATAGAATGCATTAAATGGAAGCCATTGCCATTGCTGCGGCGCCGAGAATGCCGGCATCATCACCCAGCTCGCTTTTGATCACTTTGAGTCTCCGTGCCGGAATGGGAAAAGCTCTGGCAACAATCTCCCTGCGCATGGGTTGGGCAATGAGGTCAAAGCTTGCCGCCACCCCACCACCGAGAATGATGCCGTCCAAGTTCAAAAGATTTGCCACCAAAGCCGAGGCAATACCAAGATAACGACCTGCCTGCTCGAATATTGACCGGGCCAGTGAATCTCCTTTAGCGGCCGCCTCGGCGATGATGGCGCTGGTAATCTCCGCGGGGGGGATGTGCGCGAGACAGCTGCTGCCCCCCCGATGCAATGCATCCATAGTGGCTGATACTATGGCGCTTGCCGATGAATACTGTTCCAGGCAGCCGTGGTTGCCACACCTGCACAGCCTGCCTTCAGGTTCAACTGTTGCATGACCAAATTCAGCAGCCACGCCGTCAACTCCCGTCCACAGTCCATCATTCAGCACAAGGCCACTACCGACGCCTGTGCCAAGGGTAAGCATGAGGAATGATGCCATACCTTTGCCGGCGCCGAAACACTTCTCACCCCATGCCCAGGCATTGGCGTCGTTGACAACGATCGTTGGCAGCCCAGTGGCTTGGCAAATCAGCTGGCGGAGGTTGAGTCCCTCCAGGGGCTGCAGGTTAACCGAGGAGTACACCAGCCCCTCATTGGAAATCAAGCCTGGGACTCCGACTCCGATGCCAACAACCTGCCAGCCTTCAGCCGTGCCTTTTTTTTTCAGATAATCAAGGCTTGAGTAAAGGCGGGCAAGAAAGTCGTCCCGTCCCCTGTTTATTTCCGTCGATTGCCGCTCTTTGAATAAAAGCCTCCCTGCTTGATCAACCAGGCAAAATCTTAGATTTGTCCCACCCACATCAATGGCAATGCAAATCTTTTCTTTTGTCATAATTCGACCTTTCCGGCCGCAGTAAATCCTGCCAGCAGCCTGTCATAGGTGGTCAGGAGGTTTTCTGGCATTACCCGCAAATCAGATATCACCGTCATGAAATTGGTGTCACCGTTCCACCTGGGGACCAGGTGAATGTGAAGATGATCGTCAATCCCGGCGCCGGCTGCGTGCCCCAGGTTGAGCCCCACGTTGTAGCCTTGGGGAGATGCCTCTTTTTCCACAACGTTGCGAGACAGTTGCAACACCTTGAACAGGTCAAGCATCTCCTCGTCACTCAGTGAATTCATATCGGCCGTATGTCGCAACGGGGCAACCATGAGATGACCATTTGTATATGGGTACCTGTTCAGCATCACCAGTGACAGTTTGGTTCGGTAGAGTATGAGCCTGTCGCGGTCAATGGCTTCGTCAGGTCCAATGCACAACACGCACCCCTCAGACTTTGAATTTTCAATGTATTCCATGCGCCATGGAGCCCAAAGCCGTTCCATATGTCACCGTCCTTGAATGTAATCATTTGAATTATTACTAAATACCTTGATTTTACAATCTTTGCCATTACTATTTCGTTCCAATAAAATCATTTTATATTTTACCTATATTAAATTCTTGACAACTAATAACCAAAGTGCTTAATGTAGGCATCTGCTGGCCACACAACGTTTTTCTAAAACTATGTTAGAATTTTAGAGAAGACAAATTTTAAATTAAAGTAAAAGGATAGCCACCAAAGGAGGGCCGTATGACAAAAAAAATGGATGCATTAGAGTATCATTCCACCGGTCGCAAAGGGAAAATAGAAGTCATTTCTTCAAAACCCTGTCTCACGTCACGTGATCTTTCTCTGGCCTACTCACCGGGGGTCGCTGAACCCTGTCTTGAAATAGAAAAGAACCCGGAAGACGCCTTCAAATACACTGCCAAGGGCAATCTGGTCGCCGTAATCTCAAATGGAACCGCCGTCCTTGGCCTCGGCAACATTGGCGCACTTGCCGGCAAGCCGGTTATGGAAGGGAAAGGTGTTCTTTTCAAGCGTTTCGCCGACATAGATGTTTTCGACCTGGAGATCAATTCGGAAAACCCCGAAGAAGTGATTAAGGTCTGTCAACTTCTGGAACCGACCTTCGGCGGCATAAATCTGGAGGATATAAAGGCACCGGAATGTTTTTATATCGAAGAAGAGCTGAAAAAAACGATGAACATACCGGTTTTCCACGATGATCAGCATGGCACAGCGATCATTTCATCGGCGGCACTGATCAACGCTCTTACATTAGTGAACAAAAAGATCGAGGATATAAAAATTGTCGTCAATGGCGCCGGTGCTTCCGCCAACGCCTGTGCAAACCTGGCCATTTCCCTTGGAGTCAGGCGGGAAAACCTGATCATGTGCGACACAAAAGGTGTTATTTATAAAGGTCGTACCGAAGGGATGAACAAGTATAAGGAAAGATTTGCCGTCGATACATCTCTTCGCACTCTTGAAGAGGCGGCCAGTGGTGCCGACGTCCTCTTCGGTCTCTCGTCCAAAGGGGCATTTACCCCCGAAATGGTACGCAAAATGGCCACTAATCCTATCATTTTCGCCATGGCCAATCCCGACCCGGAAATAACCCCCGAAGAAGCTCATGCCGTGCGCGGCGACATCATCATCGCCACCGGCCGATCCGACTATCCCAACCAAGTAAATAACGTTCTCGGCTTCCCTTTCATCTTTCGTGGCGCCCTTGATGTGAGGGCCACCACCATCAATGAAGAAATGAAAAAAGCTGCCGTTGCGGCTCTCGCCGATCTGGCAAGAGAGGAGTGCCCGGATTCTGTCTGCCGAGCTTATGGCAATGTCAAGTTTGCCTTTGGTCGTGACTATATCATTCCCAAGCCATTCGACCCAAGAGCACTGCTACGAGTCGCCCCGGCCGTTGCAAAAGCGGCCATGGATTCAGGCGTTGCCAGGCAGCCCATACCTGATATGGATAAATATGTCGAACATCTGGAATCCCTGCAAGGAAAAGCCAAGGAAACACTGCGCATGATCATCAACAAGGCGAAGTGCGATCCAAAACGTATCGCCTTCCCTGAAGGTGACAACGAAAAAATACTCAGGGCGGCGCAGCTTGTGGTGGAGGAGGGTATTGCCTCACCTCTTTTGATAGGCAACCGTTCGAAGATTCTGCAAAAAATGGAAGAGATGAACATAGATTCAAATGGCCTTACTATCATCGATCCCGATGAATATGAGAAGACAGAAAGCTATGCCCAGGAACTTTACCGGCTGCGTCAGCGTAAAGGTTTGACCCTTTCGGAAGCACGCCGCATCATGAGAAGAAAGTCCCGCACCCACTTCGGCTGTATGATGGTAAGGATGGGTGATGCCGACACACTTCTTTCCGGAATCGATACCCATTATCCGGAAACAATCAGGCCTGCCCTTGAAGTCATCGGTAAGCAGCCCGGGCTTAGCAGCGTCCACGGCCTCTACATGATGGTATTCAAGAAAGGCATATTCTTCATGTCCGACACCACCGTAGAAATTGATCCAAATGCGGAAGAATTGGCTGAAACCGCCATCCTGGCAGCAGATAAAGTGCGCATGTTGGACATTGAGCCTAAACTGGCCATGCTCTCCTTTTCCAACTTCGGCTCGGTTCAGCATCCCGATGCCCTTAAGGTAAAAAAGGCAGTGGAGATCGTCAAAGAGAAGGTCCCCGGCCTTGAAATCGAAGGTGAAATGCAGGCCGATACTGCTGTAGTTCCCGAACTGCTTGAAAACTACCAGTTCAGCGCCCTCAAGGGTCCGGCAAATGTTCTCATATTCCCCGACCTGAACTCCGGGAATATCTGTTATAAACTCCTTCATCGACTGGGGGGAGCTGAAGCAATCGGTCCCATACTCATGGGTATGGACAAGCCGGTACACGTATTGCAGCGGGGCGATGATGTAACCGATATTCTCAACATGGCAGCCATCGCCGTGGTTGACGCCCAGAATTCATAACAGAAGCTACATCAACCTCTGCAAAAAAGGCCGCCCCCGATGGTGGCCTTTTTTTCTTTGCAGTTGTCAATTTTGTCTCGAATCTGCTATATTTCCCAAGTTTTTTAGCAATAACCATGGAGGTCAAAACTAATGGCTCAGGCACTGGAGGTAATGCCTTCATCCCTTCAGCCCCGCGGGCATCAAGCTTTCCGCCTGACGGTTGTCCTGTCTATTCTCTTGCACCTGACAGTTTTTGCAGGCTTGACAGGCAGCAAAAACGGCAGGGTCGGGAAAAAAAACATCGCTTTCATGGATATGACCATGTCTTATCCTGCAGCCAGACCTGAAACATCCGCTTCTGTTTTCAGAAATCCACACTCTGCCATTCCCCAACAAATACCCGCGAGAGCGATTTCTGACCCGTCTGAGCTGAGCAACATGCAGGAAAAAATAGAGAAGAACCTGCAAGCATCCGGCAGCGCCAGTGCCATACAACAGGTTTCAGTCGGGCTGGGGGCAACGCGGGGTTATTTCCGCAGCCTCGGTGATGGAGAAACCCTCCGAGAGGACATACAGGCATACTACTTTGAGTTACTGCAGAACATCAACGAGAAGTGGTGGCTTGATAAAGACATAGACAGGATGGGAATCAAGGAGGTGGTGATGAATATCGTCATCGCCAGAGATGGGACTATCGTTGCAAAAGAGCTTGTGCACAGTTCGGGTAATACAGGTTATGACAAGGCAGTACTGAAGGCTCTGGACGGTGCCGGATCTCTTCCCCCCCTGCCAGAGACCTACAATGGCGATTTTTTTCTCGCCCCCATCCGTCTGGTTGCCCCCTTGAATTTATTGGCTTCCTGATTCCGAAGTTTCCACCAACTCTTCAAGTTCTTCATAGTCAAGCTCCATCAGCTCAAGGGAATCCGGTTCTCCCTCCAATGAAGCTATCTTCGAAGCCACTCCGGGAAAATCCGGATTAACTTTTTTCACTTCTTTGTAAATATCAAGAGCTTCACTGGGCCGACCAGATGTTTCACAAAGCAAAGCCAGCTCATACTTAAGTCCAAGCATATCTTCGTCAGTTGCCTCTTCCAGTGACATCGCCTCAAGCAGCATCTTTTCAGCCTGTTCAAAATCATTTTTCTCCCGATAGCAGGCAGCCTGGAGGGAAGCGCAGTCCAACTTTCTTTTGGGGCTGGCAGAAGCACGCCTGAACTCCCCAATGGCATCATCATAAAGCCCCATTTCCTTATATGCAATGCCAAGATCGAAATGGGTTTCAGCATCGCCCTGGTTGGTCTGGTCATCCCTTTCAGTCAGCATCCCGTCCCAGGAATATTTTGCAGCTTTGACGCTGACAGCCGGTTCTTCCGCCAGAGTGAGAGACTCCTCGAATTCGTCGAAAAGCTGATCGATTCCTTTGCAAATGTCGATGTCAAATTTGTCTTGTTCGCCATCTGGCAGCTCATCCTCAATATCCAGCAAAGAAAGCTCGGGTAGATCTTCGGCTTCTTCCGGCAGCAGAACAAGATGCTCGTGCTCCGCGAGATCGGTCGAGTCCAGCTCAAGCAGGTTTCCAGCCTCAGACACACTATGCAGTTCTTCAGGTTCCGCAAGCTCCTCTGCAAGCTCCAGTGACAGGGATTCAGCATCATCGACAACTTCGCAGATTTCTGCTGCAAGCTCCATTTCCGGCTCATCAAGGACCACATCCACTGCGGAAAATTCTTCTTCAGCAAGGTTCAGTGTTTCCGCTTCAGTTTTCCCATCGAACGGAACTTCTTCAGACAACAAGACATCTTCGTCAATTGCCAGCACATCTTGATCAGAGTGATCAATCTCTTCTGCCGCAGGCGTTAAATCTTCTTCTCCGGGCAATACTTCTTCCCCAGCTGAAAGTATATCGTCCTCAGATGGCAGGGCATCCTCTTCCAGAGCTGCCAACTCGGCAGCAACATCTTCCCCGTCATCTATGGAAAGATAGATATCCTCTTCCCAATCTCCCCCGCATTCAATTTCAGAAGCTTCAGCAGTTTCGACAAAATCGGAAAATTCTGCCGGTCCAGCGGGCATGCTTTCAATCCCCGGATTTTCCAAGCACCCGATTGCAGATTCGGCTGCCTCTTCTTCCAGGGAAAAAGTTTCCTCAGGCTTAGGTTCAACCCGTTGAATGCTATTTTCCAGCAAGGTCAGCTTTTCCGCCTCGCCACTTTGTTGGTAGAGTTCCTTTAGTCCTGTAACGATCCTTTCATCGTCTGACCATTCCCGAAGAGCCGTGTACAGGGCTTCCAGTGTGCCGAAAGCAGACTGCGCCAGAAAGAAGCCAGAGTGTTTGCCTAACAGTTCTACCCCTTCCGCATATTTTTGTTCCGCCATGGCAGAACGGATAATTCCTTCACGGGCAAATAACTCGTCGGGAAAGAGGCGTATTATCAGGTCATAGGTGAGCCTCAGTTTTTCATGGTCTTCCTTGATCTGGTAAGCCTGGGTGAGCAGTTTCCACAGGGGGAGGTTCGTGCTGTCCTGCTTTATCAATCCGCTTAATTTGCCAATGGCATTATCCACATCTGATTTCACCAGTACGGCAAGGTCTTCGACTGAAAGCTTCGCACGATCAGGGAAAAGATTGGCAATTCTTGCTTCCATCTTCTCGGCAGCAGATTGATTGCCGGTGGTCTTCAGCAGGTTTGTCAGTCTCGTATATGCATCAAAGGCAGCGTCCGGCTCTCTCCTGGCAAAGAGAAGCTCAGCGTGTTTTTGGCAGGTGGCAAGATTTTCAGGATCCAGCTCCAGCATTTTTTCGACTGTCTTGACGGCATCGGCCAGTTGGGAGTTCTTCTCGAAGAAATTGACGGCGGTCCTGTATTCGTCGAGGGCATTACCGGTCAGTCCCTGTTTGCCGTTAAGTGCAGCCAGGATGACGGTTATCTTGATATTATCGGGAGTAAGCTTCTGTATCTGCTTGTAGACGGCTATTGCCTTGAGATAATAGCCATTGTCATCGTAGAATTTGCCTATAACCTCATATTCCGTTACGGCCTCATCATTGCGCCCGGAACGAACCAGAAGCTCTGCAAGCCGCTGCCTGTGGCGGGTATCCTTGGGATCTAGTGCTACAACCTGTTGATAGTCCTTGATCGCTCGATCAAGCTGTCCCTTAAGGATAAATTTCTGTGCACTTTCCAGAAGTTTTTCTCTATTTGAAGCCAAAGAAGCACCTTCACCGTTAAAGTAGATATTACCGGTAGTCAAATTAGTTCAAACCCTGCGGCATGTCAAGGCTTATGAAGCCTAAACCTTTGGAATACTTATCCTTGGCGGTCCTTTTCGAGCAGAGAGAGAATATGCTCCAGCTGCTTGATTTGTTGAACCGTCAATGGCTGTTCATGGTATACAGCTTCCCCGTAAATTGAAGCAAAATGCTGCACCAACCGGTCTCCGGTCTCTTCAGCCAACTCATATAAACCAACGGTACCTGGTTCTTTGGTGAGCGGATATTGCTTGCCGACAATCCTGAGAAAGTCGGAAAGGAGCCTTTCTTCCCTGGTTTTGACTCGCTTTGTGCTAATCAATCGGGCAAAGACAACAGCTGCCACAACTACCAGCAAAACAACAAAAATTTTCAAGTCAGCTATCTTCAGTTGTTTCAGGTTGCGACTGGCTGCACCAGCCAATGAAATCTGGCTCTCAAGATCGTAGGTAATGACTGCCCTGTTCCAGTAGTAACCAAAAAGGTCCAGGTAGGCTTGCAATTTTCGCATCATACCCTGGCTGCCCGCATCACTGCTGCGTACGGTATTCACCGCCCAGCGGGTCGGATCGACCGTTACCCATCCCTCCCCTGCCAGGTATACCTCCAGCCAGACATGGGCCATGTCTTCAGTTACCGTGTAATAGCGGCCAATGGGGTTATACTCGCCACCAAGATACCCTCCCACCAGGCGTGTTGGCACTTTTGCCAGCCTCAGCAAAGTTGCTGCAGAAACTGCAAAAAGCTCGCAATTTCCACTGCGTTTGTCAAAGAGAAAGGTGTCGATTGAAGATGAACCGGTCGGTAAATCGCTGGTGAGATAAATGAAGCTTTTTTTCCTGTAAAAGTCTTCCAAGCGGGAAAGTAACTGACGATGGTCCCGGTCTTGTCGCCTCAAGTCACGTGCCAGGTTCTTCATACGCGGAGATATGCCTGTCGGAAGCTTGAGGTAGAATTTTTGGTGTACCCCCCCGACAACACCGATCCTGTCGCCCATGATGGATTCGACACTATAGCTGATGCGCCTTTGCGACTGATAGGGTTTGTAGAAAACCAGATCTCCGGACGCGATGGTCCTGGTTCCTGACAGCTGCCGGGGGATGTTTAACGTGATCAGGTACCTGTTTTGGGAAGGTTCAGGATAAATGGTCTGCCGTATAGTTGGTCCAGCTTTAATTCTGGAAACTTCACCGGCCGGAGGTTCAGTTCTGCTCCAGGTATTACCTGCGACCTGATTCAGGACGATGCCGCGCCAGTACAGCTGACTCTGTTCTACTCGGCTGCTTTCGGCCCGGAAGGCTACTATTTTGGCTGCGGCAGTGGAAGCAGTACCAGGTTCTATTTTATCACTGAAACCGGTGACCTTGGCAGATGGCTTCTGAACCAAATGCCACAGCGGATACTGTGTCCTAGGGAGTATAAGAAAGAAAAAAGCCGTCAGAGGGATGATAGCCAAAGACATTAGCAGGGAAGAGGTCAATATCTTTTTCATCCCCGGGCAGCTGATATTCATTTGGGGGTCCTTCCCGTGAAAAGTCAACAGCACCATGGAAACCGTGATCAGCACCAACTGAACGAGCAGGTAAACAAGGAAAACAGCATCCAGACTATAGAGCGAAGAAGCGGCAAGTGCTATCAGGGCAAGCACGAAAACCTGCAGATGATTTCTTCCACTCTTCTCACTGATGAGCCTTACCCCGAGCAGTAGAATGATGGCATTCGCCGCTGGGGAAAGCACGTTGTCTCTACTGAACTGCACCATATAGAATGCAAAAAAAAGGATAGAAACCAGGGTGGTAATAGATGCTGCCGGATATCGGTTCCGGTAATCGGCAAGGATCCCTGCAGCAAAGGCAGCCAAAAAGAGAAATCTGGGGGCTGGCTCAATGTACGGGAAAAGAGGTATGAACCCGAGCAGGGCTATGCAGAAGGTAAGAAAAAGAAGGGGGATCCTAATTCTGATCATAGAGCGCCAACTCCGTCAGCAAGCGGAGCCTGTGTGATTTTGAGGCCTTCGGCTTTATTATCCTGTCACTGATCCTGAGGCCGACAGGGCGGTTGTCACGGATAAGACGGTTAATGAGAAATACTGCAGAGGAAAGGCGCGCCTCCAGGGTCGAACCTGGTAACAGGCGAGGGTCGAGGATCACAGGCTCTCCCCCCCCAGCGCTCATCTCTTTGACCTTTAACAGCGGGTGCTTTGCCGAGAGGCGCCAATGGATCATTTTAAGTGGATCGCCACCGGCATAATCCTTGATCCTGTTCACCTCTCCCTCCATCCCTCTGCTCAGCGGCAAAGGATCGGTGTTCGGTTGACCTTGTTCGGCTGCAGTTGCAAAAGAGGCATGGATGGGGGCTGGAAACACTATGAATTCATCTTCGAGGCGTAGACGGTTGCATCGGACGAAGAAATTGACCGGAAAAGGGGAAAATACCAGCGCCTCTCCCATGGGTTGTAGCCCCCTATGGGTGAATTTGACGACGACGGAATCTGTTTCGGTGGAAGAGCTGCTTATGTAGTTGAAATCCGTAGACTTGCCACAGACCATGATCTGCAGGAGGAATGATGGCATGAGCCGTTTTGTGTTGGTAAGCTTAATCACCGCAAGAGTTTCAGCACCGGCGTAAATCTCCTCGGGAAGAACTAACTGCAGTTTCAGGCCCCTTATATTGGCCCAACCGGCAACACCGGATACTGCCATGAATCCGAGCATTGCGGATACTATAAGGAAAAGAAGATTATTGCCGGTATTCACCGCGGCAAAACCGAGAAACAGCGTCAATGCTATATAAATGCCACCTCCCTTTGTTATCCTTAAGACAGCGGCACGGGTATCTTTTTTACGATTGACCGTAACAACTCCTCCTTGTCGAGGCTTTGGCTTTCTTCTTTCGTAATGAGCCGATGGGAACCGACGGCGACGATTATCTCCCTCACATCCTCCGGGATGATGAAATCCCGTCCCTCCAGGTAGGCCACCGACCTGGCTGCGTCGGCCAGATTGATCCCTCCCCTGGTGGATATACCCGACAGTACCAGGGGATGGTCGCGAGTCGCGGCAATTATGGCAAAAATATAGCCAACAATATTATCGGCCAAATGGATTCGTCCCCTGATTTCTCCCTGGGCGGCAATAATATCCTCTTGAGTAAGCATTGCCTGGATAGTACGGATCTCATCGCGAAGGCTACCATACCTGATAATTGATTTTTCCATGTCCTCCGGTGGATAGCCGATGCCGGTCCTGATTATGAACCTGTCCAGTTGGGATTCCGGAAGCGGATAAGTTCCCACCTGTTCCACCGGGTTCTGGGTAGCGATGACCAGAAAAGGCTCAGGAAGCTGGTAGGTCACTCCTTCCACCGTCACCCGTCGCTCCTCCATGGCCTCCAGCAGAGCACTCTGGGTCTTCGGCATGGCCCTGTTGATCTCATCCACCAGCAGAATATTGTTGAAAACCGGCCCGTTAATGAAGTGAAAGGAGTTCAACTCTCTGTTAAAGATGGAGAGCCCGGTTATATCCGACGGCAGCAGATCACTGGTACACTGTATCCTGCCGAAGGATAAACCCATGGAATTGGCAAGGACAAGGGCCAAGGTCGTTTTACCAAGTCCGGGAATATCCTCCAGAAGCACATGTCCGCCGCTCAATAAAGCAACGAAGCATAGCCTCACGGCGTGAGCTTTGCCTTTCAGATACCGCAGAGACAGGGTATCCACGACACTTACAATTTTATCCCTTGTTGCAGATTGCATTTAAAAACCTTCTCTCAAAACTGTCGACTGTTTTAGGATACAGTGCTGCCACCATTTTTCAATGGTCCGGTCGGACATTAAGCAACCGGCCCCACTCCTGCCACTGGTTAGCATCGAAAGTGAGGAGGATGGCAGCCGGAATCACAGTATCAAGTTCATTCAACTGAAACTTTAACAGTTCACCCGTAAACATCTTGAACAACATCAGTTCGTTCTGAAAAAGACGGATGAATTCGAAGCGGATTTGCGGCAGAGAAATGGGTTCTTTCCCGACGAAATTGAGGCTGCAGAGTGCCGGGTCCATGATTTCGCCTCCCATATCAACCAGAGGCAGTCCGTGGAGCCGGCAGGTCATGGGACGATGCTCGTAGACCAGACATCGACCACTTTCATCAAGGAGAACACAAGGCGTTTCATCCTCATTGGGCATTATTTTATCCCATTCCTCGTCTGAACGGTGATTCAGGGTAAAGGGCGGTGCAAACTCGGGCCAGATAGCCCTGATTGCTTCAAGCCGTATGCGTGCATTGTCTGCCACTTTTTGCTGCACCCCCTGCCCCAGATTATCGAATCCGCTTTTCAGGAAACAGGCATCGAGAAGGGTAATGTCGAAGAGACCTCGGCAACAATGGGAACAGCCTTTGCTGCAGTGAATATCTTCGGGAACCGCTGATAAACAACGCCCGAACCAGGCGTCAACGCTTGAAAGAAGCTGACCGTATAGGGTAAGAATGTTGTCAACCTGCATGAAAATGTCCTGTATTCAATGAAAAAGGGCAGCGAATCAATTCGCCACCCTTTGAACAGTTACCGTAAATGCATCAGATCAAGCCAGCACTTCGGACTTGGTGAAGATCGATTTAAGCCAGTATCCCTCTTTCTCTATATTTTCACGTCCACCCTCTTCGCGATCCACGAGTGTTACCACGCCGAGTACCTTGAGACCTTCTTCTTCCGCCCTTTTAATGGCCTTGATAGAAGAACCGCCGCTGGTGACAACATCCTCAACGATGACTACCCGTGCTCCGGGTTTGAAATTTTTCCGTCCTTCCAGCCATGCGCCCGTCCCGTGGCCTTTCGGCTCTTTTCGGATGATGAACGCAGGAATCGGCTGCTTTTCCAGAAAGCTGACGACAGAGGTAGCAGTGGCAATGGGGTCAGCGCCAAGGGTTAATCCCCCTACCCCTTCAACCTGTTCAACGTCCTTTATCGCTTCGAAAAAAAGCTTGCCGGTCAGATAGCCACCTTCAGGATGAAGAGTGGTCTGCTTGCCGTCGAAATAAAAATCGCTTTCCCGGCCCGAGGCCAGCACGACCTTTCTTTTCTCGTAGGAAAGCTCAAGGATGATCTGTTTTAGCCTAGCCTTGTCACTCATATTCTGGAAGCTCCTTTTCAAATAGGTCTAGCTGGGGCGCAATGCCCAGCTTAGGGAATTTAACGGGATAACTCCCGGTGAAGCAGGCACGACAATAGCTGGTATTTTCGGTCCCGACAGAACTGATCAGACCATCCTCCGACAGGTATCCCAAGGTGTCGGCAGTTATATACTTGCGGATCTCATCAATGGTATGGGATGAAGAGATCAATTCCTTGCGGTTGGGGGTGTCGATGCCGTAATAACAGGGATAACTGGTTGGGGGAGAAGAGATTCTCACATGGACCTCTTTGGCTCCCGCATTACGGATCATCTTGACGATCTTGCGTGAAGTGGTGCCGCGGACTATGGAATCGTCGATGACAACTACCCGTTTGTCCTTGAGGACCTCCCTTACCGGATTCAGCTTGATCTTCACCCCGAAATGGCGGATCGCCTGCTGAGGCTCGATGAAGGTGCGTCCCACGTAATGGTTGCGGATCAGCCCCAGCTCAAAAGGTATTCCCGACTCTTCGGCGTAACCGAGAGCGGACGGCACTCCGGAATCGGGAATGGGAATGACAATGTCGGCATCCACCTGATGTTCCCGTGCCAGTTGGCGACCCATTTCCTTGCGTACCTGATAAACATTCTTGCCGAAGATATATGAGTCCGGACGGGCAAAATAGACGAACTCAAAAATGCACGGGGTCGGATTCGCCTTTTGCAGCGGGAAGTAGGAGGTCATCCCCTCATTGGTAATGATGATCGCCTCTCCCGGCTCAATTTCGCGGATGAATTCGGCGTCGATGAGGTCAAGGGCGCAGCTTTCCGACGCGACCACATAGGAACTGCCCAGCTTGCCCAGACACAGGGGCCTGAAACCGTTAGGATCACGGACGGCAACCATTCTCGTTTCCGTGAGAAAGAGCAGGCAATAGGCCCCTTTGATGCGGTTCAGGGAGTCGGAAATCCTGTCGAGGAGAGAATTGGCCTTTGAGGTGGCAAGCAGATGGACAATGATCTCCGTGTCCATGGTCGTCTGAAATATTGAGCCGTATGCTTCCAGCTCATCCTTAATGATCTGGGCATTGACAATGTTACCGTTATGGGCAACGGCAATGGACCCTCTTGAGTAGTCGACCATGATCGGTTGAACGTTTTTTATGACTGAGGAACCGGTGGTTGAGTAGCGTACATGGCCGATTGCCGATTTTCCGGGCAGTGATTTGAATATTTCCTGGTTGCCGAAGACATCCGCCACAAGACCCATGCTTTTATGGGCATGGAGAGAAGAGCCGTCCGAGGAGACGATACCGCAGCTTTCCTGCCCACGGTGCTGCAGAGCATAGAGGCCTAGATAAGTCAGATTGGACGCCTCGGGATGGTTGAATATTCCGAAAATACCGCATTCTTCTTCTGGTCGTTGTAACTTCATAACGTAAACGTACTCCTTCCCCTGAATGGGATCTTCAAGGGATGTTCGTTGTAGGGGCTGCACCGCAAAGCTCAGAAGTCGTTCTTCACATAATCTGCAGCGTTCCTGAAAAGAACAAGACCGTCGCCGTCTTCCGGCAGGTTTTCCCGAGTCCAGCGGGGGTGCTGGATGCGGTTGACGAAAGCCTCGGGGTGGGGCATCAGTCCCATGATCCTGCCGGATTCACTGCTTATGCCGGCAATGGCATTGACCGAGCCGTTGGGATTGAGGGGGAATTCCATGGTGGCAGACGTATATGCAGGATCGGAATAGACGAGCACGGCAAGATTGCCTTTCTCGATCCGCTCCAGCGTTTCCGTACCATCCACGACAAATTTACCTTCCCCGTGCCTGATTGGCAGGTAAAGACCTTTTTCCACACCGCGGGTGAAAATACAGTTGGAGGCGGTGTTGTTTTTAAGATAGACCCAACGATCCTGAAAACGTCCACTGTCGTTGAAGGTAAGGGTTGCCACCTGCTGGCGGCCATTATTGGCAAAACCCGGCAATAGACCCATCTTTACCAGCAGTTGAAAGCCGTTACAAACACCCAGCACCAGCTTTCCGTCATCGATAAAGCGCTGCAACTGTTCAAAGAGATGTTCGTTGCCGCCCTGGGTCTTGGCATAACGAAGGCGATTGGCTTGGGCCTTTGCGCTGCCAAGGTCATCACCGTCAAGAAAGCCGCCGGTGAGATTCAAAAAGTGAAAATCGTCCAGCCTTATTTCGCCGGAGAGAAGATCGGAAATGTGGGCAATCCGGGCTTCATCGAAGCCACCGAGCCGGCAGGCATGGGCAGCCTCCATCTCGCAGTTTGTGCCGTTACCCGTTATGATCAACGCCTTTGCTTTAGCCATTAAAAAACTCCCGAAACTATTACAGTGATTGCAGCGGAGACTGCCATGCTTCTTTAAGATTGGCAATCTCAGCTTTAACGACTACTTTACCAGAAACGCCTGTGATGGTTAAAGTGGTATCTGCCGTGACCTGACCAATGCGGGCAACCGCCTGACCGGACATCACATTTTCAAATGCTGCTGACTTGCCGGGATCTACCGTGATAAGAAGCCGTGATGCTGATTCGGAAAAAAGGATGGCCTCGTCGTCCAGTGATGCACTCGCCTTGATGGGTACCGCATCGAGATTCACCGCAAGACCGAAACCTCCGGCAAAAGCGGATTCAGCAGCAGCGACGGCAAGTCCACCGTCGGAAAGATCATGGCAGGAAGCGACTAATCCTTCCACCACCGCGGCATGATAGGCCCGGTAACTGTTCAAGGCCTTTTCGGCGTTGACCTGTGGTACTCTGTTACCGGTAAAGCCTTTCGCTGCCAGGTATTCAGAGCCGCCCAGCTCGTCAGCTGTCTCCCCCAGTATATAAACCACGTCACCAGGTCTTTTGACATCCATGGTCACAGCCTTGCGGGCATCCTCCATTTTCCCTATGACTGAAAAGAGCAGCGTCGGTGGAATGGATATTTTGGTGGTCCCGTCATAGAAGTCGTTTTTCATGGAATCCTTGCCGGATATAAGAGGAATGCCGAAAGCCACGCAGTAATCGTAAAGGGCCTTGTTGGCCCGCACCAGCTGGGCCATCTTGTATTCACCGTCGGGAGTCTTTTCCGATTTGACCGGGTCGCACCAGCAGAAGTTGTCCAGACCGGCCACCAGGTTCGGCGAGCCGCCGACGGCGATATAGTTGCGCAGTCCTTCGTCTATGGCATTGGCGGCCATATGGTAAGCATCTATGTCACTGTACCGGGGACAGATACCGTGTCCGACAACGACCCCCTCGAAGGAGTCGAGGATGGGTCTGACGACAGCAGCGTCCGAAGGGCCATCATTATTGACACCGGTAAAGGGTTTGACGACGCTCCCCCCCTGCACCTCGTGGTCGTAACGGCGGACCACCGACTCTTTTGAGCAGATATTCAGCGAGCCGAGCAGTTTGAGCAGGTCTTCGGTGTAGTCGCTCTTGTCGGCAGGCTTCGGCTCTTCATGATGTTTGATCTCCCAGACCCCCCGCATCTCCATGGGTGGCAACCCGCCGTGAAGGAAGCTGATCGGCAGAAAGGCCACTGTTGTTTCGCCATGGAGGATATGGAAATAGCCGGAGTCGGTAAATTCTCCCAACACCGTCGCCTCAACCCCCATAATCCTGGCCAGAGCCAGGAATTCGTCGATTTTAGCAGGAGGAACGGCAAGACTCATACGCTCCTGGGCCTCGGAAATGAGGATTTCCCATGGATCCAGCCCGGCGTACTTGAGGGGTGCCTTGGACAGGTCCAGACGGCAGCCGCCGCACTCTTCGGACATCTCTCCAATTGAAGAAGAAAGGCCGCCGGCGCCGTTGTCGGTAATGAAATTGTAAAGACCGCGGTCCCGGGCCCGCAGGAGAAAATCGGTCATCCGTTTCTGGGTGATGGGATCCCCTATCTGTACCGCTGAAACCGGAGATGATTCATTCAGCTCCTCGGAGGAAAAAGTGGCGCCGTGGATACCATCCTTGCCGATGCGTCCGCCGGTCATAACGATCAGGTCACCAGGATCTATCCGCTTCACATGGGATGGTTCGCCGTTGATAACGGCCGGCATGATGCCGGCGGTGCCGCAGAAGACAAGGGGCTTGCCGGCAAAGCGGTCATCGAAGACCAGCGAGCCGTTGACCGTGGGAATGCCGCTCTTGTTTCCCCCGTGCTCAACCCCTTCGATGACCCCTTCATAGATACGGCGCGGATGAAGCAGCCGAGCAGGAAGCGGCTTATCGTAAAAGGGCGAGGCGAAACAGAAGACATCGGTGTTGAAAATGAGCCTGGCTCCTTTGCCGGTGCCGAACGGGTCCCGGTTGACACCGACGATGCCGGTGAGCGCTCCGCCGTATGGATCCAGTGCGCTGGGCGAATTGTGGGTTTCCACTTTGAAGACCAGGGAGTAGTCATCATTGAACCTGATTACTCCGGCGTTATCCTTGAATACCGACAGGCAGAAGTCCTTGTCGCCAAGGTTCTCGCGGACCGTAGCCGTGGTCCTCTGGATAAAGCTTTTAAACAGGGAGGAAATCTGTTCCCGGTTCCCCTTCTCGTCAACATATTCGACGTTTCCGGAAAAGATCTTGTGTTTGCAGTGTTCGGACCAGGTCTGGGCCAGGGCTTCCAGTTCCACGTCCGTCGGCCGGTCACCCAAGCCCTGACTGCGGCGGGCGGCGAGAACCAGGTCGTCCCGGTAATGTGCCTGGATGATCTTCATCTCATCTAGAGTGAGAGCAAGAACGCCTTCGCGACTGATGCGCAGCAACTCCTCATCGGTCACATTCAGATCGATCTCTTTAACAGTGCCTGTGGCGTGAACGGCAACCTTGGGCACATAAGCCTGCATACCTTTCTGCGCCACAAACGATGCGTGATCGAGTATCTGGTAACGCTGGATGAGTGTATTGCAGAGAAGCCCTGTAGCTATGCCTTCCATCTCCTTGAGGTCCAACCCGCAGGTGAACAGATACTGGACAGATGTATAGACACCTTCACCTTCCCGTAAGGGGCGGCCAATGATGTACTCGATAGCCTCTTTGGCGGTCCTGCCCACGTTGTCTGTAACACCGGGCCGGAACCCCACCTCCACGACAAAATCAAAATTGCGACCGATAGGCACATCGATGGCAAAATCCTGAATGACAGGATCGGAAAAAGGACCGGCAGCTGCCAGTTCAAGTTCGGCGGCAGTGAGATCGGCATCGACGGTAAACACATCTATTGTCCTGACCTGCTTGACCGGTACGTCTAGAAAGTGCTCTATCTCGCTCCTGATCCGTTCTCCCCGCGCGTCGCGAACGTTATCCTTCAAAGCTATTTCAATTCTATGGGCCATTATCAGTCCTTTTCCATCAGTACCGTTCTCGTTGGATACGGTATCTGTACGCCGTTTTCCTGAAATCTTTTTGCGATCAGACAATTAATCTGATCGGTAACTGAAAAAACCTTTGTGTAATCCTCTACCCAGAAAAAAAGTGAAACATTCAATGCGCTGTCGCCAAAGGAGACGAAAAAAGCCTCCGGAGCAGGATCTTTGCGGACATGTGGTATCTCAAGGGCTGTATTGACCAGCAGCGCTTTGACGGCAGAAATGTCGCTCCCGTAGGCAACCCCCAGGTTGATCCGCCCTTTGCTGAGGACATCGGGAAAAGCCATGTTGATCAGCACCGTGTTGCACAACTCCGAGTTGGGAATAATCAGATAGGTATTATCAAGGGTCTTGATCTTCGTGCTGCGAAGGCCAATATCAATTACATCGCCAATCTGACCGCCGGCAAGCTGAATGCGGTCACCGATGTGAAAAGGGCGATCCAGCATCAGAGTGAATCCGGAGATCATGTTGGCCAGGGTGTCCTTTGCTGCCAGACCTATGGCAAGAGAACCGATACCGAGAGCGGTAATTATGGACCAAATGTCATAATTGAAATGTTTGAGGGTAATTATCAGCGCTGTGCCGATGAGAAAGATGCTGATCAGCTTTTCAACCAATGGTATCAATTGCCGCAGACCGCTGCTCTCCACGCCGGTCATCCTGGCTGCATACCACTGGAGAAACTCATCGGCAGCCCTGTATGCAATGATGGTGAGGATTATCATATTGATGACGAAGAGAATTCCCGAGGTGATAACATGGGCTTTTTCGGGCAACGGCAGTGAGGCTACCGCAAAATAGAGGCCGGCGAACATGAGCAGAAGAGACACCGGCGGCGTCACACGCCGCAGGATTCGGTCATCAAGATCGGTCTTGGTAAAGGAGGTGAAGCGAGGCCCCCAAGTTACCAGCACATGCCCAAGCACCAGGGCAAGCAAATAAAAAGAGGCAAATATGATGACGGCAATGAGGCTTTCCTTCAGCCAGAAAAGGAGCAGCCCGTCTGCCGCCTCAAGTTGAAAAAACCGTATCAGGTTATCCACCGAATACCCTCGTAAAAATGGTATCTACGTGCTTCAGGTGATAATTGAGGTTGAAGGCTTCCTTGATCTGCTCCTCCGAAAGAGTATTGCGGACCTCGGCATCGTTCAACAACTCGGTCTGGAAATCCTTCCCTTCTTCCCAGACCTTCATGGCGTTTCTCTGCACCAGTGCATAGGCGTTCTCGCGGGAGACGCCATTATTGGCCAACTCCAGCAGTATCCGCTGGGAGAAGATCAGACCACGCATCAGGTTCAGGTTTTTCATCATGTTCTCCGGATAAACAACCAGATTATCTATCAGGCCAATGCAGCGGTTCAACATGAAATCCATGAGAATGGTGGCATCGGGGCCGATGATACGTTCAACCGAAGAATGGGAGATATCCCGCTCGTGCCACAAGGCAACATTTTCCATGGCGGAAACGGCATAACCGCGGATGAGCCTGGCCAGGCCGGTAAGATTTTCCGAAAGCACCGGATTCCGTTTGTGGGGCATGGCTGAAGAGCCTTTTTGACCCTTGCTGAAGAATTCCTCGGCTTCAAGAACTTCGGTACGCTGCAGGTGTCTTATTTCAACGGCAAATTTTTCGATTGAAGAGGCAATGATGGCCAAGGCAGAGAAGAATTCCGCATGGCGGTCACGCTGTATCACCTGCGTGGAGCACGGAGCTGGCTTCAGACCTGCCTTGGCGCAGACATATTCCTCCACCTTCGGATCTATGTTGGCGAAAGTTCCTACGGCACCGGAGATCTTGCCGTAGGCGACCGTTTCACGCGCTGCTTCCATGCGCCTCAGGTTTCGGCGCATCTCGTCATACCAGAGAGCCATTTTCAGGCCGAACGTCACCGGCTCGGCATGAATACCGTGGGATCTCCCCATCATGGGGGTATCCTTATGCTCCAGGGCTCTTTTCTTTATCACTTCCATCAGCTTTTTGATGTCCGCAATGATCAGATCGCTGCTCTCCTTGAGCAGCATTGCCAGGGATGTGTCAAGAACATCCGAAGAAGTCAGCCCAAGGTGAACGAAACGTGAATCGTCCCCGATATAATCGGCTACTGAAGTAAGAAAGGCGATTACATCGTGCTTCACCGTTTTTTCAATTTCGTCTATGCGGGGAACGTCAAATTTTGCATTGGCCTTGATCCGGTCTACCGCTTCCTGGGGAATATTTCCAAGCTGGGCATGGGCCTCGCAGGCGTATATCTCAATCTCCAACCACTTCTGGTAACGGTTCTCGGGTTCCCAGATCCTGGTCATTTCCGGGCGGCTGTAACGTTCGATCACTTTATGATTCTCCTGTGAAATTAATAATCAGACGACAAGGTCTGTAATCAGTAAGCGTGGCTGAATCAGCCATTGATACAAAAGATTTCACTCACCTGGTCCTGAGTGCCGACTATCAGCTTGGGTGAGCAGATATTAGTCGACGCAAGCATGATTGTGGCAGCGCTGTGAGCCAGACTTGGATCATTGTTGACTTCAGAAAGATGGGCGAGGAAAACACCTTCGAGACAAGGATGGAGTATTTCTTCAAGTAAGGCAGCAGAATCATTGTTGGAAAGATGACCATGACGGGATCTGATACGCTGTTTCAGATGCCAGGGGTATGGCCCGTTCATCAACATGTCCTCATCATGGTTTGATTCAACTATGACAATGCGGCATTTCTGCAGTTTATCAACAACGAGCCTTGTGGCAATGCCAAGATCGGTAGCTACCCCCATGGCCCCGTCACTGCTTTCGATAACGAAGCCTACCGGATCACAGGCATCATGGGTAATGGGAAACGGGTCGATGGCAAGATCTCTGAAACAGAAAGAATAACCTGACTCAAATTCAATGACCTGCGTTTTGGCCAGATAGCGCGATGCTTCCTTATGGGTCGGATAGCTGAGAATGACAGGGATCTTTAACTTGCGTGCAAGGGCTCCCGCCCCTCTGATATGATCCTGATGCTCATGACTGATCATGATCGCATTAATTTCGCTGCCTTCAACTCCTATTGCATGAAGCCTGCGCAAGATCTCCACGGCGGAAAGGCCTGCATCAAGCAAAAGTTTCGTTTCACCGTTTTCGATGAAAAGAGAATTGCCCTTGCTGCCACTGGCAAGCAGGCAGGCTCGCATATAAAAACTCCTGAGCAGTTTTTTTAACGGCAAGGAAATCGGCAGGAAAACTTTGTATATATACAGGAAAACAGGAATGGATTCAAGGCCAATTTTCTAATGTTATCAGTGGAGCAGATTCATGTAATCAAGTGACGAATCCCCCACCAGCGGATTCAACGGCAGGAGTATGTGAAAAATGGAACCGGAACCGCTATCTGAATTATACCCTGGAGATTCAACCCATATTTCTCCACCGTGCATATCGACGATTCCCTTGGCAATAGACAGTCCGAGCCCTGCTCCTTTGGCTTTGAATGCAACTTTGCCGGTGCTGTGCTCTTCGATGTTTCCCGCTTCATAAAATTTGTCGAATATACGGACCTGATCCTCACGGTCGATGCCGATGCCGGTGTCGGCAACAGCTATTTCTACATATAGGTGGTGTTCCTTGCCTATATTCACTATCGATTGACCCTGGACGCTGTCGGCAGACTGCTTGCTGCGCAGGAGGTATTTCGCGCTTGTGGTCACTGTAATTTCACCACCATCGGGAGTGAATTTGATTGCATTGCCGAGAACGTTGGAAAAAAGCTGTACGAGCCGAAACATGTCTCCCTTGATTGTAGGAATGCTTTCATCCAGCTGGAGGGTCAATTTCTGCTTACGCATGGAGAAGAAAAAGGCGAGTTCCTTTACTGCATCCCGTACCAGCTGATTTACATGGACATCATCTATTTTTAGCTGCAGCCTCTTTTCGTCAATCATGGAGACGTCAACCATATCCTTGATTATATTGTCCAGACGCATGGCAGCACTTGAGATATTTCCCACCATCTCAAGTACCGTGTGATCGACTTTATCGGCCATGTCCGTGGTAATCAGCTCGGCATACCCCATGATAACCGTCAGAGGAGTTTTGAGTTCGTGGGAGGCCAGACCGAGGAAAGAATCCTTCATTTTGTTGAGCCTGACAAGGTCGGCGGCGCTCTTTTCCAGATTCATCATGATTTCCCGTTCTTTGGTTACATCCCGGAATATGGCCTGAACAAGACGGTCATTGCCGCTTTCGATGCTGCTGGCATGCAGCCTGGAAACTACCAGTGCCCCACCTTTTTTAACAATCTGCATTTCCTCGGCAATATGCAGCCCCTTGGAAGCATCTTTGAATATCTTATGTATCTTCGGGATATTTTCTATGTTCAACAGGAGCAGCATCTTTGTCAACGGCAGGCCGACCAGTTCCCGTGCACTGTAACCAAAAAACTCTTCAGCCATTTTGTTTACCATTTTCACGGACTCGTCTTCACCTACCACGACAATTGCATCACTGGCGTCCTCCATCAAAGATTTATAAAGCTCTTCCGATTTCTCCAGCTCATGGCTTAGGTGCTCCAGTTTAAGATACGAGGAATGGAGTTCACTGTGGGTTCTTTCAAGCTCTTGATAGTTTTTCCTGATCTCCTCATCACGGTTTTTAAGATATGCGGACATTACATTGATATTTTTAGCCAGTTCATTGAATTCATAAACAGGCACTTCCTGGATCCGCACATCGAATCCCCCCTCAGAGATTTGTTTGACGCCCTTAAGCAGAACAGAAACAGGCTGAATGATGCTTTTTTTCATGAAAATCACTACCAGGGAAAAGGAAAATAGCAGAAAAACCAGCAGCAGAAAGACCGAGCGAAGAATCATACCTTTGACCTTGGCAGATATGATCGATTCCTCAAAACCTATATGGACCTGTGCTGTGGGCTTTCCATCGGCAGTTTTGACAATTGTTACCGTATCATAAAAAGCGGGATCTTTGCCGACGAGGTTTATCTGAACGGTTGGATTGGATGTGTAGGAACGACTCGCTCCCCTGATGGCTAGATTTTGGAATTTGGGGTCACTCAGATATAAAATATTGCCATCCAAGTCGGTTATTATACAATAAGCTATATCTGGATTACCATCCACAAGCTCTCGACATTTCTCGGAAATTCCTGCTATATCTCTAATGTCGAGCCCAGGTTAAGGACTTTCTCGATGCTTCCCTTCATAGATGCGCTAAGGCTCTGTGATCTGAGAAACAGTGCGTTTATATAATCCTTTCTGAATCCGATAATATCCAGACCTGCACTGACTAGAATAGTCAAAAACAGGATCAGAAACGAGAAAAGGATAATTCGTTTTTCGAGAGTTCTTTTCATTTTGCTCTGGTTTAGGCTATTTTTAAGCAGAAGCATAATATTACCACAAATGCCTCTGAGAAAAAGATGAATTTTTTTCAGGGTCTGGCACCTTCCCCATTATTCCTTGTTGATAGTTTTTACATTTTTTGAATTTATTAAATAAAATCTTGACCATAGAGCCTTAATTTGTTAAATAATTTGAGTTATGAGTAAGTATTTATAAATTACTCTAATTAATCTCTCTACTAGGAGGCAACAATGGCTTTAAGGGTTGCAATCAATGGTTTTGGCAGGATTGGACGCTCTGTTCTCAGGGCGGCTGTCAATGAGAAAGGGATCGAATTTGTCGCAATAAACGATCTCACAGACGCTAAGACACTGGCTCATCTTCTTAAATATGACTCCGTACATGGAATTTTTCCCGGTAAAGTAGAGGCAAAGGAAAACGCGCTTGTTGTAAATGGTATCACCATCAAGATTTATGCAGTCCGAAACCCAGCTGAGCTGCCGTGGAAAGACGAAAAGGTAGATGTGGTTCTGGAATCCACCGGACTTTTCACTGCCCGGGAAAAAGCCGAGTTGCATCTGCAGGCGGGCGCAAAGAAAGTAATCATCTCCGCCCCTGCTACCAATGAAGACATCACCGTCGTCATGGGTGTCAACCATCACCTCTATGATGCAAAAAAGCACAATATCATTTCTAATGCTTCCTGTACAACCAACTGTTTGGCGCCGGTAGCAAAGGTGCTTCAGGAAACATTCGGCATTGAAAAAGGCCTGGTCACAACCATCCATTCCTACACCAATGATCAGAACATCCTGGATCTACCCCACAAGGATCTCCGCCGAGCAAGAGCTGCCGCCATGTCCATGATCCCCACCACAACCGGCGCAGCAAAGGCTGTATCACTGGTGCTTCCCGAACTGAAAGGCAAACTGGACGGCATGGCTATCCGTGTTCCAACCCCCAATGTCTCAGTGGTAGACCTGGTAGTAACACTTTCCAAAAAGACAGATGCCAACGAGATCAATGCCGCACTGAAAAAGGCTGCCGAAGGCCCACTGAAAGGTATTCTCGGATATTCGGATGAACCGTTGGTATCCATCGATTATAATGGCAATCCCCTTTCCTCAATAGTTGATAGCCTCAGCACCAAAGTTATCGAAGGAAACATGGCCAAGGTTATCTCCTGGTATGACAATGAAAGTGGTTTCTCACAACGGGTCGTGGACCTGATGAAGATTCTGCTGCCTTAAAGTCATTCACTGCCACGCTTCAAGCAAAAGGGGGAATTTTCCCCTTTTGTTTTGCCCAGTGCCCAAGAACCATTTTCACATGAGGAGGGGATGATGTCCATTCTGTATATTGACGAGATTAAAGATTTACGCGAAAAACTTGTATTCATACGAGTCGATTTTAACGTCCCGCAAGACGATAATGGGAATATAACAGAAGACACACGAATTGTCGGCGCTGTGCCGACGATTAAATACGCCATTGAGAATGGGGCAAAAGTTATCCTCGCCTCTCATCTCGGCAGACCAAAGGGTGAGAAAAAGCCGAAATATACAATGGCCCCTGCGGCACGGCGCCTGTCGGAACTGTTGGGGAAAGAGGTGAAACAAGCTACTGATTGCTTCGGCCCTGATGTCGATGCCATGGTTGCTGCCCTTCAGCCCGGCGATGTCCTCATGCTGGAGAATGTGCGATTTTACCCGGGCGAGGAAAAGAACGACCCCGACTTCGCCTGTAAGCTGGCAAATGGCTGCGAGATCTATGTGAACGATGCATTTGCAGTGTCACATAGGGCCCATGCCTCGGTACATGCCATTACAAAATGCATTCCCGTTATTGCAGCAGGATTCCTGATGAAGAATGAGATGACTTTTTTCGAAAAAGCGATGACCCGCCCGGTCCGTCCGTTGGCGGCCATTCTCGGAGGAGCGAAGGTTTCAGGCAAGCTGGAGGTTCTCGAGACGTTGGTCGGCAAGGTCGACATAATAATAATCGGCGGTGGAATGGCATTCACTTTTCTTAAAGCCCGGGGCCTTTCGGTAGGGAAATCTTTAGTAGAAGACGATTTGATCGACACTGCGAAAAGGATCCTCGATAACGCTGCGAAAAGGGGCATTGAATTCTTACTCCCCGAAGATTGCGTAGTCGCCGACAGGTTTGCCGCCGATGCCGACTGCAAGACCGTTTCAGTTAATGACATCCCCTCTGAATGGATGGCCCTTGATGTCGGCCCCGCATCAACAGCGCGTTTCTCAGATGCCTTGAAAGAAGCTAATACCGTAATATGGAACGGTCCGATGGGAGTTTTCGAAATGGACCGTTTCGCTAAGGGAACATTTGCCATAGCCGATGTCGTTGCTGGTCTCAAGAATGCAACCACCATCATTGGCGGCGGAGACACCGACTCCGCAGTCCGCAAAGCCGGAGTAGCCGATAAAGTCAGCTATATCTCCACCGGCGGCGGTGCATTCCTTGAACTGCTTGAAGGAAAGAAGCTGCCCGGCGTCGAAGTCCTTGAGCAGAGCGGGAAATAACACAATCTTGTACTAAAGCATTTATGGAGGACATATGAGAACGCCTGTGATTGCTGGAAATTGGAAGCTTTACAAAACTGCGGGCCAGGCACTCGAACTGGTTGGCGGCCTGCTCCCGCTTGTCGCCCAGACTAAAGGGGTTGAAATTGTTGTCGCTCCTGTATTTACCGTACTTGGTAAAGTTGCCGAGGCTCTCGCCGGGTCGAACATTCACCTTTCTGCCCAGGATTGTTTTTGGGAGGAAGAAGGTGCCTTTACCGGCGAAATTTCGAGCACCATGTTGATTGATGCGGGCTGCAGCCATGTCATTATCGGCCATTCGGAGCGCAGACAATTCTTCGGTGAAACGGATGCTACGGTAAATAAAAAAATCAAAGCTGCCATCAAGGCAGGTTTGACCGTTTTATTCTGTATTGGTGAGACTCTCCAGGAACGTGAGGGGGATCAGACCTTCGATGTCCTGAGGCGTCAGGTTACCCAGGGGCTGAGGGACCTATCCCAGGAACAGCTGAAAAAGGTAATTATTGCCTACGAACCAGTCTGGGCCATCGGCACAGGGAAAACTGCCACTGACAGCCAGGCTCAGGAAGCTCACCAATTCATTCGTGGTGTTATCGCAGGTTTATATGACAAGGATGCAGCAGAAGAAATGCGAATTCTTTACGGTGGAAGTGTAAAACCGGAAAACATCGGTGGCTTGATGGCCCAAGCCGATATCGATGGAGCCCTGGTTGGCGGAGCAAGTCTCAAGGCCGATTCATTCGCAGCCATTGCCAAGTTGGGTAAATAACCCTTGGCTTTTGTTGTGCAATTATGTTAAAAGAGTCTTTTATCATTTTGGAGGAAAAAGCGTAGATGACCACTCTATTAGTTATTTTACACATCATTGTCTCTCTGGCTTTGATAGTAATCGTTCTCCTGCAGTCCGGAAAAGGCGCAGAAATGGGCGCATCCTTCGGTGCCGGAGGAAGTCAATCTGTCTTCGGTGCAGGGGGTGGTACTACCTTTCTCAGTAAGCTGACCACCAGCGCAGCCATCATTTTTATGCTGACTTCTCTTACCCTTGCTTTTCTCTCAGGCAAAGGCGGAAGCTCATCCATAATGTCCTCCAAACAAAAAGCCAAACCAGCACAACAGGTGCCGGCACAAGCACCTGCACAGAAGCAGCCATCGGGCCAGCCGTTGACGAGTCAACCTCCACAGACTCAACCGACGCCACAGGCCCCGGCAACACCGAAGTAATCGGTAATTTTTTATTGACTTGATGATCAGTTAATGATAAAAGAGTTTTCTTCATTGCCGAAGTGGTGGAATTGGTAGACACGCCATCTTGAGGGGGTGGTGGGCGACAGCCCGTACGAGTTCGATTCTCGTCTTCGGCACCATCTAAATTCAAAAAGCTTTCTCATTTTTTTGCATAGCAAATGAGAAAGCTTTTTTTATTGCCTTTCCCTCTGAAATCATCATCACCAACCCCCTCATTTAAACCCGATTCTACAAACAAGGAGAGTCTTGTTGAAGTCAACCGACCTTCAGTTTGCTTTGTACAGGAAACCAAAGCAGACAAATTTTAAATTTTCGATATAATTATATTCATTTTTAATTCTATGGAGGGAACGATGGATAAACTAAGTCTTTTGTTGGTTCTGGCCCTGGCCCTTCCCAGTTGCGCCCATGTCATAACCGAAGAAGCCAGGAAGCAGATTGATAAAAATATTGATTTCAATGATGTAAAAAAGAGTGCGGATGCGTTCATCGGCAAGAAGATACTGGTTGGTGGGAAAATTGCTGGTGTCAGGAATTACAATGAAGGGGGGCGAATGGAGGTAGTACAGTTCACTCTGGACAAAACCGGATTCCCCATTGAAATCTCAAAATCTGCCGGTCGCTTCATTGCCACCAGTCCTGATTTTATTGATCCAATCATCTACAAGACCGGCAGGCTCGTCACCTTGGCCGGAGAAGTCAAGGGCAAAAAAACCGGGACAGTTGACGGCGCAGAATATACGTTCCCAGTTATCGGCATAAAAGAAATTTTCGCATGGAAACAGAATGAAGACGAAAAGGGATTCACTTCCCCCTCCCCTTCTTTCTATAATAATTACAACCCCTATGACTTCAGCCACGATGTCCCACTCTGGTACCGACCAACCGGGCCCGTCTTCCGCCAATGATTTTCAGATAAAAACGTATTTTTTTGCTTGCAGAGCGCCAAAAAGGATGATATATAACTTGTCTCATTGCCGAAGTGGCGGAATTGGTAGACGCGCTAGATTCAGGTTCTAGTGGGGGTTCCCTCGTGCTGGTTCGATTCCAGTCTTCGGCACCATGAAAAGATCAAGGGTTTGCGAATATTCGCAAACCCTTTTCTTTTTCAAATGTAACCATCTGTGATGGGAGCTACCGCAGATTGACAGAAATAACAGAAAGGATAGTTATTCGGTTTCTTGAATATGCTAAACAAGGGGTGAGTCTATGCCGATTTTTGAATATCACTGCCAGTCGTGCGGCAACGATTTCGAAAAGATCCTGAAAACAAGTGGTGAAGATAGTGCCACATGTCCTGAATGCGGCAGCAAGAGAACCAGGAAAAAAATCTCTGCCTTCTCGGAAATTAAAAAAACATCCAAACCATGCTTCAGCGGGGGCTGAAAGATATAGTCATCGCCAGTTTGGCGTATCAAGCAACGAAAGCACCGAGATGAGGATGTTCCTTTAAAGAAAGAGGCCGGGTATTCCCGGCCTCTTGACGTTTGCTTTTTATCTTTGCTGATTTTCCAGGACCAGCCTTAGTCGCCTTGCCCGGTAATTGACGCAATTACCAAGTTGTCGCTGGAAGAATTCCTTATGCCGTGGTCTTCCAAAGCAGGCACTACGACAATTTGACCGACACCGATGGGCTGTGATTTTTTGCCGCAAAGAAGCTCCCCCTTACCTTCTATCACCGTCCAGATGTGGCTGCCATGGTGTGTATGGGTAATAACCTCCTGCCCCGGCTTCAGGCAGAGCAGGCTTACCTTGGCATGTTCATCACTCCAGATGATTTCATGATGCCTCTTTTCATCGTTGAACTTTTTCAGCTTGGCTACTTCGAATACCTCTGCCATTTTTCCTCCTTTTCCAGGTTTTGATTCATAACGTTTTTTATGCCTTGTGAAAAATCTTCAGTACCCTGCCGATTAAGGCCGAGGCTTTATTGAAAAAACCTGAGCCATTAGCCACCTTTATCTCTTTCTGATATTCGCCATAACTGGAAAATGTTGCGCCCAGTTTCGAGGAAAGCTGATTTGTCGCACCCATATCATGCTCATCGCCTTCTCCTGCCCCGGCCATAATAAGTAATCCCTTGCCGTCAGAAGAGAAATTGCTGAGCACCCGGATCTCGTCATCTTTCAATCTGCTACCGGCTGTGGATTCACCGAAAATCATCCAAATCTGGCTATAATCGGCAAGGTGTTTGTCGGTCAGATGGTGTGCTTGGCTGCGATCGATAACTTTAACGGTGAAGCCATGTTTCTGCAGGGCATTCTGTAGGGGTTCAAACTTGACTGTATCATTTCCGCCACGGCGCCAGCTACCATAGATGAGAATTGTTTTTTTCGAATTGATTCCGTCTTTTTCGAGCCATTGGGCAGCATTGGAAAAATAAATAAGGTTATCAAGCCGGGCGGCATCTTTAAGACGGTCCAGAGCAGCGTCGAAAATAATCCCTCCTTGTCCACCAATGGGATCGCTGTCGGCAACGGCGATCGTCCTCCTGTCATTGACGTCCAGGATAACCCTCACATTGGGTCCCTTCTTTTCAATAACTGCCGACGGCCCACCCGAAAGATGCCCCACCCCTCTGAACAGTGCATTGCCAGTATCTACACCGGGCACAAAGACAAGAACCTTGGAACCATAAGCAATAAGAATCGTGCCGACGATACAGACCACCAGGTACAGGACGAAGACGCGCTTTTTGAAAACGGACCAGAAGAGCGCCAAGGTGGGTATAGCTGTCACAGGCCCGCCGACAATGAAGGCTAGAGCAGCGCCGGAATCCAAAGTGCCATGGAGAGAGCTCTTGATGTGGGCAAGAATGCTGGAGGCGCTGATCTGGTGCAAGAAAAGCGGGACCGAGCCAAAAGTCACCCAGACTATGCTGAGGGGATCCTTGCTGCCAAAAAGCTGGTATATCCACTGGTAAGGCACATATCTTTCGACAATGGAACCGACTGCAACGCCCACCAGAATGTATTTACCTACTGGCCAGCACATCTCCGCCGATTTTGCGAGGAAAATGAGGAATTTGTTGCTGGTCTTTACAGCCACCCTGTTGCCGAATTTCTCCCGGCAATTACAGCGTAGCCTCTCGTCAGGATAATCCTCATCGTGAAAATCGCCACGGACTATAGCCCCTTCAACGAAAAGCTCCTTGGTCTTGAACCCCCTGTTCCGGAGCAGGTGGGCCACCAATCCGGCAAAGACCCCCATGGCATAGGCAGAAACCGTTCTTATGACTGTCCATTCCGGTCCAAGGTCGTTTAGGGTAAGGAGAAATGCAGAGGGACTCAGCAGTGGAGAGGTGACAAGTAGAGACATAACTGGAGCTAGCGGCAGCCCGGCAAAGAGCAGGCTGATAGCCGTGGTAAGGGTGCCGCAGGCGCAGAGGGGGGTGATGATGCCGATGAGAGAGGCAAGAAAGACACTGGCGATACCATAGCGTCGAAGAGAAGCCTGAAGCTTCACAGCCACTTTATAGGTCCGCAGGTACCCCCCCAGAAGCAGACCGACAAGGAAGTAAGGCAATATATCCCAGAGCTCTGCCAGGATACCATGATTATTGGAAAAAAGGTCCAGCAACTCCCCCCAGAGGAGAAGTGGAAAAGCTTTATCAACAGAGTCACCAGCAGCCCAATGGCCGCTTGGACCGTATGTCCAGACATGCCAGACAATCAGGCTCAAGGATGCAGCTATCATCCACAACAATGTCCGATTGGCTGCTTTGGACGATGCCCCGTGAACCCCACACGCATCAGCTTTCTTCATAAAAGTCAGGCCCAAGTTCATTTCAGTATTCCGTTCTGAGTAAAAATAATCTCAGATATATAACCGGTTTTCTGCGCAGCAGTCAACGCAAGAACTGAATCAGGAGCATGAAAATAATTTTTATGATTAAATGCCCTTCATCAGTTATCCCGTTTGGGCATTTCGTCCTCTCTGTTATTTGTTCTATAGATTAAATTAGGTATGTCTTGGTATTTATTGCCACTGATAATAGATGGCGTGGTGCATGAAGATGCAGTGGACAACTCTAAAGGGAGGAAATAAGCTGCAGTTCTATAGATGGGGGCACTGGCTCTGGATCGGGGGCAACAACTGGAGATGGACCAGGCTGTTGCCCCCACGGCATTTGAACTAAAGACTTATCATTTCGTCAGCCATGCCGGTGATCTTTATTCCCCCACCGCTACTCACAGCAAAAGTGTTCTCAATGCCGACCGCACCCAGCCCGGGCAAGACAAATTTGGGTTCTATGGCTATTGTCTGCCCAACCTGAAGTGGGACCTTGAATCCTTGAGCCAGCACTGGATACTCGTCCAGCTCCAGCCCGACACCGTGACCGACGAAACGCGCATTTTCACCAGGTGCCCCCATAAAGTTGCGGCCGAGGCCGGCATCTTCAGCCATGGATGCAGCAACAAGAAAAAGATCTTCACAGATCATTCCGGGCTTCAGATTTTCGACGAGGTATTGCTGAATGGCAATTGCGGTGGCAAAGGCTTTTTCCAGCTCGGGCTTCGGTTGGCCAAAAACAAACATTCGCGTCATATCCACAATATAGCCGTTGAAAACAACTGTGTAATCAAGAAGAACCGGGCTGCCGGCGACAATCTTTTCCACAGAAGAACCTTGGGGAGAGGCGGCAGAAAGCCCGCGACCGCTTACCGCACCGTCAAAAAAGCCCGGCTTGTCGGAGGTGGCACCGCTGACAGCCAGTCCGTGGAAGAGTTCCTGGTTGAAGGCACGCATTCTTACGTATCCTTCTCCCCCGGCTTTCCTGAGTCGGCACTCAAATTCCGCCGACAGGTCGAGCTCTCGCATGCCCTCCTTGAGGAATTCGGGCACCTGGGCAAACACACTGCACAGGCAGTCGCCGCTATGGCGCATCTGTTCCAGCTCCCACTCTGACTTTACCGAACGAAGTTCCCGGTTTATTGGTGAAATATCCGTAAATTCGCGTCCAGGCAACATCTTTGAATAGTACTGATACTGCTGCACCGGTAAAATGTCAAAGGTGAAGCCTATTCTTTTGATCTGGGGACCGAACAGGTTGGGGAATTCCCTGCTTGACGGAAAAGGCCTGGTATCTTCGATGAGACTCTCGGTAGTAGCCCTGGCGTAGCTCTTGCGCACCAAGAGCATGGGATTACCTTCAGTGGGGACCCAGAGGGTTGAATTCTGGCGGGTGCCGGTAAAGTAATAGACATCAATGGGATAGACGAACAGCGCTCCATCCAGTTCCATTTTATTCAACGCCTTCTGCAACCTGATGATCCGTTGTTCCGATTCCATCTTTATCAGCATGCTTTATTCCCCCCCGTTTTTAATCATTAGCCATATCATATTATTGAATGATGCTCGACCACGGCCTGATAGCTGCGGTGTGCTGCCAGATAACGGCCATCCTCTGCATAGGTGGTCGGATATACCTGTGGCACAGGCTGGTGATTCAACTTGTCATCCACATTGACAAAGGTAAAGAGGCAGGAATTTGAAAGCGCGTTTGCAGTGCGGTCGCGGCTGATACGCTCGATGCCCGCCTCGACGCAGACGAAGCTGCCATTTGTATAGACGACTCTAGAGGTAAAATGCAGCTTGTCCCCCATCCGTACCGGATGAAAAAAATTGATGCGGTTGACGGCGGCAATTATGGAACGGTTGGGCGCAACAAGCTCGGAACAGATGGCGGAAAGCTCATAGGCACGCCTGATCAGATACCCACCGAAAATCTTTTGCGGCACATTCTCTTGTTCGGGATACATGCGTTCCCAGGCATCTGTCACCAGCCGCCCAGCCAAATGCCCATAAAAGCCGGGATTTTCCTGGGCATCATGGAGCCGGGTAAGCATTTCATACTCTTTTCGGCTTGGTGGCTCGTGCAGGGCTGCCTGCTGTTGCTTGTACTCCTGCCTACGAGCGACAGCCTTGCCAAAACGTTCCTTTTCATAGCCATCAGCATAATCAAGGGGCGGCAAAGCAACGCTCACCGCGCCTTCTCCAATTCCGGAGCGGGCAACCATGGTGAAATAGCAGGAAGCGATATGATTCGCAGGTTCGCCAGGCTGTTCAACACGGATCCCCACCTCTATGGATGACTTGCCAACATGATTGATGCGGGCGTGGCAGACTATATCCCTGGTCACATCTGCTGGGCGGCGGACGAAGATATTGTCGATGGCAGCCGTCACCACCCTCGCCTCTGGATGAAAGCGATTCACGTACTTGAGGGAGGCTTCCTCTGCCACCTTGTCCAACACCTCAAGGAGAAGTCCAAAACGGAGGTTGCCAAGCAGCGGCTCGTCTACCACCATGAAACGGCGACGCAGCTTAAGGTCGCTTGAAAGCGGCAATGTTTGGTAGAAAGAGGTTTCAGCAGGTGTGGTCATATGGACTCCTGAATGGAATAATTCTACGATAGGCAAGGCAAAAGAGTGTCAGACAACCATAATATTTTTCATCTTTTCTGTGTGAACATATCGTCAGTTTCACGTGCCTGTCAAGGATAAATAAAACATTTTTTTACTAAACAACATGAGGTTTTGCGAGGGAAAGTAAAAATAATTGAGACTGTAGAATTGCCGGATGGGCACCATCTAATAACTGCCAGATGATCACCTACCGAGGGCTGAACTATGTGACAGATAAAAAAAGAGCCGGCATCAAGAGCCAGCTCTTTCCATATCGGGAATACTTCCTATTCGTGTTTTAATATCCATAGTTGCCGTTCATCTCATAATTCACGGTCAGCCCTTTTTCCTGAACTGCAAAACTGCTTATCCTCTCCGCTGCCGATTCCACCAACAAATCGATAAATACCTTTTTTTTCTTCGGTGGGCGGATGATTTCAGGTTCTCCCTTGATTCCTCCCAGCCTGCCAGCCTCTTCCACCGCATCCTGCAGGGTTCCGAGCTGGTCAATCAGCTTGAGCGCCAGGGCCTGTTCACCAGAATAGATCCGACCATTGGCCAGGGACCGAACCTCTTCCACCGGCAGTTTCCTGCCTTCGGCAACGGCTTTTATAAACTGCCCATGGGTGCTATCAATAACACTTTGCAGCATCTCTTTTTCCTGGTCGGTCATGGTCCTGGCAGGTGAACCCACATCTTTGAACTTGCCGGTTTTCAAGGTGAAGGCCTTCATGCCGACCTTGTCCATCAGCCCCTCAATATTGGAAAACTTCATCAGTACACCGATGCTGCCGGTAATGGTTCCGGGATTGGCAAATATCTTCGTGGCGGGAACAGCAATGTAATAGCCCCCGGAAGCAGCAAGACTTCCCATGGAAACCACCACCTTCTTCTTCATGTTCAGTTTCTTTACCGCGTCATGAATTTCCTGGGAAGGACCGACCACACCGCCGGGAGAATCTATTCGAAGGACGACAGCCTTCACTTTTTCGTTTTTTCGTAAAGCCTGCAGCTGTTTTACCGTTTCCTGCGGGTCGAGAATGATTCCTTTGACCTCGACGAGACCGACTCCTTCGCCGTGTATCGCTTCTTCCGTATCGGAAAAAACACTCTTCATGACAGAGATCGTGAAAACGGAAAAAAGAACCGTCACGGCGACAACTATAAGAACAATAATAAGCCACTTGTTTTTCATATTTCTCCGAAAATTACCTTGCCATTGGGAGTGACTCTATCATAGGATCAAATGGAAATATCGGAACAGCAAAGAGTTGAATCGGTCATGAATATTTTAGTTCTCTCGGATACCCACGGCAATTATCCCTTGGCCATCAAAGCCCTCGACGCAGCAGGCCCAGTGGATCATATTGTCCATCTGGGAGACGGACTTGATGATGCGGTGATCATCGAGGATATTTCAGGGCTGCCCACCACCAAAGTCGTCGGTAACTGTGACTTCAGCAGTTCAGCAGTCAAAGACGCTATCATAAGCCTTGCAGGCCAGAGCATCTTTATCACCCATGGCCACAGATACAGCGTCAAATCCGGATTGGATGGCCTTTACCGAAAGGCTTTGGATGGAGGTGCATCCGTTGTTCTCTTCGGGCACACTCATCTTCCTCTGATAGAGAATGTGCACGAGGTACTGTTTATAAATCCCGGCTGCCTCAGTCAAAGTTGCCAGACCACCACCTATGCCATGCTCAGTATAATTTGCGGAAAGGTGACCGCAAGAATCGTCCCTGTTGCCTGAGAAAGATTAGCACCCACAACCGCAATTATGACAGACCTTGCGGTTATGGGCTTCCGGCGCAATGGTTTCAGGGGCAAATGCCACCCTATTCACGGCCCGCTTCAGATCTTCCATAAGATCAAGGTTGGGACTTTTGTCAATGATGTGCCCGACACATGTATTGCCGATATTGTCGGCAGGTGAGGATATTCTGACGGCGTTAAGCACATCCGCATAGCTGTTCACGTTAATGACCATCTCATTATTCTGAGCATGCTGTAATTTTATGCCGAATTTCTGCAGATCATCGGTCAACTCAATCAGGAACATTTGGAAATACGCACAGGAAGTATCTACCTTCCAGTCAGGTCTAATGTGATCCTGCCGGTAAAATGTAATCAATATATCTTTTCCTGCCATCTACAAACCTCACCTTTTGTCGTTTTGTTGTTTCAGCTCGCCGCTTTCCTTTGCATGGAGCTGAAGATCATGTTCAGCACGTCTTTTTGCTTGGCTTCATACTTGTTAAGCACGGCAAGGCATGTCCCCATGGGAAAGTGCTCGTGAAGGTAATCAGCATCCCGGCCAGACAGGATGACAATCCTGTTTTTGTCGATTCCGGCATCGGTAGCATATTTGAATATCTTGGCGCCATCCAGCATGGGCATTTCCAGGTCCACCAGCAACAGATCGATCTTTTGCTTCCTGATGGCATTCAAGGCTTTGACCGGACTGGTACAGGTTTCCACATCTAAAAGTGGATAGTAGGTTTTTATATAATTACCCAGAATATCCAGGAAAGTGGCGTCATCGTCAACTATCAAAATTTTACCCATTAAAACCTCTGATCCCTTTTGCAACTTTCAATTACTTTACAATCTTGGTCGAAATATTCAACACCTGGATAGGAACATTCAAGTCAAGCAACTTGGCAGCTTTCAAATTTATCACCAGATCTACTTTTTTCGGTGTCGCCACTGGAATCTGCCCCTGCTTCTTTCCCTGAAGGATAGCTGATACACATTCTCCGGCCAGCTGTCCCTGTTCGTAGGTATTAATTTCCAATGTAACCAGAGCACCTTTGTCGGCGGCTTCAGGTACATGGGAAATCACTGGAATACCGTGATCCCTGGCCCTAAAAATGACTTTTTCCAGGCTGCGAGTCACCAGCGTGCTTTCGGCAGCATAGATAAAATCGACATCCGATGAGGTCAAGGTACCAAGTGCCGAATCCAGCATATTAGCCGAAGACACATTAAGCTCAACCACCGAAAAACCCATTTGTGCAGCTAGACGTCTTATCTCTTTCAGCTGGATTACGGAACCGATTTCCCTTCCATTATACAGAATACCCAGCGATTTGATGTGTTTGATGTCATTGGCTGCTTTTATCAGGGTGATCATTGGAACTTTGGAACTGACACCGGTGAGATTTCTGCCGGGAGCAGCCATGCTTCGTGTGACACCGGCTTCAACAGGCCCATAGACATCGACAAAGACAATGGGAATATTATCCACTTCCCGAATGGCTGCGAGGGTAACCGGCGCTCCATAGGTAATTATGATGTCGGAACCGATGCCGTTGAATTTCCTGATGGTGTTTGCCCAGGAAATGGGGTCAGGGTTTGGTGTCTGAACGACCAGTTCTACTTTACTCTGGTCAAGGCCCTTCAGTGCCAGAGTTTTCACTAAAGCCCGGTGGGACTCTTTGTAGCGTGTGATATCGCTTGTCAGAACTGCCGCAACAAGCTTCCTGCCGGCATATGACGGTAAAACACATGTCAATGACAGTAAAAACAGTATCAGATAAAAACAGCTTCTCACAGGCACTCTACCATTTGGCACTCACGTAAGCCGTTATGGAATGAACCGTTCCATCGAATTGGGAATAAAATTTATCATAGTAATCCTGCAACATATATTCCATCGAGCAGGTCAGGTTTCTGGTAAACCTGTAATTGCCACGGGCAGAAAAGGAGGTCTCAACCGTTTTTGACCGTGAAAGCTCGGTAATACCGCTTGTGTATCCATAAGGATCAGGAAATGTCTTGTTTTCAGGCTTGAACTCCGAGAGCGAGTGCACCTCCTGCAAGGTCAGGGAAAGATCCGCTTTTTCGGTGAAACGATAGGCCGTACCCAAAGAATAAAGATGGGACGCGGACCTGTAATTGGATGCTGCCAGGCTGCCATCTCCGGTTATGGAAAACATCAGTCCCTGATCCATATCGTTTTGCAGGAACCCGTAACTGGCAGTAATGGTAAGTTTTGGGAAAGGGCTGAACCACGCGGCGGTCGTGAAGTTGCGGGTGGTCTTGTCTCTTGATAAAAGGGGAGAGAACTGGGCGTATTCAACGGGAGGGGTGGAGGAACTAATAACCCTTCTTTGCATCTCATCATTGAGTTCTCGGCTGTTGCGATAGCTTGCCGTGAAGCCGAGCCTTCCGGACAGGTTGTAGTTGGAGGTCAATTCTCCTTCATGCTTTTGGGCGAAAGACGTGCCATATGATGGGTGGTCGGTTGAGGTATAGCCGTAACGGGCAGTCACCCTGAGTCCCTTCAAGGGACGACTGATAACGGAAATGGACCCCTTGTGGGTACTCTCGTTTTCATTGAGATACCAATTGAGGGTTTCGTCAAGGTAATGAACCAGGTTGCGATGCAGGAATTCACCTTTGTATTCACCCTTGACCGTAAGTTGGTTGGTGGGACGAAATAACAGGGTCGCCAGAATTACGTCCTTTTCTGTGCCAATGGAAGGGCGAACAGCCAGGATGTTATTGATAAAAAAGCTATTGGTGATGGTGGAGGGGTTGCGGTTCTCCACCTCCTGCCGCCGGTATTTAAACCCTAACGACAGCTCCTTGAACGGCGTATAAACCAGATCACCGGCGTAATTATGCAGATTTGCCGAAGTCTGATCGGCTCCCGTAGTGTCGTTCAACCGTGACAGGTTGTCCCTCTTGCCGTAGGTATAGGATCCTGCCCCCACAAGGCCGCCTGCCAGTGAAGTGTGTAATTTCACCGTATGGGCAAAATAACGGCTGTCCGTATCTTCATTATGTTCCTGTATGCCAGACCTGTGAATGCTGCCAAAGACATTGCGCTCGACATAATTATCCCTGAGTTGTTCGGCTTTATTGATGAACTGCCTGATCTGGAAGTTGTATATCAGGTCGATCGGACCCAGATGAGTATCGAAGCCTATCTTTCCCTCATGTGTCTCACGATTTACGGATCTGGATCTGGCAAAGAAGTTGTTCAGCGTCCCTTCAAAGGCAATATCCGCAAAGCGTATCTGACTTGTACCTTCTTTTACCATGCGCCAGTAGCCCAAGTTCACATGCAGTGGAAAGTCATGGATTTTGTAACGCAGACTGGCCGAATCCTGTTCGGTCTTCAGGCCGTACCCGGTCAGGGAAGAATCCTGATGGGGAATATAAGCGATACCTGGAAAATCAATCGGCTCGCTAAATAGTATTTCTCCGGTCGTATTGTGAAACAGAGCCTCGGTGCGCAGATGAAAGCGGTATTCACCGGCATAGTCGAAATTCAGATCGCCGTAATAATCTTTGTCGTTAAGATAGTTACCGTCCAGGGTAAATTTAAGGTCCTGCCCCAGCCTGTTGTAACTGGCACCGCCAATAATACCTGAATGCAGATAATTGTATTTGGAAGCGCGTCCGCCATAGTTGTCGATGGTCAGAAATCTGTATCCGGTGTATCCCTCCAGCAAAGAATGGGTCTCTGCAGCTTTTGCAGGAAATGCCTCTTGCAGCAGGGCTTCATCCAGCTCCGATAATTCGGAGCCGTCAGCAAGGTGGTTTTCTGTCTCGGTCGAAGTATCTGGTTTCTCCGAAGCCAAAGCATTGATAACCGAGAGATTAAACACAACTAATGCTGCCGCAAGCAAACAGGTCAATCTTAAGAGCTTTATCACCAGCAATCTCCTTCTGCGCAAACGGAACGGTTTTTTTACTGACGCATTGTGCCCAGGCCGGTTACACCAGTTGACGGAATATCACTTCCATGAATCTGTGAATGGCAATCCGTGCAGCGATTGGAAAAGAGCTGTTTTGTTCCAGTGGTTCCGGCCATATGACCTGCATGGCACTGCAGGCAAAGAAATGGCATCGTTGTATTCAGAAGCTGGTTGTTGGTTGACCCGTGGGGGGAATGGCAATTGGTGCAATTCTCAGTGACATCGCCATGCTCGAAGACGAAGGGACCCTGTTTCTCCATGTGGCATTTCGTGCATGTTTCCTTTGGAGTATCGCCTTTAAGGAGGCTTTCCTGTGTGGACCCGTGGACATCATGACAGTCGGCACAGGCCATCTTTTTCTCCACCAGGGGGTGATGTGAATACAAGTTGTTTTCAATTCTTACCTGTGGATGGCAGCCATAGCATAACTCAGCCATCTCTTCATGCTTGACTTTCTGCTGTGGCCCCTGATGCAGCTTATGGCAATCAAGGCAACTCACGTCACTCAATGCGTGGGCACTGGCATTCCAGTGGGCCAGGGTCGGGATGGAAGCTGCGGAATGGCATTTAAGGCAGATAAGTGACTGGGCCTGGGCGGGGAGGTTCAGAATATCGAGGAATGTCTTGGAATCGCATTTTGTTTTCCTGGCGTCGTTCAATTCAGGGTCTTCAGGAAGGTCCATTATGGCAAGGCTTCCCGGACCATGGCAAGATTCGCAGTTGACCAGCGGCAGTCCTGTTCCCGGTTTTATCTGCTCACCATGGACGCTGTGCCGGAAATCGTCGGTTATCTTGTCATGGGCATGGCATTTGGCAACGCAATTGTCGGTTCCCACATAATCCGCATCAAACCTGCCGACGATCATTCTTTCATAGTCAGAAACCGGCAGAAGCGGTTTTGTCTGCTTCAGCTGGGAACAGGCTGCCGACAGCACAGCAACAGCCACGGCAATGAAAACACGGCACAGCATTCCCCTGTTGACTGTCATCTAATCCCCTCGTATTCCCTTTGTTGTCGTGTAGATGAAACCCTTTACGATCGGATTCTCGCTCTTTTTGATCTGTGCCGGAGAGCCTACCTCGATAATCTTGCCTCCATGCATCATGGCAATACGGTCTGAAATGTAGAGTGCAAAATTCAAATCATGGGTGACTATAACGGTCGTATTTTTAGTAGTTTCCTTGAGTTTCAAAATAGTATTGGCAAGCTCGTCCGTAGTTACCGGGTCCAGCTCTGCAGTGGGCTCGTCATAAAGTATCAGATCAGGGTTCATGGCCAGGGAACGGGCAATGGCAACCCTTTTTTTCATCCCCCCCGAAAGTTCGGAGGTCCTCAAATTTTCCGTGTCCTGCAGGCCTACCTTTTCCAGTTTTTCAGTTATGATCTGCCTGATCCTCACTTCCTTGCAGATGCGCTTTTCGCGCAACCAAAGACCGACGTTTTCGCCAACTGTCAGTGAATTAAAGAGCGCAGAAGACTGAAAGACCATGCTGTAGCGGTAGTCTCTGATGGAGTTGTTTTTAATCCTGTTGAAAATGGGATTGCCGTCAATATAGATCTCACCGCTGTCCGGTGTTTCAAGCTTGACCACATGTTTCAATAAAACACTTTTCCCGGTACCGGACGGACCGATTATACTGAAAGTTTCACCGGCCTTTATCTCCAGATCGATATCCTGTAGAACATGCTTTTCACCAAAATACTTGTTCAGTTTGTCGATCCTGATGTCTACACCACGGGTATCATTAAGGTTGACATTGCATTCCATCTCATTGTCAAAGATGGAACCGGTGAGGCCATGCTTTATTTTTTCAAACACAGAAGCTCCCATGGGACTAAACTTAAAACAGATATTTATGTCTGTTGGTAAAATAATGCTTGTGGCGGTAGATAAACTGGGTCAGAAGAAGAATGGCCAAAGAAGCGGCAATATTATTAGTCCACAATGACTCCAGCTGAATCCTGGAACCGATTAGCTTTTCAACCTCCTGGGGCTTTATGAATGTGAGGTTGATTATGGTGTTGACTACCTGGAACAGGTTGTAAAGAATCAGCATGTACCACGTAAGCAATTGACGCTTCATCGTTCCAAGAAAAAGGTACAGACACATCAGACAGTCGATGAAAACCATCATTTTGGCCGAAGAATCTGTATAGATATCGCCTAAGAACGGATAAGGATTGCCGAAGGTTGAAACAGAAACCAGGAAAAAAAAGAAATAGAGCCCGGTCAGTAGTGTCAATCCCAAAGGGCGGCGCAATTCTTCGCTGTCTACCATCAAAATATCCTTTAAGGGTGAACTCCGGTGCTGTCTGTCATGCCTGATGTTACAACGGTGCATTTCACTTGTTTTTCCTGTTCATATCGCTGATGGCCACACAAGCGAATATTGTAACCATTACCAGGGCTATGAACAGCCAGTCTCCCGAGCTAAATCCGAACATAAATCTCCTAATACAGCTGATCTAATGCAGCACGGGCCTCGTCATAGGCCGGATTAATTGCGAGCGCTTCCTGCAGATATTCTTCCGCATATTTGGGCATTGCCATGTTCTTACAGCACAACGCCAGGTAGTAATATAATTCCGGCAAGGGAAACTGCTGGCAGAAAGCAGCATCATCGATAATATCCTGGTAAATGGCCGCCGATTCTTCATATTGGCCTGCCTCAAAGAGAGACATGGCCACCGCCACGGCTTCAAGGTAATCAACTACCGGTATGCGCGGGAATTCGCCCGCCTCGATCTTTTTGAGGCGTGCCTCCAGCTTTTCAGCCTCAACTTTGTCGAGCTCCGAAATGATCCCGCTCCAGCAGGACAATGCCTTATCATACTTCCCAAGCAGATAATAGACCTCGCCCAAGGTATTTTGTGCAGGCATATGCTTAGGATCAAACTGACGTGCCTTTTCGAGAAAATCCACTGCACGGTAGAGGGAAATTGTCGAAAGATGCAAGGCGGAAAGTCTCATCCCTTTGTCCAGCAAAGTCTTGCCGATCTCGAAGGGAAACTGCGCATTTTCCGGCTCAATCAAGGCAAATATCTTCAGATAATTTATTTTTCTGTCCAGGTATGTGACTTCCACATCTTTTTGATCCAGCATGACAATGTGGCTTGCCAGTTCGGAAAGGTAGTGGGGATAGGCTTGCTGCAACAGGTTTGCATAATTGCTGCTGCCAACGGCATCCGGGTTAGCCCGCAAAAGTTGGTATATGCCCCTCCCCACTGCGTCATAACCGGGTGAAGAAGCGCCAAGGGCAGAGTGATCCTCTGCGAGTAGCGGAATGGGCATACTGCCAATGGGAATATGAATCTTGCCATCAAGTCCGTCAAGGATGGCGTCTGCCGAAGGTTCATAATAAACTATTCCTGTAACGGGTGTCATATCGGTGATGGTTAAGCGTCTGATGGTCATTTCTCCAGTCTGTCCCCATCGGGAAAGGTATTGACGCCGGCTGAGCGGCCAATCATCTTGTATATTTTCACATCATCCCACGGCTCATCCATAATACCGTCATGGATGGACCAGCTGCGGCCAAAGGCTGTTGCCGCCATTTCCGGACGGCGAAAGGGATTCGAGTTATCAAGCCTTGCATACAACATGCCCCCCGGCTTGAATCCTTCGTTTATATCCTGCATTAATCGCTTGCCCGTAATATAATCGAATCCGTATTTTTCATAACGCAGGGCATTGTCATAGGTCAACGGCTCGGCCACGATCATTTCCATCCCCAAACCATCCACAAACAACTCCAGAAGAGTGAAAACTTCCCGGAACATCCTCAGGCCACGATGGGTCTGGTTGGGGAAAAGACCGGCCTCCATGGCCCTGATTTCCTCCGGGATGTTCCTGCCGGTGCTGGCAAAGCAGTTGTCTTCGCCCGATTCGTCCTTGTCCACATTATAACGTGGTGCGGACAGGTCGTTGATGATGCAGAAGGATAGTTCCATCTGCCGGTATTGGGTGTCTGCCAGTTCAAGAAAAAAGACCCGTTCCTTGTCGGCAGAACTAATTCTGGCTTCAATTCGCATGAGGCCCAAGCCGCGAGGTGCTATAAATTCGATTTTTGCATTTCCCTCTGCTTCGCCAAAGGTTCCCGGCCTGATCCCAAGCACATGATAAAGCCGGTCAGGAATGAGCCTTGAATATATTCTTTTTTTCTCCACGGCATCAAGAAAACTGATGTCTCTCAGGGAAAAGAGAGCATTCCCTCTTAAATCGGTCAGCTGCTCATTTCCCGGAAGTTTGGCCATATGGTCCGATAATCACAGGAAAAATGGATTTTCTTACTTTGGCAATGGTCCTTTCAACAGCATCCAATGCCCGATTGCGGTCATCATCTTCCGCCCAGTGCATTGCATCCAGAAGCATCCTGTGCGGGAACCCCATCTGCCTGATCATTTCCACGAAGGGCCCCGGCAGAGATGGAGCCAGGTCCTTGCCGTTCATCACCGCCCAGACAATTGTCCAGGCCCGTGCCACGTTCATGTTGTCGTATCCCCCTCCCCCCACCGCCAACCAGGGAATTTGCAGTGCCTTTAATTTTTTGACAATGTACGAGTAGGCGTGGGTGGTTATCTCCAGCTTTGTCAAGGGATCGGTGCGAAAGGTATCGGCTCCCATCTGGGTTACCAGCACATCCGGGTCAAATGCAGCGATCAAAGGGAATGCAACCTCATCAAAGGCCTTCATGTAGATGGCATCGTCGGTATGTTCCAGAAGTGGCACATTGACTGTATATCCGGTGCCTGCCCCTGTACCGATCTCTTCTTCAAAACCGGTACCAGGAAAAAAATAAATCCCGCTCTGGTGAAGGGAGATTGTCAGCACCTGATCATTTTCGTAAAAAGCCTCCTGAACCCCATCTCCATGATGGGCATCCAGGTCCAGGTAAACCACCCTCTTCCCTTGGGCAAGGAGGTAGTTGATGGCAACGGCAGCGTCATTCAGGTAGGAAAAACCCGAAGCCTTGCTGCGGTGCGCATGATGCCAACCACCGGCAAGATTGAATGCAGCCTTGTAACCTTCCTCGACGATCAGCCGGGCGCCTTCCAGTGTGCCTGCCGTTCCCATGCAGGCCCAATCATACACACCTTTAAAGATCGGGTTTTCAGTATCACCAAGGCCGAAACGGAAATCGGCCCTGGACTCTTCAGCGGCACTGAATTCCTTCAACCTGGCCAGATAATCATGGGAATGGAAGGTCAGCAACTGTTCATCGGTAATGGTGCCACAACGGCATACGCTGACGTCGGGAAGGCATGTAAGTCCATAGGCATGAATAAGCTCGTAGGCTAGCTTATACCGCTGGACTTTGAATGGATGATCAGTCCCATAACAGTAGGAGCCACAGTCCGGCGAATAGATCAGGGCGGTTCTGGCGGTCAAAGGTCTCTCCGGCTGTCGCCACAGTGGCGAACTATCGTGAATTGTTGAGAATTTACAATGTAAGCTTTTAAGCGTCAACAACTATTTCCGCTCCCGCAGTCATGTTTTTAGGCACTGGGGATGAATTTTTGAGCACTTGGCAGATAAAAAAGAAAGCTACTGAAAGTTTATCCCTGTAATTTCAGTTACCTGCACAATTGGCAAAAAGGTTGCTATGGCAAAGACCGTGTCTTACCCAAAGGCGGGTAAAGAGCTTTACCACTGGAGGTAATAAATGGAAGCAATGCCAACGCCGGCAAATCTACACAGCAGTTCCGACGTCCTTTTCCTCATGCTTGGTGCCGTCATGGTCTTCGCCATGCATGCCGGTTTCGCCTTTCTCGAAGTGGGCACTGTTCGCAAGAAAAACCAGGTAAATGCCTTCGTCAAAATCATTACCGACTGGTCGGTCTCAACCATTGTCTATTTCCTCATCGGTTTTCCCATTGCATACGGCATTTCCTTTCTGGTGCCAGCCACCGATCTCCTTGGCGCCAATCAGGGATACGATCTTACCCATTTCTTTTTTCTGCTCTGCTTCTCTGCCTGCATTCCGGCAATCATCTCCGGAGGTATAGCGGAACGGGCGAAGTTTTGGCCTCAGGTGCTGGCCGGCGCAATTTTTGCCGGGTTGACCTATCCCATCTTCGAGTCCCTGATCTGGGGGCAGAATTCTGCACCGCTACAGAGTTTTTTCAAGACCTACGGGGGAGCCGAATTTCATGATTATGCGGGCTCGGTTGTAGTCCATTCCATTGGCGGTTGGCTCGCCCTGCCGGCAGTGATCATCCTTGGACCCCGAATGGGACGCTATCTTCGGGGCAAATCGCATCCGATTCCAATAAGCAATATACCCTTCCTTGCACTGGGTTCCTGGATACTTGCCGTAGGCTGGTTCGGCTTCAATGTCATGAGCGCCGGACACCTGGAGAAGATATCCGGACTGGTTGCGGTAAATTCATTGATGGCCATGGTCGGCGGCATTCTAGCGGCACTTGTAGCAGGCAAAAACGACCCCGGCTTCGTCCACAACGGCGCTTTGGCCGGCCTGATTGCCGTTTGTGCAGGGAGCGATATCATGCATCCTCTGGCGGCATTCATCACCGGATGCATCGCTTCCATTATCTTTGTCTACGGTTTTCATCTGGAACAGGAAAAACTGAAGATCGACGATGTGCTTGGCGTCTGGCCTCTCCATGGGGTGATTGGTTCCTGGGGAGGAATCGCTACCGGGATCTTCGGTCACAAATTTTTCGGGGGCATGGGGGGAGTCACCTTCATGTCACAACTTATGGGATCGGTGCTGGCAATTGCCTTTGCCCTTGTCAGCAGTCTGATTGTCTATGGCTGCCTTTCCAAAACCATCGGCGTCAGGCTGGATGAAGAACAGGAATTTGCCGGAGCCGATTTGAGCATCCATAGTATCGGTGCATATCCGGAAGATCATGTCCGGTAACGGGAAAAACCTTAATTATTTAATCTAAGGCCCTGAAACGGGCCTTTTTTTTATTTTTAGTATATAATTCCCCGGAAACTGTCGATAAAGCGGTTGTAGGCAAATCAATGAGGAACGGGACAATCAACTATGAAAAAACAGCTGGGAGATTTATTGGTAGAAGCCGGAATCATCACCAATACTACCCTGGAAAGGGCTCTGCAAAGACAAAAAGGAACAAACAAACGTCTGGGAACAGTGCTTGAGGAAATGGGGGTGGTCACTGGTGATGAACTGGTCACTGCCGTTGCCGGACAGTTCGGCCTGAAAACGGTCAAAAATGTTGCAGCTTTTTCCTATCCCCAAGCATTGCTTGATCTTATCCCTGAAGATATGGCCCTGCAGAAACTGATTTTTCCGTTGAAACAAAAGGAAGGGCTTCTTGCCATTGCCATCGCTGATCCTTTTGATACCGATTCACAAGATTATCTGGCAAAGAAAACAAGCTGTAAAGTCATACCGGTACTGGCCACGCCGGAAGACATCATGGCTGCCGTGAAGAAGTTCTATCTGAAGGGAGCTGCAAAATCCGACAGAACGATGGTCTTGGTGGTCGATGATTCAAAATCCGTGGCAACAATAATCCAGGTGGCTCTTGAGAAGGAGGGATACCAGGTGGTTGTGGCCAGTGATGGGGTGGAAGGCCTGAAGCTGGCTATTCAACATAAACCGACGCTGGTGATTTGCGACTCGGTAATGCCCCGCATGGATGGATTTGCTTTCAAGCGTGCTTTGAAAGCAAATCCCGACACCGCCGATATCCCGGTAATTCTTCTGACTTCCAAGGCCTCACCCGAAGAGGAGCATGCCGCATTGACATCGGGTTTCCTCGATTTCATTGCCAAACCTGTCATGCCCATGCGGGTGATTTCCCGCGTCAACAGAGCCATGGAATTGATAAAGCACATAAAATAAAAAATGGTTACCGCTCCGGCGGTAACCATTGCCCAGACATGGCTTCACCCGTGTTACTTTTTATCGATGAAAGCTGCCGCTCTCTCCAGTCTCAGACAGGTTTCCTCTTTACCCAGTACAGCCATGACCTCGTAAATACCTGGAGCCGCTGTGCCGCCACACAAGGCAATGCGGACCGGTTGAGCTATCTGTCCAAGCTTGAATCCCTTTTCTCCGCAGATATCTTTAAAAACAGACTCAATACTGTCATGGTCAAAGGTATCCAGCTCCGAAAGTTTGCCTATCAAAAGACGGTAAAGTGAGGCGGTATCAGGGGTGAAGAATTTCTCCACCGCTTTTTCATCATAAACAAAGTTACGCTGGTAATAAAATACAGCTCCTTCCGCCATTTCCACGAGGGTCCTGGCCCGTTCCTGGAGAGTCTTAACCACCTGGATCAGATCCGGCCCCCCCGTTAAATCGACACCCTTGTCGGCTAGAAAAGGAGCCAGCAGGTCGGCAAGGCGTTTTTCATCGCCGGTCTTGATATAGTGAGCATTCAGCCAGAGTAGCTTGTCGGGGTTAAATACTCCGGCGGAACGGCCGACCTGTTCAATATTGAATTTTTCAATAAGGTCTTCCTTGCTAAAGATTTCCTCGTCGCCGTGGCTCCAGCCAAGCCTGACCAGATAATTGACCATCGCCTCCGGAAGAAATCCCATGTCCCGGTATGCCATGACACTGGTGGCGCCATGACGCTTGGACAGACGTGTCTTGTCGGCACCGAGGATCATGGGCACATGGGCAAAGGCAGGAACAGGGTACCCCAGTGCTTCATAGAGAAGTATCTGGCGGGGGGTGTTGTTGACATGGTCATCGCCCCGGATAACCGTTGTTATCTCCATGGTCGCATCGTCAATGACAACCACGAAATTATAGGTCGGGGTACCGTCGCTCCTCTGGATGATGAGATCATCCAGTTCGTCATTGTTGAAGGAGATCCTCCCCTTGATGAGGTCATCGAAGGCGGTCACTCCATCCTGCGGAGCCCTGAAACGCACCACATGGGGCCGGTCATCGAGAGCACCGGCAGGGAGATTGCGACAGGTGCCGTCATATTTGGGTTTTCGCCCTTCCTTGAAGGCGAGGTCTCTTTTCGCTTCGAGTTCTTCAGCCGTGCAGTAGCATTTATAGGCTTTTCCGGAATCAAGAAGTTTTTGCACAAATTCCTTGTAAACCGGAAATCGTTCAGACTGATAGAACGGGCCTTCGTCCCAGTCAAGGCCGAGCCACTCCATCCCCTGAAGTATGGCATCAACAGATTCCTGGGTTGAACGGGCCACATCCGTATCCTCTATGCGGAGGATGAATGTCCCTCGCTGCTTTTTGGCCAAAAGCCAGTTAAAAAGAGCAGTCCGCGCTCCACCCACATGAAGATAGCCGGTCGGGCTGGGAGCAAAACGGAGACGTACTTGTGACATATTCAACTCCTTCGATTGATAGATTATAAGAGCAGACAGACTAGTTGTCGTCTTCGTCCTCAGACGGTTTTTTTTCGCCAGGAATTTTGTAGTTTTCGGAAAACCAGGAACCGAGGTCGATCATTTTGCAACGTTCCGAGCAGAATGGACGATGGGGATTGTCCTGCCATGACACTTCCTTCTGACAATGGGGGCAAAAATGTTTAGCTGTTTTTTTCATGGCAAAGGTTGCTCTGAGTCTTGATACCAGCGGACGAAATTGGCGATGCCTTCTTCAATGGGTGTCACCGGTTTGTAGCCCAAGACGGACGACGATTTTTCTATATTGGCAAAAGTTCGTTCCACGTCTCCCGCCTGCATCGGCAGACACTCAAGAACCGCTTTTTTGCCCAGTTGATGCTCGATTATCTTAACGAGACGGTTTAGAGCGACTGGACTGGAACCGCCCAGGTTGAAAATATCATAGCGTTTCTCGCCCGTATTTACCCACTGCAATGCCTTTTCTATCCCGGCAACAATGTCGCCGATGTAGGTGTAATCTCGACTGGTGCTGCCATCTCCATAAAAAGGAATGGGTTTTCCCTGCTCAATCAGTCTGACAAATTTGCTGATGGCAAGGTCCGGGCGTTGCCTGGGCCCATAAACGGTGAAGAATCTGAGACAGGCGATGTTGATGTCGTAAAGGTGATGATAGGTATGGCAGATTAATTCGCCAGCCTTTTTCGTTGCAGCATAAGGCGAAATGGGATTATCCACCGGATCAGCCTCGGCAAATGGCACTTTCGGATTGTTTCCGTATACCGAAGAACTGGAGGCAAAAAGAAAAAGCCGCACTCCGATTGCTTTTGCGGCCTCTAGAAGATTCATTGTCCCCCGCACGTTGACTTCCTCGTAAAGCAGCGGATTGTCGATGGACGGTCTTACTCCGGCGGCAGCAGCAAGATGAATGACGGCATCAGGCAGCTCCTGGGTGAATATGGCACGAATAAATTCCTCATCCCGAATATCGCCCTCGCACAGGAGAAGTCGACGTCCGCAAGCCGCGGCATTGCCGGCAGTTTCTGTAAAATTCCGCCTCTTGACAGCAGGGGAGTAAAAATCGTTGAAGTTATCTACTATGATAATGTCATGGCCGCAGAGAAATAACCGCTCTGCCAGGTGAGATCCTATGAATCCGGCGCCACCGGTTATCAATATCCGCATGAAAGCCCCTTATATCTCATTCGGCAATGACAATGGCGCCCTTGCCCGCTTTTGCGGCGAGTTCGCCTGCTTCCGACTGTTTCAGATGCTTGCCCATACGCACCCGGTACCAGGTTCCCTTGCCCTGCACATTCGACTCCAGGATGTAAGCCGCCTGTCCTTTGGAAAGCAGGTTGGTCCTGATGGCCTCAGCTTCCGTCTTGTCCCTCAACGATGCAATTTGCACGCAATAAGTGCCTTCTCCAGATGCCTGGCTCTTTGCAGGCGTTTTAGGGACAGCGGCTGTCTCTGTATTCGCCTCGGATTTAGGAGGGGCACCTGGCGATAAAAGCTTTTGCTCCTGAAGGTTTTGTGGTCCGGGTGTCGCCTTGTTTTGTTCCTCACCGGCCTTCGCCGGATTAAGGCCGCTGCCTATAACGGCTTTTGCCCCATTCGGCAGGGTCTGATAAAATGTCAGCGGCACATCCTGCCCTGCAGGTTGTGCTTGAGGTGCGAGCGAAGGTGTTACTGCAGGTTTGGCAGTAGTCTTTTCATATGTATTCTTGACCGCTCGACCGCCAAAAAACCATCCGCCGGCAAAACCCCCAACGAACGAGATAATGACTGCCCCGGCAACTATAAATACCAGAATTCCAATCGGTTGCTTTTTGGGACGGTTTTTGCTGACCGGCCTGCGTTCACAATAGTCCAGCACCATACAAGCCTCTGTTACATTTTCTCAGGAGCTGAGATCCCAAGCAGGTTCAAAGCATTTTTCAGGGTCAGTGCCACACACTTCAAAAGGAACAGCCTCGCGGCAGTCAGCTGACTGTCTTCGGTGATAACCCGGTTTTTGTTATAAAAGCCATGAAACAGTCCGGCCAGTTCCTGAAGATAATTGGCAATCCGGTGGGGCTCAAAATTGGCGGCGCTCCCCTCCACCACCTCCGGAAAGAAGGCAAGGGCCTTGACTATGGCCATTTCTTCAGGCTCGATCAACTGGTCAAGATTCACACCGTCGGCCCCGGGCACGACAAATCCCTTCTCTGCTGCATTCTCGAAGATACTGCAGATCCTGGCATGGGCATACTGGACATAGTAGACCGGATTGTCCAGGGATTTCTGCTTTGCCAGATCTATGTCGAAAACCAGCTGCGAATCGGGCTTACGCATGACGAAAAAGAAGCGGGTCGCATCGCGACCGACTTCATCTATGAGGTCACGCAGAGTAACGTAGCTTCCGGCGCGCTTGGAGATCTTTACCTCTTCGCCGCCGCGCAGAACAGTCACCATCTGGTGAAGCACATATTCCGGCCATCCGGCAGGAATTCCCGCATCAAGGGCCTGCAATCCCGCACGAACCCGGGTAATGGTACTGTGGTGATCTGCCCCCTGCTCGTTGACGACACGGGTAAAGCCTCTCTCCCATTTGCGCAGGTGATAGGCGACATCCGGAACAAAATAGGTATAGCCTCCCCCCGATTTCCGCATCACCCGGTCTTTGTCATCGGCAAAGGAGGTGGTGCGAAGCCACAGGGCATCGTCCTGTTCATAGGTGTGGCCGCTGTCGACGAGACGCCGAACAACCCTTTCAACGCTGCCATCGGCATAAAGGTCCGACTCCAGGGAATAGACATCGAAATGCACATCGAAAGCGGCCAAATCCTGGTCCTGCTCACGACGGAGAAAGGCAACGGCAAAACGCCTGATTGCTTCCAGATCCTGGGGGTCGCCTGCGGCGGTCACATGTTGATCGTCTGCATGGACCGTCTCGCGGGCCATGTAAGCACGGGCCACGTCAATGATATATTCCCCCTGGTAGCCGTCGGAAGGCCAGCCAGGATCGTCCGGGCCATTGCCAAAGCAGCGGGCCTGCACTGAAAGAGCCAGATTGGCAATCTGCTGTCCGGCATCATTGTAGTAGAATTCACGGGTAACATCCCATCCGGTAGCTGACAGAAGACGGCAGATGGTATCACCCAGGGCAGCTCCGCGACCATGACCGATATGCAGAGGGCCTGTGGGATTGGCGCTGACGAACTCAACCTGGATCTTTTTCCCACCACCGACCCCGCTTTTTCCGTACTCGAAGCCGATCTGGTCGACCTCCAGCAGAGTCTGCCTCCAGGCTTCGTCCTTTAGATGAAAATTAATAAACCCGGGACCGGCAATCTCTATTTTTTCACATACTCCCGATCCGTCGGCCAGATGGCTGACAAGTGTTTCAGCAACCATTCGAGGCGCTTTTTTTTCCGCCTTGGCCAAGAGCATCGCCACATTTGTCGCAAAATCCCCATGGTCGGCATGGGCAGGCTTTTCAATAATGATTGATGGGAATTCGCCGGAAGAAAGGCTTCCGTCGGCATAGCAGCCTGCCAATCCCTGGGAGATCAAAGTGCGGAGTAATTCCTTCATCACTCCTCCTGTTTATCTTTGGATGAACTGTCTTCTTGAACAGTATCTTTGATTGAAATATCCCTGGTGAAGTCCGGACAATGGGCGCCATTGTCGGAAACACAGAATTTTTTCGCGCAATTTTCACGCCAAGCACAGATGGCGCAGAATTGCCGAGAGGTTCTTATATTCACATTTTATCCTTTGATTTGAGTGCTCGGTAAATAGATGGAGCCAAAGTTGAAACAGGTCCGTGGGGGTAACCAGTTCCGGCTCGCTTATAGAAGAGCGGCCCCAGAATTTATTTCTGTGTCAACTGGTCTTTCTTCTCCGGTGGAAACTGGTAAATCACCTCGTTTTGCCTCACCAGCCCGAAATCTCGCCGGGCTATGCTCTCCAGGTAGCGACGATCACTGCGCAAGGCTTCGATTTCGCGCTTCAGTTTCTCATTTTCTGTCTTCAACGATTGAAGATGTTCCCGAATCTCCTTGTTATCCTTGTTGAGGTGATAAATGCGCAACAAACCTCTATCACCGAAGATGGTAAAAAACAGGATGAAGACGATGATACCGGCAGGTATAAGAAGCATCCGCTTCCGCATGATGTCAGGTCCTCCGGATCAACGACCTTGAGTAAGGAGGGAAGCAAAATAATCGATGGTTTTTTTCAGACCTTGTTCCACGTCAACGGTCGGCCGCCAGTCCAGTTTTTGCTGGGCCAGGGAAATATCAGGCTGTCGCTGTTTCGGATCGTCTGCGGGCAAATCCTTGTATATAATCTTTGATGTGGAACCGGTAAGCTGAATGATCCTGTGTGCAAACTCCACAATGGTAGTCTCAGTGGGGTTTCCCAGATTCACCGGTCCGATAAAATCTTCGCATTCCATCATCCTCATCATGCCATCGACCAGGTCATCAACATAGCAGAAGGAACGGGTTTGCTTTCCTTCTCCATAGACCGTTATATCTTCCCCGGCCAGCGCCTGGACAATGAAGTTGGAAACAACCCTGCCGTCGTTGACGGCCATGCGGGGACCATAGGTGTTGAAGATGCGGATGATCCGGATATCAACCCCGTTCTGACGATGATAATCCATCATCAGCGTTTCAGCCACCCTCTTCCCTTCATCGTAGCAACTTCTTATACCGATAGGGTTCACATTACCCCAGTATTCTTCACGCTGGGGATGAACCTGCGGATCACCGTAGACCTCGGATGTGGAGGCCTGAAGTATCCTCGCCCTCACCCTTTTTGCCAGACCCAGCATATTGATGGTGCCCATGACGCTAGTCTTTATGGTCTTTACAGGGTTGTACTGGTAGTGAATGGGGGATGCCGGACAGGCCAGATTGTAAATGCGGTCGACCTCCAGCAGAATCGGCTCGGTGATATCGTGGCGGATGAGTTCGAAGCGGCGGTCATCACACAACTTCTCAATGTTTTTCTTGCTGCCGGTAAAGAAATTATCGAGACAGATAACTTCATTGCCGGAGGCAAGAAGTCTTTCACAAAGATGCGAGCCGATAAAGCCGGCGCCGCCAGTAACGAGAATGCGCATAGTGAATCCTTGGTTCCCTCTCTATTCAACAGGCAGTGCTGAAATGTTTGCCGTTTCGGCCGATGGGCAGATATTCAAAGCCGGCTTCCTTGATGCGTGATGGTTCATAGAGATTTCTGCCATCAAAGATGAGTGGCCTCTTGAGCAAGGTCTTGATTCTTTCAAAATCAGGGGTTCGATATTCGTTCCATTCGGTTACAATGGCCAACGCATCGGCTCCCTTGAGTATCTCGTACTGGTTGTTGCTGTAAGTGATACGATCGCCGAAGATCTTTCGTGCCTCTTTGATGGCCTCCGGGTCATGGGCGCAAACCTTAGCACCCAGTTCAAGCAAGCGGCTTATAATAACCACGGATGGGGCTTCACGCATATCGTCTGTCCTGGGTTTGAATGACAGTCCCCAAATGGCAATGGTCCTGCCCTTGAGGGATTCGGTCGAGCCGTCACCAAGACAGCGGATGATCTTGTCGGTCAATACCAGTTTCTGCAGTTCATTAACCTCTTCCACGGCCTTCAGGAGCATGAAATCATAGTCATTCTCCTCGGCGGTTTTGACCAGAGCCTTGACATCCTTGGGAAAGCAGGAGCCACCATAGCCGACACCAGGAAATAAAAAATCGTAGCCGATGCGCGAGTCGGAACCAATTCCTTCTCTGACTGCCGAAACGTCGGCACCCATGCGATCGCAGAGGTTGGCTATCTGGTTCATGAAGGAGATTTTGGTCGCCAGCATGGCGTTGGCTGCATATTTGGTCATCTCGGCGCTACGGATGTCCATAATGATCAACCGGTTTGTTTTGCGCATAAATGGCGAATAGAGTTCCTTCATGATCTCGCCGGTGCGCACATTGTCTGTGCCGATAACCACCCGGTCAGGTTTCATGAAATCGTCAATGGCAGCGCCTTCTTTCATGAATTCAGGGTTGGACACCACGTCGAATTCAATGTCCCTGCCTCTCTTTTGAAGTTCTTCCCTGACAACGCCACGAACTTTATCTGCCGTGCCTACGGGCACTGTGGACTTATCCACCAGTATCTTGAAGCCTTCCATATTGCGGCCTATTACCCTGGCCACATCCAGAACGTATTGCAGGTCAGCAGAACCATCCTCGCCTGGCGGAGTCCCCACAGCGATGAAATTTATCAAAGAAACCTTGACTGCGGCTGCCAGATCGGTGGTGAAAGATAGCCGTCCTTCGGCGAAGTTCCTGATGACCAATTCTTTCAGGCCGGGCTCATATATGGGAATGACACCCTGCTTAAGCCCTTCGATCTTGGCTTCATCCACATCAACGCAGATGACATCATTACCGCTTTCGGCAAAACAGGTCCCGGCAACAAGCCCCACATAGCCTGTTCCGATAATGCAGATTTTCATTGAAGGATGCCTCCTCAGGCAGGTGGTTTAGCAGTTCTATATACCACAGAAGATGTCACTTCGCCAGCGTTTTCAGGGTAAAAACTAGAAATTTTAAATAGTTCATGGACTTTGCCTTTTCTGAAACGCCAGGACTTGCCTGGTAAGTTGAGCGTATTCTTCCAGGGTAAGGGTCTCCCCCCTGCGTCCTCCATCTATGCCCGCCTGGGACAAAATGAGATTCAAGTCATCATTGTCAGCAATCAGGGCTGACCTCAGACAGTTGGCAAGGGTCTTGCGACGCTGACTGAAGGAAGCCTTGACCACCTGCCTGAACAGGGTCTCGTCACCAACATCCTGCCGTGGTGCAGCCAGCGGGACAAATTTGAGTACTACCGAATCTACTTTGGGTATCGGTCTGAAAGACCCGGGCTTCACGATCAGCACCCGAGAAATATTGAAGTGCAGATTGCAGAAAACGGACAGAATGCCGTATTCCTTGGTGCCTGGAGAAGCTATGAGCCGGTCGCCGACCTCTTTTTGCAGCATTAAAATCAATGACGAAAACAGCGATACATTATCAAGAAATTTAAAGATCACCTGACTGGAAATATTGTAGGGGAGATTAGCCGCGACCTTCCATCTTCCGTTCCAGCGGCTGCCCAAGACTTCAGGAAGCTCAATCTTTAGGATATCACCCTGGATGAATTCCACGTTGTCTGCCCCAGAGAATTCCTTCTCCAGTAATGGAACCAGTTGACGATCCAGTTCCACAGCCAGTACCTGTTCGGCTCTCTTTACCAGCAGGGAGGTCAATGCACCACGACCGGGGCCGATCTCCAGCACCCTGTCGGACGGCTCAAGGACCACTGCCTCCACGATCCGGGAAAGCACATTGCCATCAACCAGAAAGTTCTGCCCCATGGATTTTTTAGCACGTATTTTCTCCATGGAATCAATTTCCTCCAGTTAAAGAGATAGCATCAAGTGGCCATACGGGCAGGGCATCCAGTTCAAAGCCGCAGGCAATATTGTTGCAAAGATAATAGTCGCCGGGAACGGCAAGCATCGCTGCATTATCGGAGCATAGAAGCGGCGAGGGTATGAACAGTTCAGCGCCTTCTGTTTCGGCAAAGGTGGCCATATCCCTGCGCAATCCACTGTTGCATGCTACGCCACCTGCAACGACCAGTCTCTTGATGCCGCTTTGGATAACGGCTGCCCTGGTTTTACTCACCAAGACCTCACAGACGGCGGCCTGAAATGAAGCACAGACGTCGTTCAGTGCCGAACCTTCCATGGCAGCGGGATTTTTACGGACATAATTCAAAACGGCTGTTTTCAGGCCACTGAAACTGAAATTGTAATTATCCTCATGCATCAGTGGCCGCGGAAACTTTATCGCCCTGGGATCGCCTTCAGCCGCCAAGCGGTCGATAAGGGCACCACCGGGGTAAGGTAAACCCATCAGCTTGGCGACCTTGTCGAAGGCTTCTCCGGCCGCATCGTCAAGGGTCTGGCCGATAGTCCTGTAACGGCCGATGGCCTGCACCTCGTAAAGATGAGTATGGCCCCCCGAAACGGCAAGGGCGATGAAAGGAAATTTCACATCACTTTCAAGCATAATGGCGAGGATATGGGATTCTATATGGTTCACCCCTACTACAGGGATATTGAGTCCATATGCCAGAGCTTTGGCCGTGGATATTCCCACCAGCAACGCTCCTGCCAGGCCGGGTCCCCGGGTGACGGCTATTCCTTCGATGGCCGATATGGGTAGATCTGCCTTGCGCAGTGCCTCTTCAATGACGATGGAAATGGTTTCCAGATGTTTGCGCGAGGCTATTTCCGGCACTACCCCCCCGTAATCGGCATGGATGCTGATCTGTGAGGCGACTATGTTGGAAAGGATTTCCCTGCCATTCCTGACAACGGATGCAGCAGTCTCATCACATGAAGATTCAATTGATAAAAGCAGCATAAACTAGAAGGGCGTGATTTTACACGCCCTTACACCTTTCGATTATTGGGGGTCCTATTGATTATAGAAGATTGGCTGCCAATTCGGCCAGCTCCGAACGTTCCCCTTTTGTCATTGTTATATGTCCGGCAATGCCTTGTCCTTTAAACCTTTCCACCACATAAGTCAAACCATTGCTTGAGGAATCCACATAAGGGTTGTCGATCTGGTAAGGGTCACCGGTAAGAACAATTTTCGTCCCTTCACCTGCACGGGTGATAATGGTTTTGATCTCGTGGGGGGTCAGGTTTTGGGCCTCGTCTACAATCATGTACTGATTGGGGATGGACCGGCCACGGATATAGGTCAGTGGCTCTATGTCCATGATACCCATGGCCATCAATTCCTTGTAGCCTTTGCTATGGCGCTTTTCCCCTTCGTGGCCGGTAAGCAGAAGTTCAACGTTGTCGAATATTGGCTGCATCCATGGTGTGAGTTTTTCTTCGATGTCGCCGGGCAGAAAACCCAGGTCCCTTCCCATGGGGAATACCGGGCGGGAGACGAGTAACCGGTTGTAAATATTTTCTTCTGCAGTCTTGTGCAATCCTGCAGCGATGGCAACCAGCGTCTTGCCCGTACCGGCCTTGCCGACCAGAGTTACCAGCTTGATGTTGTCATCCAGCAGCGCTTCCAGGGCGAAAGCCTGTTCGCGGTTCCGGGGATGAATGCTCCAGATACCTTCTTTACCAGCCCTTTTGATGGCAAAAACTTTATTCTCCTTATCGTCGTATCTACCGATAGCCGTGTGGGAAGCATTCAACTGGTCTTTGAAACATACGAACTGGTTGGGGTAGAAGTTTTGTTCCATGGATAACCAGCCCTGGCCATGGAAACGGTCAATCACATCAGCTTCGGCTTCGATTTCGATATATCCTGAATAGAGATCTTCGATCACAACCTTGTCGGATTCGTAATCTTCGGCAACAAGGCCTATGGCATCTGCTTTGATGCGCAGGTTGGTATCCTTGGTTACGAATATGACTGGTTCTTTCTCATTTTTTGCCTTGACGTCAAAAGCCACCGCAAGAATGCGATTATCGCCCCGCTCTTCGCGCAGCTCGGGAGGGAGCCTCTTCATCACTTTCTCTTCATAGATCTCGACGCGAATATTACCGCCATTTTCCAGCTTTATTCCTTCAGACAACGAGCCTTGCTTGCGCAGGTCGTCGAGAAGCCTGGATATTTGCCTGGCATTGCGCCCCGTTTCATTCATATCCTTTTTGAAACGGTCAATTTCTTCAATCACGGTGATGGGAATGATAATGTTGTTTTCCTGAAATTTGAAAACAGCCTGTGGATCATAGAGAAGTACGTTGGTGTCCAGTATGAAGTGTTTCATGTAATCCTTTCCCATTCAATTTATCTTTCCGAGACAGACAGCACCAAGCCCCTTGATGTGGCAAGAATCTTAAGGTAAACAGGCTGTTTCTTGTATTCTGCATCCAGCACGACCTCACCATCCTTGTTCAATGCTGCAAGCACACGTTCCGGAGACTCTTTTATCCTGTAAAAATTATAGATGCCGGTACGGTAGAGTTCTTCCTTTTTCACCGGGCGCTCAGGAGGTAGAGAGCACCCGAAGCAAGTGAGCAAAATAAGGCAAAGTGTTGAATAAAACATCCTTTTCATTACCGATCCTTTCCTTAATGAATGATGCTGCGCAATGCATCCAGCAAGAAGGCTATGTCTTTGTCGGTGTTGAAAAACCCTGGACTTACCCTGACAGTCCCATGGGGATAAGTACCGATGGTCTTGTGGGCCATGGGGGCGCAGTGAAGTCCGACCCTGACGCTGATATCGAAATCGGCATCAAGATGAAAACCTATGGTTGCAGGATCAATACCCTCGACAGTGAAGGATACGGCCCCCCCGCGAGATTCGGCATTATACGCTGTAAAAGTCTTAACCCGTGGGAGTTGTTTCAGGCCATCAAGCAGCAGGGACACTAGTTTAATCTCCTTCTGCCTGATATTGTCGATGCCTGTTTTCAGAATGAATTCCACACCTGCTTTAAGTCCGGCTATGCCCGGGGTATTCAATGTGCCGCTTTCGAACTTTTCCGGCATCGTCTCGGGCTGTGCCGTATCCGACGAGGAAGTTCCGGTCCCGCCCAAAAGAAACGGCGACAGATCGACATGTTCTGCGATATAAAGAAGACCTGTTCCCTGGGGACCCAACAGTCCCTTGTGGCCCGGTACTGCCAGCAGATCTATCTTCTGGTCCATGATGTTGATCGGCATGCATCCAGCGCTCTGGGCAGCATCAACCAGGAAGAAAACTCCTGCCTTTCTTGCCGTGTCGCCGATCGAGGCAATGGGTTGGATAGTGCCGGTCACATTGCTGCAGTGGGACAAGGCTATAAGCTTCGTTTCCGGGCGAAGTGCAGCAGAAATCGCAGCAGGGTCAATGCTCCCATTCCTGTCGGCAGAGACCCAGGTTATTTGCACGCCTCTGTTTTTTGCAGCATACAGAGGGCGGACAAGGGAGTTGTGTTCCATTGTCGTCGTAACAACATGGTCGCCAGGCTTTAACAAGCCATTGACTGCGATATTGAGTCCTTCGGTAGCACTGTGGGTAAAGACCAGGCGGGATGAATCGGTAATACCAAAGAAAGATGCCAGTATCTCGCGCGCCTCGAAAACAAGTCTTGATGCGGCCAAGCTTCTTTTATAACCGCCCCTGCCAGGGCCTACGCCTATTTCTCGGAGGGCATGCTCAACGGCTCCATAGACGGGGTCAGGCTTGGGAAAAGTAGTAGCCGCATTGTCCAGGTAAACTGACATTCTTAATCTAGTAACATTTTAAGGCATGTTTGGCAACTCTTTCATGGGTGCTTACTGAATAGTTTTTCCGGTTTCACCTTGGACATTGCCAGCGCCTTGAAAAGCCGATCCGTCAGTATCCGTTCGAGCTTGAGCATTTCTTCCACAGACGTAGAGACCTTATCCACCTTGCCACCCGCCATCATACCATGCCCTCCGGCTGTCCCCATCCCGTCCACCAGTTTTTTGATGATTTCTCCCACATTGGTATCATGGCGTATGGTACGCATGGATAAAATCATCTCATTATTGTAATGTCCCATACAAAGCACGGTCTCGATCTTTTCAAGTCTAAGCAGGAAATCGGCAAGCTCGGCAACTATTTCAGGAAAGACAACCATGCGCAGGTTTGCCACCAGTACAGTATCGTATATTCGGGTATGTTTGAGGGCATTGTTCAAGGACAGGAAGTATTCAGCAGGGAGTTTCGGATGACAGATCTCATAGAGAAGCAGTTTGTTGGTGAGGGGAAAAAGCTTGTGGTACGCTTCTCTGTCAGGTCGATTCGCCTCGCGACCCAAATCCTGGGTCTCCGATTTAATGGCATAAAAAAGGGCTGTGGCAAGTTTGGTACCGATGGGAATGTTTTCTGCCACCAGATATTCATAGAGGATAGTCGCCGTCACGCCGTAATTCGGACGTATATCCACAAAGCGACAGTTCATGCTGGTTTCTCTTACCGGATGATGATCGATAAGAATGTCAACTGCTGTGCCAGGAGGCAATGAATTGTTGCCGACGCCAGGTTGAGTATCTACCATGCAGATCACCTGGAAATCGCTTATATTCAGAATTGCAAGGGGGGTAAGCGGTATCTGCAGTTCTTTAGCCATGGCCAGGTTTTCACTTCGGCCAATCATCCCCGAGAATGAGAGGACTGCTTCCCTGTTCAACTTCATGACAAAAAGGTGATTCAGGGCCATTGCCGAGGCGAAGCAATCGGGATCGGGATTATCGTGAACAACAATGAGGATTTTGCCTTTTCCCCTGACCCACCTCAACATATCTTCCACATACCGGTTGAGGCTGGAGCAGTCAGCTGCAATGGACATGAAAACTCCCATAAAAAAATTAATAAATTGTATCTGAAGGTGCTCCCGATACAATATATCAGCCGAAAAAGGCAATAAAAAAGGGGGCAGGCTGCCCCCCATCTTCATGAAGATTTTTACATCTCAGCCCAGAAAGCTGTTGTGATTCCTTGCCCTGTTGGCAAGAATGGTGGGATCGAGCACCTCACCACAGCAGGTGCACTTCCAGGCATCAAAAGACCTGACAAAGTCATAGTATTTCTCGGCAAACATTCGACCTTTACACTTGGGACATTGCATAATAAATAACCTCCAGAGGGTGAAATAATTAATCAAAGTGTCCTCTGTGGTATTCATCATACATGCCACGACAAAGCAGATTAGAGGGAAAGATAAAGCTATACTTATTCGACAGTAAAAATCTTTTACAATTTTACATAGTTACTTACTCATAAAAAATCCCCTAATTTTTTCTACCTTCCCTTCAGAGATACCTTTTACGCTTTTCAGTTCCTCGATGGAACAAAAACCGCCATTATCTTGACGATAATTAACGATATCTTTTGCTGTTGTTGGTCCGATACCAGGCAAGGCTTCCCAATCATCCTCTTCCATTAATCCCAGGTCAAGGGGGACTCCCAGGATCAGACGTTCTTTAGCCTTCATATAACTTATGGATAGCACGTACTTTTTTAGCCCTTTTTGTTTAACATCCAAAATCATGCCGGGTTTCAATAATGTCTGAAGATTGACATCAGGTGCAGGAAGAAAGGCCGGATCAATGATCGTCATATTTGTGACGGTCCCTACGGTAGAACCGTCAGGTAATCGATAAATGCCTGAGCGAGGCACATCTCCTTTAACTCTCACAGTGACTCTGCCTGTTGACCAAGAAAGAAAGGCCACTGCCGGTCCGGTTTTCGCCCGTAAGCAGTGGCCTTTATACAAAAGAGATGCAACAAGAAAGAGTGCAAAGAGCCAGACTATGAAGCGCTGGCTTCTCACCGTCACTTTCTCGACGCCTCGCTTTCCTCATCCTTGTGCAGCTTGAATTCGATGCAATCGATCAGAGCTTGGTAAGAGGCGTCAATGATATTGTCCGAAACGCCAACCGTGCCCCAGCGGCTTTGTTTGTCGCCCGACTCGATCAGCACTCTGATTGCCGATGCCGTGCCCTGACCGGCAGGAAGAACCCTGACCTTGTAATCCAGCAGTTTCACCTCTTTGAGCCGCGGGTAGAATTTCTCCAGTGCCTTGCGTATGGCATTATCCAGCGCGTTGACCGGGCCATTTCCTTCAGCAGCGGTATGCTCGACCTTGCCGCCCACCTTTACCATGATGGTCGCTTCCGAAATCATCTTCTGGTCTTCGTGACGTTTCTCATCGATGACACGGAAACCAATCACTGAGAAGAATTTCTTGTGGGTGCCAAGCGCCCGTTTCATCAGCAATTCGAAGGATGCCTCAGCCCCTTCGAATTGATATCCCCTGTTCTCCATTTCCTTGATGTTATCGAGGATTTCAAGGGTTACCGGATCTTTGCTGTCCAGGTTGATCTGAAATTCCTCAGCTTTTGCCAGTATGTTTGCTCTGCCCGAGAGGTCGGATACCAGTACCCTGGTGCTGTTGCCCACCAGTTCCGGCCGCAGGTGTTCATAGGTTTCCGGGTGTCTCTGTATGGCGCTGACGTGTACCCCCCCCTTGTGGGCAAAGGCTGAATTACCCACATAGGGTTGGTGCTTGCTTGGCGAGAAGTTGGCCAATTCATAGACATACCGGGACAGTTCGCGCAGCTTCTTCAACTTTTCCCCAGGAACCGACTCCTTATGCATTTTCAGCTGCATGGCCGGGATGATCGAGCAGAGATTGGCATTGCCGCAACGCTCACCGAAGCCGTTGATGGTGCCCTGCACCTGAACGATGCCCAGGGAGACAGCCATAAGTGAGTTGGCAACCGCACACTCGGAATCATTGTGGGCGTGAATGCCAAGAGGGGTCTTGATGTGCTTTTTCACGTCCTTGATGATGTCGGCCAAATCGAAAGGCATGGTGCCGCCGTTGGTGTCGCAGAGAATGATGCAATCGACCTTTGCCTCCTCTGCAGCCTTGAGTGTCTTGATAGCATATTCCGGATTGGCCTTGTACCCGTCGAAGAAATGTTCGGCATCATAGAAGACTTCGGGTGCATGAGCCTTGAGATACTCCAGGGAGTCGAAGATCAGCTCCAGATTCTCGTCAAGGGAAATACGCAGCGCTTCGCGAACATGGAAATCCCACGTCTTGCCGAAAATGGTGACAACGTCGGGCTGGGCCTGGATCAGAGTAATGATGTTCTGATCCTTGTCAGGCGTAATCTTCGCGCGCCTAGTGGAACCGAAGGCAGCGATTTTGGCCTGGGAAAGCTTTTCCTTTTTTATATCCTTGAAAAAAGCCACATCCTTGGGATTGCTGCCCGGCCATCCCCCTTCGATATAATGGACGCCGAATTCATCCAGTTTATGAGCAATGCGGACCTTGTCTTCAACAAGAAAAGAGATATCTTCAGCTTGGGTACCATCTCGAAGGGTGGTGTCGTAGATTTTTACCAGACTCATGTTTTCACCTTTATATGCGTTGTAGTTCCTCAGTTAAACAAAAGGCACAGAAAACATCGACGGAATCTCTGCATTTCTGTGCCTTTCAGGTTATGTCGCTTTATGACGAATTGGCTTGCAGATTATGCAGCTTTACCGGACAAGCCGAAAATATCGTGGAGCACACGCACGGCAAGTTCGGTGTACTTGGCATCTATTACCACTGAAACCTTTATTTCCGATGTGGAGATCATCTGGATGTTGATCCCTTCCTTTGCCAAGGACTGGAACATTCTGGTTGCCACACCTGCATGGCTTCTCATGCCGACGCCAACCACGGAAACCTTGCTGATATTCTCGTCCGTCACGACCTCTTTTGCATCGATGCCTTTGGCTGCTTCATTGGTGATTGCCAGAGCCTTCTTGAAATCGGCCTTGGTCACTGTAAAGGTGAAATCGGTCAGATCTGCTGCACTCACATTCTGCACTATCATATCAACCGAAATGTTGGCTTCGGACAAGGGCGATAGTATCTTGGCTGCAATACCAGGCTTGTCGGGCACCTGCATCACGGCAATTTTGGCCTCGTTTTTGTCATATGCTATTCCTGAAACGAGAACTGCTTCCATATCTTTATCCTCCTTGGTAACCATGGTTCCTGGATTGTCGTTGAAGCTGGAGCGCACATGCACATCCACGTTGTATTTCTTGGCAAATTCCACGGAGCGGATCTGGAGGACCTTTGCCCCAAGGCTTGCCAGCTCGAGCATCTCATCATAGGAGACCTTCTCGATCTTCTGTGCATCCTCACAGATATTGGGATCGGTGGTATAGACGCCATCAACATCGGTGTATATTTCACAGACGTCGGCCTTGAGGGCTGCCGCCATGGCCACTGCAGAGGTATCGGAGCCGCCGCGCCCGAGAGTGGTGACGTTACCGTCACCGTCTACTCCCTGAAAGCCGGCCACAACGAGAATAGTCCCATCCTTGATGTCGGCACGTATCTTCGTATCGTCGATTTTTTCGATGCGAGCCTTGCTGAAAGCGTTATCGGTGATTATGGGAATCTGCCAGCCATGATATGACTTGGCTTTATAGCCCATGGATTTGAGACACATGGCCAGGAGGGCGATGGAAACCTGCTCTCCCGATGCAACCAGGACGTCGTATTCCCTGTTATCCGGAAACTCGCTTATATCATTGGCCAGGGCGACCAGCTTGTTCGTTTCACCGGACATTGCCGAAACGACTACCACCATGTCGTTGCCGGCATCGTATGTTTTAGCGACCCTTTTGGCAACATTACGAATTCGCTCTATTGTCCCCATTGAACTGCCGCCATACTTTTGGACCACCAGTGCCATGCAAGTCCTCCTCCCTTATTTAATGAGCAACATGCCCTAATTTATTCGGAATAACCTTATTACCAAGAATCAATCTCCCGGTCAAAACATTTTTTCATTATCATCATCCATGAGAAGCCGGATCAATTGCTCCCCCCTGCTTCCCGAAGATGTAAAAGAAAGACTTCTGCAGTCATCACCCACATGAGACATCGTTATGAGAAGGTAGTCGTCAGGCAGCATCTCCTGCAGGCGCTCGGCCCATTCCACAAGACAGATGCCATCGCCATGGAAATATTCGTCAAAACCGAGATCAAGCAAGTCCTGGCCACCATGCAGCCGGTACAGATCGAAATGATAAAAGGGAAGTCTTCCCGAATAGACATTGAGAAGGGTATAGGTCGGACTGGTTACGGGGATGGACGGATCGACCCCCAATCCTTCGGCAATCCCTTTGGCGAGCTGGGTTTTTCCGGCGCCCAGTTCACCCTGCAAAGCAACGAAATCGCCCCCCTGAAGAAGGGTTCCCAGCTTTTTTCCAACAGAGACCGTCTCTTCGACGCTTTTGCTGACAAGCGACCAGGTCACGGCTCGATCATGCTGCGGATAAGATCGATGCGACTGACGACACCCACCAGTTTCTGCCCTTCCACCACCGGAAGAGCATGAATCTGCCTTTTGCTCATGATGTCCGCCACCTCGTTCAGTGGTGTTGAAGTATTGACGCTGGTAACGTCCTCGGAGAAGATGTCACCAACAGTCTGCCCGGTCATTTTCTTCAGCTCTTTTTCAAATTTCTTGTCGCTTTCAAGGTATAAGACCCAGTCGAAGATAGATATCACCGTTGGAATGTGCAGGCTTTTGTCCTGCTCTATCAGATCAGTCTCGGTAACAATGCCGACCAGATGGTTATTCTCATTGACCACGGGAAAACTGCTCACCCTGTGTTTGGTGAACAGTTCGGCCAAGGTCCGCACGGTCGTTTCCCTGGTAACCGTAATAATATTGTCTTTTGTCATCACATCGGCAGCAGTCAGCATGTTTATCTCCTCTTGGTTATGAAGAACCGTTCATAGCATTGGAAAGCAGTGTTTTAAAAGCATAGGGCAGCGATTCCTGCACATCCACTGCCGAAATGCCGATCTCCCCTTTTTCAGTGGCGACTAAATCGCCTGAGAGGCCATGGATAAAGGTTCCAAGGCAGCAGGCAAAAAATGGCGGGTAACCTTGACCAACCAGTGCCGTGACAACCCCTGTCAGCACATCTCCCATCCCGCCGGAAGCCATGCCCGGATTGCCGCTGCCGTTGATGGCAATTTCTCCGTCGGGGGAGGCAATGATCGTTCTTGCCCCCTTCAGGATCAGAAAGACTTTATACCTGCTGCTGAAGGACTTGGCAACTCCAATTCTATCCCCTTCCACATCGGCTACGGTTATTCCGGCAAGTCTCGCCATCTCTCCCGGATGTGGTGTGAGGATGACAACGGACGATTTTCTTGCTTGCAGCACTTCTGGCTGTGCAGCAATGGCATTAAGTCCATCGGCATCAACCACCAGCGGCAATGCCGCTTGGCTCACTATCTTCCGTACCAGGTCGGCAGTTTCGGGCTCAAATGACAATCCGGGGCCAACGGCAATAACGTCTTTCCCCGCCGCAGCTGTCATGATCCCCTTGAAAGCATCCCCGCAGAAAAAGCCGGTTCCGCCGTCAGGCACAGGCAGAGACATGGCCTCGGTGGTTTTGATCTCCATAGTAGGATTAAGCAGCGCCGGAACAGCCACGGTGACAAGGCCGGCACCGGCACGGACCGCAGAGTTGGCCGCCATGGCAGCAGCGCCGGTTTTCCCGCTGGATCCGGCAACGATGAGACAATGGCCGCATTGGCCTTTGTGGGTTTGCCTCCCCCGCGGCCGCAGCAGTTTGCGGGCAGCTGCATGGTCCATAAATTCACATCCTGGCGCATCGGCAATTACCTGTTCCGGTATGCCGATGTCAGCCACCTGCAGCGTGCCACACAACTCCGCCCCGGGATAAAGAATGCAGCCCAGCTTGGCGGCAGCGAAGGTTACCGTCATATCTGCCCGGACAGCCTTGCCCAGAATCTTGCCGCTTGCCGAATCAACGCCCGAAGGAATATCCACGGCAAAAACCGGGGCCGAAGCCGAATTGACCAGATCTATGGCTTCTGCATAGACTCCCCTCACCTCTGATTTCAGGCCGGTTCCCAGAATGGCATCCACTATCACCCCGGCACCTGCGAAAGCAGAACCGTGCTTGGCCAGATCGCCGGGTCTGGGGCAGGCGGTAATCATGGCCTCATCAAGCCTCTGCAAGTTAACGGCCGCATCACCCGTGATCTCTTCCGGAGAACAGAGGATAAAAACCCGCACCTGCCAGCCCTGTCCTGATAAAAGTCTGGCTATGACAAAGCCGTCGCCGCCATTGTTTCCCTTGCCGGCGACAATGACAACTTTTTTGTTGCCGCCATAAGCGGCAGTTATGGCTCCAGCGCAGCAGCGGCCGGCATTTTCCATGAGGATCAGGCCTGAAATGCCCAACTCATCGATGGTTCTGCGGTCCAGCTGCTGCATGGTCTCGCCGGTCACAGCCTTCATTTATTTCTCCAATACCAGCATGGCCACAGCCATGTTGCCGTCGTGGGAAAGGGAAAGAAAAATCTTTTGCAGGCCCGCTTCGGCAAAGAGCTCACCGGCCTTGCCGGTTAAAAGCATCTCCGGCTTCCCCAGCCGATCGTTGACGATCTCCATATGCTGCCAGCTGACCCCCCCCCGGAGACCGGTGCCCAGAGCCTTGAGAAAAGCCTCCTTGGCGGCAAAGCGCAGGGCGAAGTGCTGGGCGCTGTGCTTTTTGCCCGAGCAATATTCCAGCTCGCGGGGGGTGAAGACCCGCTGCAGCAGGGAAGTATTGTTTTCGCTGACAAAGCGCTGGAAGCGGGAGATATCAACTATGTCGACACCGGTGCCGTAGATCATTGAATGGTAGTTGTCCCTTGTGGACAAGGATCAATCGAAGATTTAAAGGAAGCACTTTTTCCGGCAATCGTTAAAGTTGTGATCGTTATTTTTGACGTGGCATCCTGAGCCGCATTCTGATGGGACACGGAAACAGTTTCGCCTGGGCGGATAACGCCTTGGTCGCTCCTTGGTGATTGGTTGGTTATCGTATACTTACTCGTTGCAGTCCCGGATACGCTGATGGTTGCAGAAGTCTGGAGATTAAATATCTGTATCGGACCGGAGTCCGCAAATGAGCCTGGCGACTGACTGCACTTATTCGTCCCCTCAAAAGAGAAGGAAACATTACTATTTTTGCTTCCCGACGTGGTACTATCCTCCGGAAACCACTCAACGCCGCACCCGGCAACAACCACAACCAAAAGCACCGCCACAATCCACTTGTTCATGTCATATCTCCACATCCTGCATAAGGTTTGAATATTTGAACCTTATAACACGTTCACCGCCTCTGTTAAACCCATTTTTGAGGGGATGCATAGAAAATGACAGGTTCTGCGGATAGGGGAGATTATCTGCTTTCGACAGAATGTTCTTTAAGGAGGATGTACTTGTTGTCGAGTATCTCGATCTTGCTCTCTTTGGCAAAGCGGTTTAAAAGACGGGTGACCGTTTCGCGGGAAACGTTGGCATAGCCGGCGATATCCTTGTGCATCAGTTTCAGGGCGATGATGATGCCCCGTTCATCCCGTACACCGTTCAATTTCCCCAATTGATCGAGAACCGCTCTCACCCGCTGCTCGGCGCTTGAAAAGCTCATCACCTTCAGCATCAGCCATGACTCTCTCAATCGGTGGCATAACATGGAGATAAGCTGATTCATGACCTTTTCGTTCTGCAGGAGAAACTTTTCGAAACTCTCCCTTGCTATGAGCTGGATCAGGGAATCTTCCATGGCAATAACCGTAGCCGGCGCGGTTTTACCGTCCAGAATAGCCATTTCGCCAAAGTATTCGCCCTTCTTGTGAATGGCGAGGATATGCTCCTTGCCATCTTCACTGGACTGGACGACCTTCACTTTGCCGGAGGAAACGATGTACATATATCGCTGGGTATCCTCCTCCCAGAGAATGACATTGTTCCTGAAGAACTTTTTTTCTTCGATAATGCCCATCAGGGAAGAAAGTTGATCATCCGTCAGTGAGGCAAAAATCGGGATGCTTCTCAGAAAGGCAAAGGTCTTAGCATTGTTGTTATTGCTGGCCGTATTGGATACCGTCATTTGTGCCCTGCCTTTCGGGGTTTGGTGAAAGCCTGCTGAGGCTGTACTTTTTCATGAGGTCGTAAAGGGTCGGTCTGCTGACACCTAGAACTTCCGCCGCTTTAGCTATATTGCCTTCCTGGCGGCCAAGGGCGGAGATGATCATTTCCCTTTCCAGCCTGTCTCTTGCGTCTTTCAAAGTCACACAGCCCATGGGCGGCATCATCAGCGGCATGCTGTTTTCAGTAAGCCCAAGATCAGCCGGCTCTATCAGTGGGGAATCGGACATGATCACCGCGCGCTGCACCCTGTTCTCCAGCTCTCGCACATTTCCGGGCCAGGTGTAGTTTTTCAGGATTTTCAAAGAAGAAGTACTGAAGCCTCTGGTCTTTTTGCAGAATTCCTCCGTCGCCCTTTTCAGGAAAAGGTTTGCCAGCAGCATGATGTCGTCCCCCCGCTCCCGCAATGGGGGAAGATTTATGGTTATGACGGCAATCCTGTAGTACAGGTCTTCCCGGAACAATCCTTCGCCGATTGCCTTGGCAATGTCCATGTTGGTTGCCGAAATTATTCTGGCATCAACGGCTATGTCTTCCCTTCCACCTACCCGCTGCAGAACCTTTTCCTGAAGAAAACGGAGAAGCTTTACCTGGAGGTTACCCGGCAGTTCCCCTATTTCATCGAGAAACATGGTCCCCTTGTGGGCATATTCCGCCTTGCCGAGAATCCTGGCATGGGCGCCGGTGAAAGCGCCACGTTCGGTGCCGAACATCTCGGATTCAAGGAGGTTTTCGGGGATTGCGCCGCAGTTTATGGGTACGAAAGGGCCGTTTTTCCTGAGGCTCATATTGTGCAGGGCCTTTGCCACCAGTTCCTTGCCGGTGCCGCTTTCACCTGTGATGAACACGGCTACATCCGATAAAGATACCTTTCTGATCATGGAAAACACCTGCAACATCTGCGGACTTTTGCCGATGATGCCACCGAAACCGCACCCCTTCTGTTCCAATACCGACTGCTGCCGTGCGTTGTCCTCTTCCATATCCAGCAGGTTAAAAGCCCTGTTGATGATCACCCTCAGTTCACTCATATGGATCGGTTTCCGACAGAAGCCATATGCGCCTGCCTGCACAGCCCTGAGCCCGATGTCACGGCGTTCGTGTTCGGTAATGACTATTACCCTGGTAGTGGGGGAATGACTGAGAATCTGCTCCAGACAGCGAAAACCTTCGACTATTCCATTCTCGTCAGGAGACAGGCCGATACCCAGAGTAACTACTTTGGGACGATACCTGTAAAATAGAGCAATGGCTTCTTTACAGTCTCCTGCAAACATGACGTCATATTCTTTTCCAATTCCCCGTTTGAGCTGTTTGCATAACTCGCAGTTGTCTTCGATGATGAGGAGTTTGTTCATCGTCTCTCCCGATGACTTGTTCGCCAACCTGCAGACCGCCCTTTTAAAACCAGACCTACAGCATCGCGCATTTAATTAAATAATAATAATATACTCCTATAGGATAATTTATTTACGGGAAAATTCAATGACAGCTGGAGATATTTGTAACGGTGCCGGCATAAATGAAAAAGGGTGCCGAGATTATCCCCGGCACCCTTTTTAAGAACATTGCAATGTTTAGCTCATTACCAGCTGACGAGCCCCACTGCCCGCTGCAGGATCAGGCGGGCATCGTTCAGATTAATCACACCATCCCCCTTGGGCTTGCCATTTGCGTCAAGCGGCCACACATCCCCGGCTGCTTTCATCGTCTGCGTCTGCAGTGCCGGCTTCAAACTGGCCTGCAAAATCACCAGCGCATCGGCAATGTTGACGACTCCGTCGCCATTACCGTCACCAGCAGCTGCAGTATCCGGCACAGCAGGAGGAACTACTGCTGCATAGGCTTGTACCATGTTGGAAAAAGCGCTTTCATTCCCAGAAGCATCGTAAGCTGTCACTTCAAAAAAGTAGTCTTTCGCAGGATCAAGGCCGTTCAAGGTAAAGGTATCAAGATTCTTCACGTCAACCGGCGATTTGCCCTGGACCGCATCTGAACCGTCGAAGGTTCCTGTGGATGAACCGGCTTTGTAATAAAGCTTGTAACCTGCCAGGTCAGGCTCAGTATTACGGTCCCAGTTGAGTGTTACATCTTTGGCAAATACTTGTGCGCTTGCACCGAAACAGGAAACAGCCAAAAGCAACAGGCAAATGCTTTTTTTCATAATTACTCCTTTTACTTTAACGGATTGAATCGCCGGATCGCCGGCTCTTGCCGATTTCCAGCACCTGCTTTTACAGGTGCAGCTCAGCTTGTGTTCCCTAACTTAGCCTCAAAGCTGAATCAGGTGTGTGACGAGAATCACCAGCTTTGCAGGCTGTTGCAGGAATCAGCGGTACCGGGTTTCCGCCGGGTTGCCGCCAAAAAATTCGGAACCTGTTGACAACGCCTTATTTTATGGAAATAATTTAATAAATTTCGCTTAACGACAGCTCAAGCACCTGGTTCTGGCGCTGCTTACAAAACCTGCCCTATCCCGGTTCCTGCCGTTGATCGAGACGTCCCGACTAAATAGTGGAGGGGATGCAGAGGAAGACCCTGCGTCACCTTTTCCAGGAAAAGTGAGTATTGAATGTGTGGAATAGCGGGCATATGCAATCCGGGACGCTCACCTGAAGTTCTGGTCTCAAGGATGATCGCCGTCATGCGGCACCGGGGCCCCGATGCGTCGGGCATTTTCCTGGATGCCAACATGGCCATGGGGCATGCCCGCCTCAGCATCATCGACCTGGGGGGAGGCACTCAACCGATCTGTAATGAGGATGGGCGGCTCTGGATCGTATATAACGGCGAGATTTTCAATTATCCCGAACTGCGGGCGCTGCTTTTGAAAAAGGGGCATGTGTTTCGGACGGCGACCGATACGGAAGTGCTGGTGCATCTTTATGAAGAATATGGCCCCGATGCCCTGTCCATGGTCAATGGGCAGTTCGCCTTCGCCATATGGGATACCCGGAAGAAAGAACTCTTTCTGGCAAGGGACCGGGTTGGCATCAGGCCGCTCTTCTACACCCGGAATGACAACCAGCTTGTCTTTGCCTCGGAAATCAAAGCCATTTTTCAGGACCCGGCCATAAAAAGGGAACTCGATCTTCAGGCACTGAAGCAGATCTTCACCTTTTGGACGACAGTCGGCGATAGAACTGCCTTTAAAAATGTCCACGAATTGCGTCCCGGTCATTACATGGTCTTCAGAGACGGCAGGATAGTGGAAGAAAAGGCCTTCTGGAGTCTCCCCTTTTATCAAAAGGAAGAAAGGTGGCAGGGAACATTCGGAGAAGCCTGCGAAGAACTACGGGAGTTGCTCTTGGATGCAGTCAGGTTGAGACTGCGTGCCGATGTTCCGGTCGGAGCCTACCTGAGCGGTGGATTGGACTCTTCCATAATCACTTCCCTCATCTCAAGCAGGTTCGACAATAATTTAAGGACTTTTTCCGTCGGATTCGACGAAAGTCCCTTCGACGAAACTCCTTTTCAGGATGAGATGGTCAGATTTCTGGGGACGGGCCATACGAACCGGCGAATAAAGAATACCGACATTCGGGATAACCTGCCGAAGGTGATCTGGCATTGCGAAAAGCCCCTGCTGAGAACTGCTCCTGTGCCCTTGTTCATACTCTCGAAGGTGGTCAGTGACAACAGCTTCAAGATCGTATTGACCGGTGAAGGTGCCGACGAAATCTTCGGCGGCTACAACATCTTCAAAGAGGCAAAGATTCGCCGATTCTGGGCAAACCAGCCGGAGTCAAGGGTGCGCCCTCTTCTTCTGGAAAAGCTTTACCCATACATTTTCCAGAACCCGGCCAGGGAAAGGACTTTTCTGCAGAAATTCTACGGGGTTGACGCCGCCGATTCGGAAGACCCTTTCTTCTCCCATGGCATCCGCTGGAAGAATACCGGCAGAAACGTCATGTTTTTTTCAGAGGATGTGACCACTGCCCTCAAAGGATATCAGCCCGTTCAGGAACTGAAGGCGGCACTCCCCCTTGATTTTGACGGCCGGGATTGCCTGGCGAAGGCCCAGTACCTGGAGACGAGCATCTTCCTTTCCAACTACCTGCTTTCCTCCCAGGGAGACCGGGTAGCCATGGCAAATTCGGTGGAAATGAGGGTACCCTTTCTGGACTTCAGGGTCATCGATTTCGCCATGAGGCTCCCTCCCAAATGGAAGATCAGGGCCTTGAACGAAAAGTATATCCTGAAAAAAACCTTTGCCGGAAACCTGCCCCCCAGGATTACCAATCGTCCCAAGCACCCGTACCGGGCGCCGATACAGGATGTCTTCTTCCAGAACCTGCCCGGTTATGTCGATCACCTGGTGTCCGATCAGTATCTGAAGAAGACCGGCATCTTCGATCCCGGCAAGACCGGCTTTCTGGTTGCCAAATTCAGAAAAAAACAGAAGCTGGGCGAAAGCGAGACGGAGAACATGGCCCTGACGGGAATTATCTCGACGCAACTCCTTTACCAGCAGTTCATGGAAAATTTCCAAATTGCAGACATAACTAATTTTGAGGTGAATAAGATCATTCGACTCAATTAATCCCATCTATCTGACTACTGGAGACAATGATGAGCCCACACGGCACCTTTTCCGCGGAATCATTGAAAACAGACGTTGAGTACGAAGCAGAGCGTATCTGCACAAAATTACGCACCATTCTCAAGGAAGATCTGAAAAGAAGAGGCATAGTCATCGGAGTTTCAGGGGGAATCGACAGCAGTGTGACAGCCGCCCTTGCTGTGAGAGCACTGGGCAGGGAACGGGTATATGCACTTGAGATGCCTGAGCGGCATTCGGCAGATGAAACAAAGACGCTGAGTTCAATGCTGATCGAGCACCTGGGAGTCGAGTCCCAGCATGTGAATATTACCGGCATACTGGAAGCCGTGGGCTTCTACCAGCTTTACGATGATGCGGTGAGGATGGTAGTTCCCGAATACGGCAGAGGCTGGAAATCCAAGATCGTCACATCCAGCGTCTTCGAGAACAACGGGTTCAACCTGCCATCGCTGGTGGCCCAGTCGGAGTCGGGTTGCACCATAAAGAAGCGTCTGCCGCTGACACCCTATCTGCACATAGTTGCAGCCACAAACTACAAACAGCGCATTCGCAAGATGATTGAATATTATCATGCAGACCGTCTCCATTACGCCGTTGCCGGAACCCCCAACCGCCTGGAGTATGACCAGGGCTTCTTCGTAAAACTCGGGGACGGTGCTGCCGATATCAAACCCATTGCCCATCTGTACAAGTCTCAGGTCTACCAGTTGGCTGGATACCTTGGAATTCCGGAGGAAATCAGAAAAAGACCTCCGACGACAGACACCTATTCCCTTTCACAGCAGCAGGATGAGTTCTATTTTTCGCTCCCTTACCAGTCCATGGATCTGTGCCTGATGGGCAAGAACAAAAGCGTTCCACCGGAAGAACTGGCAGCGCTGCTCGATTTCAATGTGGAGCAGATACAGAAGACTTACAACGAAATTGACAACAAGCGCAGCACCACCAGATATCTTCATCTCCCCCCACTGCTGGTCCAGGAAGTGCCAGAAGTGTCGGTAAAGTGACAATGCCGGTAAAGCGAATATATTTCAGGAAAGGTGAAAACAATGAAAGAGACAAAAGAAACAATCAGGAAATACATCGTGGAGAACTTTCTCTTCGGCGAGGATGAAGGTCTGAAAGATGACACTTCGCTCCTGGAAAAGAAAATCATAGATTCCACCGGTATTCTGGAACTTGTGGCGTTTCTCGAAAAAGAATTTTCCATCCGCATCAGGGACGACGAGCTCGTCCCGGAGAATCTCGATTCCATCGACAACATGCAACATTATCTGTCGGGAAAAAAAACTCCGTCTGCAGACTGCTGTAGCGCAGGCACATGGGTTTCCATCTGACCTGACCATTTCGCCCGATAAAGGAGTGAGATAATGCTGGTACATGAATTCCTCATCAATTCTGCGGCACTAAGGCCTGACAAAGCTGCGCTTGTCTGCGGCCAGCAGCGGCTGGCCTACAAAGAGCTGGACATCCTTTCGGACAGGCTGGCGGTAACCCTTGTGGAAATGGGCATTACGCGGCAAGACAGGGTGATCATCTTCCTGGAAAACTCGCTGGAGTCGGTAATAGCCATGTTTGCAATTCTCAAGGCCGGCGGCGTTTTCATCATGCTGAACCCGGACATGAAGGCCAACAAACTGAGCTTCATCCTGAAGGATTCCGAGGCGAAGGGTTTAATCGGACACACCGGCAAATTCGCGGTCATCAATGACGCCATGATGGATACAAACACTCTTGAAAACATCATCTGGTGCGAAGATGGAGATACGGACCTGCACCTGATGGAACGCTCCACCAGACCTGACATGGAGACTATTCTATGGTCAGGGATCATGAATAATCATGGTTCCGTCCCCACGGACAAGCTTCCCAGGTGCATAGATGTGGATCTTGCCACCATCATCTACACATCCGGGTCGACCGGCGAGCCAAAAGGGGTCGTCTCCACCCATTACAACATGGTTGCTGCCGCCGCGAGCATCACCTCGTACCTGAAAAACCGGGAGGACGATATCATCCTCAACACACTGCCGCTCTCCTTCGACTACGGCCTCTACCAGGTAGTCATGGCCGCTCTTTTCGGCGGGACAGTGGTCCTGGAAAAATCCTTCACCTATCCCTATGCCGTAATCGAACGCCTGGTGCAGGAAAAGGTCACCGGTTTCCCCATTGTGCCCACCATGGTGGCAATATTGCTGCAACTGGAGAGCCTCGGCAAATACGACTTCAGCTCCCTCAGATATATGACCAACACCGCTGCGGCCCTGCCTGTCTCATACATTGAAAAGCTGCAGGCATTTTTCCCACATGTAACCATTTTTTCAATGTATGGCCTGACCGAGTGCAAAAGGGTCGCCTATCTTCCCCCGGAAGAGCTGAAACGAAAACCTTCGTCGGTGGGAATTGCCATACCCAATGAAGAGGTATTCATTGTCGGCGCCGACGGCAACAGAGTCGGGCCGAAAGAGGTGGGAGAACTGGTAGTTCGAGGCTCCAACGTGATGCAAGGCTACTGGAAAAGACCGGAGGAAACGGCAAAAACCTTCAAGCCCGGCAGATACCGGGGCGAGACTCTTCTTTATACCGGCGACCTGTTTACCATGGATGAAGAAGGCTTCCTTTACTTTGTCGCCCGAAAAGACGACCTGATCAAGACCAGGGGCGAGCGTGTCAGTCCCAAGGAGATAGAGAACTGCCTGTGCTCCCTGCCCGGGATTGTGGAAGCTGCTGTCATAGGTGTGCCCGATGAGATTCTCGGCCAGGCGATAAAAGCCTTTCTGGTTACAGGAAAAGAAGCCCGATTGACTCAGGACGACGTTCTGAAACACTGCAGCAAAAATCTGGAGTCATTCATGGTTCCCAAATATCTCGAATTCCATGAAATCTTGCCAAAATCGGCAAGTGGAAAAATCGACAAGAAAAAATTAAAGACAATGACAGAGTCGAAAGAAGATATCCCGGATCCTCTGCAGGCCCAGCAGTAACGATGAATAAAATGGTGCAGACGGGAGATCAATGGCCCTGAGAGTCAGACGATATACTCCGGACGATGAAGATGCGTTGTTTACCTTCAGAGAGAAAATATTTCCCGAAGGGCACAAGAGCCTCGACAGAGCACATTTCCGATGGAAATTCCTTAAACATCCCTATGCCGATGAACTGCCGTTTTTCATCATGGAGCATGATGGCAAAGTGGTAGGCACCCAGGGATATTGGCCATTTCTCCTCCGTATCGGCAACAAAAGGATGACCTGCAGCCACCTGGTGGATTTCAATGTGGATGATGCATACAGGGGGTTGCCGACACTCAGGCTGTTCAAGGCAGTATGCTCCTGCTCTGAATTGAATTTCGGGGCCTACCTTTCTTCAGATGCGAAACGTTTTTTTGCAGCGGCCAATTGGATAGATATAAGTTCGCACCTGAAGAACTATTACTGTTTCATAAGTGCGCCTGCTAAAGCAGGACTGATTGGAAAATCAAGGTCCTTCTTCAGGTCATTGCTGATCAGTGCCAAACTCAGGGCTTTGACAATTACAAACAGAAGTTACACGTTCAAACTTGAGCCGAACATCCCAACCCAGGCGGATGAAATCCTTCGCCAGTCACAAAATGAAGAACAGGTATGCTTGGTCAAGGAGAAAAAATTTCTCAACTGGCGCTATGAACCGTCTGTCAGGAGAAAATACAACTTTGCGTCTGTTTATCTTGATGGCAGCCTGAAATGCTTCCTGATTTTCAAAATTATTAAAGACAGTGGTTTGAACCGTTGCTTCATCATGGACATTATCCATACTCCAGGGGAGAAACGGCCGCTGAAAATACTTCTGATTCATCTGGCTGCATATCTTAAAAATACAAGTGACGTGGCTGTATTACAGTCAGCCGCTTTGCCGACATTGGGAAACCTGTTACTGTCATGTGGCTTTTCAAGCAATGATAGCAATATCGGTTTCATGCTGTCACACAACAGCTATAATTTTACAAAAGAATCAAATAGCTTATCAAGGTTCAACTTTGTGTTGGGGGATACGGATTTCTTATAGATTCAGAGGGAAACAATGAGAAACCTGATCAGAAACATCAAATTCAATATTAAAAAATCACTGGTAGAGATGAAGCCGATCATTCTGACTTATCACAGCATCCATAGCGGGAATCTCCCATTCCCTATCTGGACCCAGCTGGATTATCTTTATTTCGAACAACATTTACAGTTCCTATCCTCCAATTTCAACTGTATCAGTCTTGAAAGCCTGCAGAAACAGATACAAAATGGAAATTTCGAGCCCTATTCGGTTGTTGTTACCTTTGATGATGGTTATCACAATAACTTCTTTAATGCATATCCCTTGTTACTGAAATACAAAATACCGGCTACCATTTTTGTAACAGCAGGCTTTGTCGATAAAGACGAATATATCTGGTCTGATAAGATTGCCGCTATTTTGTCGCTTTTGGACAATGTGGCAATCGACCTGAATGATGTGACTGTAAAAATTGAATCGGTAAAGGACAAGGCCGTTGCATACCGTATGATAGTCAACCGGTTCAAGGCGCTGCATCCCGACGAGATCAAGACCTCCATCAGCAACCTGATGGAATACTTCGGGGTATCGGAGGAGAACCTGAAAACACCCCTCCTCAAATCCTGTTTCGGTCACCTGGACTGGGACGAGATCATTATAATGCGCGATTCAGGATTGATCGAGATAGGTTCCCACGGAATGTCCCATTCCATATTGGCCCGCCTGTCCGATAAGGAAGCCAAGGCGGAAATTTTTCAGTCCAAAAACACCATCGAGACCAAACTGGCGCGTTTTGGGCCGGTAAAATTCTTCGCCTATCCCAATGGGGGTGAAAACGATTTCACCAGGGCTCACCGGAATCTTCTCATCGAATCCAACTATCAAGGGGTCCTGACCACCAGAATCAACCGTGTCGACCAAGGTTCGGACTGCTTCGAACTGCCCAGGGTCTGCATCGGCGACGAATGCAGCGTCAACTATCTGCGCTACCTCATGTGTCAGTGACAACCTTCAACAAGGAAACCGTATGAAAGAAATGATCAACGAGCTTATCCATTACAGGGAATTGCTGTATATACTGACCTGGCGCGACATAAAAATACGCTACAAACAGTCAGTCATGGGCTTTATGTGGGCGGTGTTCATGCCCATGCTCATTGTTGCGGCCGGAATCATCATGAAACTGGTTTTTTCGTTCATCTCGGGCAAGCCCTTCAATGCCATGGATCTGGCATCCATTTCCGTCAAGGCCCTGCCCTGGTCCTTCTTCATCGGGTCCATCAGATTTTCCACTATCTGCCTTACGGCCAATTCCAATCTTGTGTCCAAGATCTATTTTCCACGGGAGATATTTCCCCTGGCGGCAATTCTGGCCAATCTTTTCGATTTCGCCATAGCAGCAAGCGCCCTGGCCGTGATCCTGACCATCAGCAATATCGGCATAAGCCTGAACATTCTATGGCTTCCGGTCCTGCTTTTCCTGCTGGTCCTGTTAACGGCAGGCATTGCCTTTGTCCTTTCCTGTGCCAATCTCTTCTTCAGGGACGTTAAATACATCGTCGAGGTTATCCTAACCTTTGCCATTTTCTTTACGCCGGTTTTTTATGAAGCTTCCCTGTTCGGCAAATGGTCGAGCCTGCTCCTGATCAATCCAGTGGGGTCCATTCTGGAAGCCATCAACAACGTGGTAGTTCTCCATCAACCTCCCGACCTGTTCTGGCTTGGTTATGCAGCAACCTTTAGTTTGTGCCTTTTTGTCGTCAGCTGGTTCGTTTTCCACCGCTCGGAATTCCTGTTTGCCGAACGCATTTAACCTTAAGAGGATCCATTATCGTGTCAGAAATAGCATTGGAATTAAACAGCGTCTGGAAGAAATTCGTCAAGGGGGAGCGCTACGACTCGCTCAGAGACCTGATCCCTGCCATTTTCAAAAACACCTTTTCCAACAACCGGACATCGGAACTGTCGGGCATGGAATTCTGGGCTTTGACCGATATCTCCTTTCAGGTCCGCCGGGGAGAAGCCCTGGGCATCATCGGCCCTAACGGCTCCGGCAAGAGCACCACCCTCAAGATCCTGAGCGGCATCCTACGCCCGACCACCGGCAAGATAACCGTTAACGGCAGGCTGAGCGCCCTTATCGAGGTGGGAGCCGGATTTCATCAGGACCTGACCGGACGGGAGAACATTTTCCTCAACGGCTCGATTCTCGGCATGAAAAAGGATGAGATCAAGCGAAGAATGGACGAGATCATCGAGTTCTCAGGTATCTCCGAGTTCATTGACACTCCGGTAAAACGCTTTTCATCGGGCATGTATGCCCGTCTTGGGTTTTCCATTGCTGCCCATGTGGACCCGGAAATACTCCTGGTGGATGAGGTGCTGAGCGTGGGGGACATGTGGTTCCAGGAAAAATGCCTGGAAAAGATGCTCTCCTTCAAGAACAAGGACATCGCCATTATTTTCGTTTCCCACAACTTGGAGTCGGTCAATGTTCTCTGCAGCAAAACGGCATTGATCAAAAAGGGCGTCCTGAGGAAAATCGGCGATACAGCTGAAACGATCAGGGAATATATCTGCTCCAATCAAGAAGATACGGTGGATACCTTGACTGAAAATTCCATCTCCAATGTGAAGCTGTTGAACATGAAAAACGAGTTGGTCTCCATCTGTTATCCCGAACAGAAGTGCCGGCTGACCTTCAAGATCAAATGCGACAAGCCCTTCAAGGAGTGCCAGATGGGCTTTCTAATCCACCGGTTGTCCGATGGATTGAGTATCTGCGACTACAACTTGTCGTTGAATTCCATAAAAACCACGGACAACAATGGGGATACGGCAGACGGCGCCATCGACTTCGATATCAATCTGCTGAGAGGGTCATATTCCGTGTCCTTACATCTGTATCATTACCCAAGCGCCACATTTCTCACCCGGGTGAAGAACATCGCCTATTTCAGTGTCGAAGAACGGGTAAGCTGGCATGGAGTTACCCATATCAGCCCACTCATTCATTCCATCGGATAAAGAATGCCTATTATTTCGGTAATAATACCTGCTTATAACTGTGAATCCTTCATTGGTAAGGCAATTTCCTCTGTCCGGACCCAGACCATGCAGGATTTTGAAATCGTGGTGGTCGATGATGGTTCGACCGACCGCACCCTGTCCGTGGTTGAATCCTTGGCCAGGCAGGATAAAAGGATCAAGATTGTTTCCCAAAAGAATTCGGGCAAACCTTCAGTTACAAGGAATGTGGGCATCAGGAATTCATCGGGGGAGTATCTCTGTTTCCTCGATGGTGATGATTTCTATCTCCCGAGGAAACTTGAAAAGGAACTGGAGATACTGCGTAAATATCCCGCCGTGGATCTGGTATTCCATGATGTCCTGGAGCAGACGGATCGCCATGCTCCCATGGAGGGTAGCTATCTGGGGAGAGCAGGTTTTCCCGCCAATGCCGCCGACTATATCTTCAGGGTTGAAGATGGCGTTTACCTGTGCAGAGAGAACTTTTACAACTTCATGTCCGCCTGTTGCGCCACGATCCTCATGTCGGCGCCCATGCTGAAAAGAGCCTGTCTGGACTCGCAAATGGTCTGGTTTCCCGAATTCATGACCATCGGCGAAGATATCGATTTGTGGTTCCGGCTTGCCATGAGCTACGGCTTTGCCTATCTGGACGAATCCCTGAGCTGTTACCGGCGCCATGACAAGAGCATTACCAAAAACGTGGAGAGTTTTCTCAAGGGTTCCATAGAAGTCCATAACCGCAATTACCAGCGGGGATGCCACCTGTTCACAAAGGGGGAAAAAATCAGGTACAAGAGCAGGATCAGCGCGCTGCACTGGCACCTGGCCTATTATTTGTACAGTAAATTTGAAATGACCGCGGCCAGAAAGGAAATAATCAACAGTTTGAAACTGAATTTTACCTTTAAGGCTCTGTTTACCTTTGTTAAGAGTTTGCTGCCCTTGAACATCATTAGATTCTGCAAGGCGTATTCCCAAAGACAGACTGTCTGAAATGGAGGGATTCAATATACTGAAACGATAACGGAGGGCATCAGCATATGACAACCAGATCTTCCCACTTGAGGTTATATCTATGCCAAAAATATCTGTCGTTATCCCGGTTTTCAATTGCGAAACCTACATAGAGGAAGCACTGAAGTCGGTTCAGACACAGCGTGTACAGGATCTCGAGATTATTGTCGTAAATGACGGATCGACTGACGGGACCTTATCCGTCGTCGAGGCGCTTGCCGAAATGGATAAAAGAGTCAGGATCATTACCCAGGCAAATTCGGGCAAACCTGCTGTAGCAAGAAATGCAGGTCTCAGGCATGCCGCCGGAGAATACATCTGTTTTTTGGATGGAGATGACCTTTTCCTGCCGGGAAAACTGGAAAAACAACTGGAAATTTTCCGACGGTTTCCCGAGCTGAACCTGGTCTTCCATGACATACGATATCTATATGAAAACAACCGGCATGACCTGGAAAGCTACCTGGGCAACGCCGGATTCATTGAGTCGGCGAAAGAATATCTGGCACCGATACAAGGGAACATCTACCTGTGCCGGGAAAACTTCTACAACTTCATATCCGCATATTTCCTCTGCATTCATACCTCGGCGGTCATGGCCAGAAGATCATGCCTTGACGACCAAAGCACCTGGTTTCCCGAAGACGTCACCATTGGCGAAGATGCCGACCTGTGGTTCAGGCTGGTATTGTCAAACCGTGTTGCGTTTTTGAATGAAATCCTCAGCTATTATCGGCAGCACAGCACCAGCATCACCAGCAACATGGCCGACTATCTCCAGGGATCGATCCTGGTGCACCGCCGGAATCTCAAGCGGGGGGAGAATCTGTTTACCCCTGGGGAAAAGAGGCTGTACGAGGAGAAGATCCGCGGGTATCACTGGCACTACGGCTATCTCCTGTACAGCAACTACGAAATGGAAGGAGCACGAAGGGAATATATGGATGCACTGAAACTGGGATATTCCACAAAAGCGGTGGTTGCCGTTGCCAAAACCATGCTGCCCAGGTCTTTCGTCAGATTCTGCAAGACCTGCCTGAGAGGATAACCCCATGCCCGAAGTTTCCATCATCATACCCGCATACAATTGCGAGCGTTACATAGGCCAGGCAATAGAATCGGTACTATGCCAGGGAGTGCGGAACCTGGAACTGCTTGTCATAAACGACGGCTCCACCGACGGCACTCTTTCTGTCGCCAACTCCCTGGCAGAAAAAGACAGCAGAATCCGCGTCCTCTCCCAGGCGAATTCGGGAAAGCCCGCAATTGCCCGCAATGCCGGGATACGGCAATCATCGGGGGAATTCATCTGCTTCCTCGATGCGGACGATCTGTTCTTCCCCCGGAAACTGGAGAAGCAACTGGACGTTTTCCGACGATACCCCCACCTCAAACTGGTCTTTCACGATGTTAAAAATCTTTACGAAAACGGGGAAGAGAGCGGCAGCTACCTGGGACGGGCCGAATTCCGTGATCATGTGGGCAACTACGTCAGCCGCGAAAGGGATGGACTTTATCTGTGCAACGGCAATTTTTACAACTTCATGTCCGCCCATTGCCCGAGTCTGGCCATACAGAACGTAATGGTACGCCGCGCAGCCCTGGAAGCTCAAAGCACATGGTTTCCCGAAGATATGAAGATCGGCGAGGACCTGGACCTGTGGTTCAGACTGGCCCTCAATACCCCCATGGCATGCATTATGGAACCACTGAGCTATTACAGGCGGCACGACAGCAACATTACCAATAATCTGTCAGGATATTTCAGGGGGTCTCTGGAGGTACACGAAAAAAACCTCAAGCGCGGCGCCAAACTGTTCACCAGGCAGGAAAAGGACATTTACAAAAGCAAGATATCAGCCCAGCATTTCCATTACGGTTACTACCTGTACCGAAACATGGACATGAAATCCGCACGTCAGGAATATATGAGTTCTCTTGGGCTGCAGCCGACACGAAAGGCCCTGTTCGCCCTTCTCAAAACCTTTATCCCCGCAAGGGTCATAAAGTCGTGCAGATACTACCTTAAGACAGATGAAGCCTGAAGATACCCGGAATCACTTGCCCGGCTACCTGTTGGTCATTCCCTGGGACCTATCATTCGTGGGAGGGGTCAACGAGGTCGTAAGGAACCTCTATCGGGAATTCCAGGAGCAGCATATTGTCGTCCCGTCAGTCCTGATTCCCCGATGGGAATGCAAGAGGCTGTCGAGGCAGCAGCTTGACGGCAGGATCACCTTCAATCTCAGGATGCCGGCGCCTCCTCTACCGGGCAACGACCTTGCCAAAAAATATGCGTCGTTTCTTGTGGGAGCGCCTAAGGCTCTGCTGCAGCTGCACCAGCTCTTGAAAAATGACCATATCCCTGTGGTCAATCCCCATTATCCGGGTCCCTACTTGATTCACTTCGCCCTGTTGAAGAAGATCTTCCCGGACCTTTTCCGCTTCGTCATCTCCTGCCACGGCAGCGACGTCCTGGCCATGGAAAACGGGACCCCCGGCACAACCACCACCCGCTGGATCCTCAAATGGGCAGACGCGGTTACCGTCCCGAGCCGCTCCCTCGCCACAAAGCTTGCGGTGGCGGTACCGGAAATATCTGAAAAGATCACCTGCATCTACAACGGCATCGGCCGGGACAAGTTTCTCTGCCGCAAAGAATGTGATCCGTATTCCGGGATGCAGCGCAGATACATCATTCACGTGGGATCTTTCGAGCGGGTAAAGGGACAGGATGTTCTTCTCCGTGCCTTCAAACGCGTCCACGACATCAACAGAGATATGAGACTAGTCCTGGTGGGGCGCAGCGGCAAACTTCTTCCCGAAATAGAGACGATGAGCAATGCATTGGGAATCGCCGATGCCGTATCGATCATGACCGACGTTGCACCCGAGAAGATTCCACCCCTGCTGGAACAGGCTCAGCTCGTGGCGCTTCCGTCCCGTTACGAGGGAGGCATTCCCCTTGTCCTAATGGAAGCAGGTGCCGTAGGCAAAGCAGTCATCGCTACTGACGTCGGCGGTAACAGCGAGTTGATCGACTCCGGGCGGAACGGTCTTCTCGTGCCGCCGGAAAATCCCCAGGTGCTGGCACAGGCCATGCTGACCCTTCTCGAAAACCCTCAACTGATGCTAGAGATGGGGAACAATCTTTACGATACCGTCTCCGGTTCATTCTCCTGGAAGATGACCGCCTGCCGATATCTTGAACTGGCCCTGCAGTGATCGCGTCCCACTGTGCTGAAGTTCGGACAGGGATCCTGCCACGACATTGTAGTGCCAGTCGTGAAACGCCGCAGCCGACGAAAAGAGCCAGGATTATGCGGTCGAGGAGCCCCTGCAGGCGCAACCGTAACCGATGACCGGAATTCCAGCGGCTGTTGCAACAAAAAATCACTTGTAGGCTGTAACCTAACAGGCTACAATCATCCCATGATCAAGAGCTTTCGGCACAAAGGCATTCAACTCTTCTTTGAAACGGGCTCGAAGGCAGGAATACAGCCACATCATGCAGCTCGGTTACGGGTGCAACTGACCCGTCTTGATGCCGCCACCTGCCCAAATGACATGAATGCCTCAGGCTGGAAGCTTCACCGGCTGACAGGAGAACTTGAAGATCATTGGGCGATAACTGTCAACGGCAATTGGCGTCTCACTTTTTCATTTGAGGATCAAGATGCAGTCCTGGTTGATTACCAGGATTATCACTAGAGGAGAATATTATGGCACGCATGCATGACCCCGCCCATCCAGGCGAAGTACTCCGCGAATTTCTTCCTGAAGACATGAGCATAGGCGAAATCGCAGCACGTTTAGGTGTATCGCGGCCACATCTTTCCCGTCTATTGAACGGACATGCGGCCATGACCGCCGAAATGGCGATCAAGGTGGGGCTGCTAACCCGAACTACCCCGGAGTCATGGTTAGTGAACCAAGCCAAATGGGATCTCTGGCGAGCTTCACAAAAACCGCTTCCCAAGGTCGAACCACTTGACCTGGAATCTGCGGCTTAAAGAAGTTGCAAACTCATCTCGTGTGTTGAGTCTGTTTTTTCTTTAGTCTGATTTTGGAATGCATCGAAAAAAAAGCTCCCCCGGTTCGTTTGCCGGGGGAGCTTTTTTGTATCCCTTTCGGGTCATGGAGTTACAGGACGATGCGCAGTCCTGTCGGTGGTGCCGGAGGCGTATCTGCAGTCGAAGTTCCGGTTGTGACCTGGATATCGTCGAGCCAGAATTTCTGGGTCTGCTTGGCGCCGTTGTGGAAGTACGGGGCGATCATGAAGGTGCTCCACTTCAGGTTCGGATTGGCGCCGGTGCGGATCATGATGTTTTTGTTGTCCATATAGGGTACACCGTCAAGCCAGTACTGCATGATGCCATCTGCCACCCCCACCCCGTTGATGATGGAGTTCATCTTCAGCCTGACCTTGACAGAATGCCATACACCGTTGGTAATGACCGGCATGGAGGCCTTCCATGTTTTTCCGTTTATCTTGGGGGTGCCCCAGCAGATGCCGTCAGGATAGGAGTCGGAACTGCCGTTACAGCCGAAGACGCCACGATTTTCACTGATTCCCTTCAGGGAAGTTCCTACCCGGTTCTGGTCGATGTTGAGAGCATCCTGGAAGGCAATAGTCTGCTTGCCTTCGATGGATTCAAGATAGGTGGTCAGATGTGTCTTTGCCGGTCCGATCCATGAGCTGTCCAGGTTGGACAGGAGGTAGAGCTCGTGTGGTCCATAGCCCAAGCCTGTCCATTGCCAGTTCGATGCGTATTTGACGTAATAGGTGATGGTGATGTCATCGGCATCGGTAAATTCCTTACGCAGCGCACCGGTTGTTGGAGTGCTGGCGCCGCTGTTGTACGAGTATTCCAGAACATTTCCCCTGGTGGCGTCGTTCACCACCTTTGAGTTGGTTGCCCCTGCGTCGAACCACCCCCTTGAAGACAGCAGGGCATCGTTGAACTTTTCCTGAAGCAAGGTTACTCCTGCAGTCTCAACCGGTGCCGCAGGTGCTGGTGCTGGTTCTACAGGTGCCGGGGCTGGTGCTGGCTCTACTGGCGCCGCAGGTGTAGACGATGTTCCGGATGTTCCAATAAATTTGTCCACTTCTTCCTTGGTGGTGGCGATAATGTAATCGTCCCAGTACATGTACTTGGTGGGACCGTTATAGGTTGCGGAAAGATTGCCCTGGATGAAGAAGAAGTACCAGCTGCCGTTATAGCCATAGTTGAAATAGGTTCCGTTGTTGATGGTTCCGTAGTCATTCCATTTTACATTGGTTCTTTCCCAGACAACGACATCGTCAACCCACAGCCTGATCACACCGTCAGCAACAGCCGAGCTTGACTGGGCGGTGAATTCCCACAGATATTTGTGCCAGTTGTTGTCAGGCCTGTAGATGCCGTTAAAAACATTGGAAGTGCCTATGAAAACTGAGTATGCACCCCCTACCAGCTCAGGGATAACGTCATTCTTCTCCATGTTGAAACGGAGCATTTTCAGGGTGCTCCCCTTCGATCCCCAATTGGAGTTGTCCGACAGCTTGGAATAATAGCCGATATACTGGGACCTGCCTTGCCATGGGGTCTGTGGATACCCCCCCATTTCACAGCCAATGGTTGTAGTGCCGCTGCCCGGAGCTACCTGGAACCGCAATCCTCGGCCGGCGTCGCCGTACGCGGATTCCTGGTTAATGACGACCGGATAGTTCGCGCCAAGGGAAGCCCACTTGTTGCCGCTTGCGTCGGTGGAGGTTATCCCCTTTGTTGCCTCATCGGTGATACCTGACCAGTCTTTGTCCATGTTGAAATGGTCGGCGACAATAATCATGGCGTTAGCCGAACTGACAGCGAACAGACATAATACAGATAGAAACAGCGTTGTAACCTTTTTTTTCATGCAGTAACTCCTTGTTGTACGAGTATAACAAACTGTCTCACCTTGTCTTTGTGAGACTACGGGTTAGTCCCTTTGGCAACCACTTCTTATGACACTGGCGCATATTCAGTGGTAGCTGTTGCCGGTATGGATTGTTGAGATTCATTGCCTGTGGCATCTATTGCCGAAACAGTGTAGCTGTAGTCAGTCGATGGGTTCAGTCCTGTGTCCGACATGGAGGTTCTGGTAACTGTTGTGACATAGGTACCATTACGATAGACCTTGTAGCCGGTAACCGCCACGTTATCCACTGCTGCTCCCCAGGAGATATCCACCTGCTTGGGCGATGAAGCTGTTGCAGCGAGTCCTGTGGGATCATCGGGAGCAAGATTATCCTCGACTGTTGCGCCACCGGTCATTGCCTTGGCTGCGGCAGTTGCCGGAGTGCCGATAAAACTTTCCACCTCAGCCTTGGTCGTGGCGATGATGTAGTTGTCCCAGTACATGAACTTTTCCGGGCCGTTATAGGTCGCCGAGAGGTTTCCTTGCAGGAAGAAGAAGTACCAGTTCGTCGTATAGCCATAGTCAAAATGGGTACCATGGGCGATAGTTCCATAGCTGTTCCACTTGACGTCGGTTTTTTCCCAGACCACTGCATCGTCAACCCACAGTCTGATCACACCGTCAGCAGCAGCCGAGCTTGACTGGGCGGTGAATTCCCACAGATACTTGTGCCAGTTGTTGTCAGGCCTGTAGATGCCGTTAAAAACATTGGAAGTACCTATGAAAACCGAGTATGCACCCCCTACCAGCTCAGGAATGACGTCATTCTTTTCCATGTTGAAGCGCAGCATCTTCAGGGTGCTGCCTTTCGTTCCCCAATTTGTATTGTCGGAGACTTTCGAATAGTATCCGATGAACTGGGACGGTCCTTGCCATGGAGCTTTTGGGTAGCCGCTCATTTCACAACCGATTGTTTCTTTGCCGCTGCCGGGGGCAAGCTGAAAACGAAGTCCTCGACCTGCATCCCCGTATCTTGATGCCTCGTTGATAACAGCAGGGTAATTAGCGCCAATTCCTCCCCATGCGTTACCATTTTGATCGGTAGATGTGATGCCTTTCAAATCTGACTCTGTTTTTCCGGACCAGTCATGGTCCATATCGAAACGGTCCGCCACGATAATGGCTGCATTGGCTGAACCGACTGCTATCATGCTGACAACTGATAAAACGACTAGATTAAAGATTTTCCTCATGTATTTCCTCCATACCCGCGCCCTTTGACGGGGAGCAAAAATAGGTTTGAAACGTGTAGTTGTGCTACGCTGTGGATAACCATTAACTATGCACAATCAAAACTTGAAAATCCTCCGTACGTTTTTGGTTGCAGGGTCCGTTGTCGCCGTCTGCGTCACGATCCGTTTTTCCATGCTCCTAGTTATGGCTGAAATAGCTTCTAATTGGTGTGACCAGAATCACCGGAGGGGAAATAGATGGACAGACGCCGTGAAGGCTTGATGATGAGGTTATAAGACAGGAGGACAGAAGTGAGGAAAACAGGGGGTGGGGAAGCAGTACGGTGCGGGAAAAGGTCTGATCAACGAAAGATCTCTCGTTCCATGATCTCTACTACCCGGGGCCAGGTGAATCGCTCCAATACCCGTTCCCTGGCCCGGTTCCCCATGGATGTTCTCAAATGGGAATTTTGATAAAAAGTGACAATCAACTCCGCCATCCGGATGTGATCGCCTGGCTCGACAATGAAGCCTGTTTCGCCGTCGGTTATGATCTCCGGCATGGCGTTCATGTTTGAGCCCACACAGACCAGGCCCTGGGTCATCGCTTCCAGGAAAACAAAACCGAAGGAATCACAACGGGAAGGAAGAAGGAAAAGGTCGGCACTTCGATAGTAGTCCAGCAACTCCTGACGGTCCCTGACGGCGCCCACATGGCGCACCCCTTCCTGATCCATATCCTCGGTGTAATTTGGCCCGATGATGGTCAGTTCAAGGTCAGGCACATATTTCCTTGCCAGGGTGAATGCCATGAGTACATCGGGCCCACCCTTCAGATGGAAAGTATAACCGACAAAAAGGCATTTTTTTGCAGGTTTTTCCGGTAACAGTATTCTCATGTTGCGCACGAAAAAATCATCCACTCCCATACCGGCGACGGTGATACGATCTGCCGGAATACCGTATTCGGCTATCAGGTGGCGGCGCACGAATTTGGAAGCCACGAATATATGTTTTGCCTCAGAGTAAAGACGCGTCTCGAGCTCGACAACCGCTTCACGCTCCCATGGTTCGGGGATCCAGGGTGAGTAGCCGTCCCTGTAGGCCAGTTTCATGGTGTAGGTGAAGAACAAATAGTATTCCAGCCCGGTTGACGCCGGATGCGGGGCATAAAGTCCGCCTATCTGCAGTATCTTGTCCTCCGGCTTCAGAACACGGTCGAGAAGGGCCCCGTTTATTCTCGTGTTTCGATGCCAGGCAGCGACGGAATAGGTTCCGAGCATGGAGCGGCGATGGAACCATTTTTTTTTGTTCGGATGGAACGACTGCAGCAGCACGCTGATCTTCGGCAAAAGACAGGATTGGGCATCGATGAAGTTGACTTCATGGCCATTACCGGTCAAGCCGTTACGCAGATAGACCGGCAGTCCCGAGGAAGACTTTTCTTGCGTCACCATATGAATAGCTGCCATTGACCGCTCCTTCGTCTGAAATTTCTGTTGATCCGTCATCATTAGCCATGCAGCCTGCTCTGGGCACCAGACTCGTACAAGCTTTCAATCTTTGCGATCCATGTTCCCACATCATATTTCGCAGCTATGTCTTTTTTTGCCCTGGAGACCATACTGTTTCTTACGGTATCGTCGGTTAAGATATTTGAGATGGCAGCAGCCATAGCCGGTGCATCGTCCGGAGGAAGCAGGATTCCGTTAATGCCGTCACTAATCACTTCCGGAACGCCACCGACCCTGGTGGCTATGACAGGAACGCCAAGACACATTGCTTCCAAAACCGTCAGAGGAATGCCTTCGTCAAGAGATGACAGGACGTACAGGTCAAGGGAGCTGAAGACCTCCGTCGGATCACTTATAAACCCTGCAAAGCGGAAATGGGCACTATGCCCCGACTTTGCCACCGACTCTTCCAGGACAGCCTTCTGGGAGCCATCACCAATGATTATGAAATAAAGATCGCTCCGTGTCTCAAGGGCGGACAAAGCAGCATCGATAAACTGTGCCCCTCCCTTAACCTTTTCCAGGCGACCGATAAAACCTACCAGCTTTGCCTGAGGCGGAATGCCCAGTTTACTCCTGGCCGATGTCGTGACAGGGGAGCGACAGGAAGAGACGGCAGGGATATTTTTGATTACTGTGATTTTGTCGGCACCTATTCCGCATTTTTCCAAACCTGATTTCACTGCATCCGAAACTGCGATGATCTTGTCGAACCGCCTCAGGCATTGAAGATTGACCCAGTAGAGGAATCGGGTGATCAGACGTTCCGCATGCAGCCCCCCATGTACCGTAGATACCGCTTTGATATTGAAAAGTTTGGCGAATAAAAAGGCCAGAATATTGGTTTTGTAACCATGGGTATGGATGACATCCGGTTTGTGCTTTTTGATAATGGCGTAGATGTCGTGCAGCTGGTTGAAATCGAAGGCAGAGCGAATGACGACCGGCTCCAGCGGAATTTTCAATTTTTTCGCTTCCTGCCACAGGAGGTCATTTTCATGATCGGGACGGACGAATATCCCCAGCACCACATCAAACCTGTTCAGGTCCACGGCTTGGGCAAAGGCAATAAGCAACCTCTCAGCCCCCCCGATCTTGTGCGATGCAATCAGGTGTAGCACTTTGGTTTTTATTGTACTGGCTTCCAGAGACAATCCCATTTATACCACCAGGGAAAACTGAAATTTTTAAGATCAAGTTGATTTAACCGGCTCGTTGAAAAGGGCTCCGGGTTGCAGCATTGTCTTCTCAACTGCAGGTGCCTGGGTTGTCGCAGGAGAAACCGCCCTGACCCGCTGGAAAAGGATGCCCAGTGACACAAGGGTGAAAAAAAAGGAATTGAATTCCTGGTCGAGAAAAAAGGAGCCAACCAGCAGCAGGTATAGAGCACCTTCCACGGCATTCACCTTCTGTATTGCATTCGAATCACCTTGTTCCCGGAACCAGGCCTTTACCGATCGCATGTTCATTACCACTTTCTTCAGCAGCAACAAATACAGGAACAATCCCATATAGCCCGTCTCTGCCAGAACCTTGAGGTAACTGTTATGGGAGACCTTCCAGGCAACATTGTATTTATGGTCATCGACTTTTGAAAACCTGCCGTCTGCCAGAAGCCTGCCATAAGCCGAGGGGAAGGCCCCAAAGCCCACACCGAATACAGGATTGGCATTGGCCATTTCCACTGCCCTTTTCCAAATGTAGGTCCTGCCGGACCCGGTTGATCCTTTCATAAAAATAGTTTGAATCCGTTCCAGATATGCAGGTGTAACCATGCCCATGAAAAAAACGGCAAAAACCCCCGTTATGAATACCCCCTTCAACAAGCCCAGAAGCGACGACCTGTTTTGCAGAATAGTCAACAGGGAAGCAAGGACCAGCAGCAGAAAGCCCATTCTCGACTGGGTCAACACTATTTGCATTAGTGTCGCCAGTGCAGTTATGAGAGCAATGATTTTTAGCATGAAATTCCTGTCCCTCAGGTGATACATGATGAAAGGTATGCACGACGTAAGGACCAAAGCAAGGTCGTTCGGGTCGTAAAAAGTTCCGACACTGGATCTTTCCGATGACTCCCCTATGAACAAGCCCCCCAAGGAAAGGGTGAGAATGGAAAACAGCACTGTCCTGCTGACAAGTTCGAAGTCTTCCTCAGTCTTGAAGCAGTAATACAATCCCCCATAGAGAACCAGGTTCTTAAGTATGACCGTCATGGTGCCGACTGTGTGCCCCAGGTGCATTGAGAAGGGGGCCGTGATGAGTACCCACAGCAAGACACGGAAAATGGCCTTGTTTTCTTCGGCTTGAACCTCCAGGCCCTGGTCCAGCTCTTTCTTTTTGAGCAGCAGGTAAGCCAATGTCAGTCCGCCGAAGATATATCCCAGGCTCAAGGGTTTAAGAAAAGTAAGTACATCCTGTGGCCGGCCTATATTGATGTACAGCAGGCCGAGAATGAACAGTTTTGGCATCGTCATAAGTCACCATGTCCGTTGGTTCCATCAACCGGTAGCCTTTCAGAAACGTAAACCCCACCGGTTTAAAGGTAGCCGTTATGGGTTATTCGACTTGTCCCACACCACGATAGTCTTCTTCCGGAATATTTTCAGCCAGGCAAGGAGACACGCCTCATTCATCTGAACAAATGATCTCATCAGGGCGAGAATGGCACTGCCCCCCGGCTTGATAAAAAGGAAGAATGCTACAAAAGCCGCAATCAGGAAAAACAGAACCTGGTGGAACAGGCTGCCGGCAAGGGCCAGAAAAACAATCACGCCGTAGAGCAATATGGCAAACCAAGGCAGAAGAAAACGAAGCATCTTGTGGGACCAGAGCATCCAGGCGAAAAAGCCGTGCCTGAAAGGGTTGAGCATGTCCCGGTTACTTATGAGGGCGCGGATGGTCCGGTTGGTGATCCTGATCTGCCGCGAGAACTCCATTCCCTCATCGTCAGCATGCTCTTCCAGGCAATGGACATCCTTGTCCAGAACCACCCGTTTCCCCTGCCGGACAACGTTCAGGGGAATGACGAAATCGTTGATGTCCTTTTCGTCCAGGGGACGGTAATACTCCCGTCTCATGGCGAATATTGCTCCGTCCGCACCGATACACGAACCGATGCGACTCTCCTGTTCCTTGATCCATCTCTCGAAGAGGGTGTATTTGCCCATGGTTGCCACCATGCTGCCGTCCCCTGCCTTACTCAGATAGCGGGTGCTCCCGGTGACCAGGCCTATCTCCTTGTCGGCAAAATTGCGCACCAGCAGATTTAGCATTTCCTTGTGGAACATGGAGTCGGCATCGGTAAATACCAGCACCTCCCCTCTGGCCAGGTCACAGGCGCAGTTCAACCCGTAGGTTTTACCCTTTCGCGTCTCATTTCTCAGCAGTTTCACCCCTTCTTTGGCGAAGCTGCCGGCAATTTCATCGGTTCCGTCCGTTGAAGCATCAGATATGACGATGATCTGCAGAAGCTCACGGGGGTAATGAAGCATCAGGGTGTTTTGCAGCTTCTTGCCGATGACGGCTTCCTCGTTGAAGGCAGGGATTATGATCGTCACCGGCGGTTTCCCCGAGCCTGCAGCGACTTTCCTGTTGCGGACAAGTCCCAGCAGATAGAGCATCCCCGGGTAAATGACATAGGGGTAAAAAATGAGAATTATGAGAACCCAGAACAAAAACGCCAGTATTTCCATGCTCTCTCCCGAACCGTTATTTGCAGATTAGTGAGGTAAACAGCTCCTTGTAACGGTTCACGGAGCTTTCAAGCAGATAGTTATCCTTGACGAAACGGTGGCCATTCTCTGAAATCCTTTGCCTCAACGGGGCATCGTTCTGCAAAACGGTGATGGCAGCAGCCAGGTGGGGGCAGCTGTCATCAGGTACCAGCAGTCCGTTGTGATTATGGGATACAACCTCGGCAATCCCCATCACTTCAGTGCCTATAACCGGCAGAGAGGCGGACATGGCTTCGAGAATGGTCAAGGGCAGGCCTTCGAAGCGGGAAGAGAGGCAATAAATATCGAAGGCGGCATAGAGCGATGGGACGTCATTGCGGGTGCCCAGAAATATGATTTCTTCCCCCGCCCCAAGAGTTGCCGCCAGTTCTTCAAGCTCCTTGCGACAGGGCCCGTCACCAACGATAACCGCCTTGCAGGGCCTGCCCCAATCCTTGAGCATGGCAACGGCTCGAATAAGGAGGGCCTGGTTCTTTTCCCGGCGCAGGTTGCCAACCGTTCCCACGACAGTCTCACCAGGCTTAAGCCCCAGAGACTCCCTCAGCTTGCCCCTGTCGCATTTTGATTTGAAAAGTTCCATATCGATACCATTCAGGGTCAATACCGCCTTGGAATTGCTGACGCCGTAAGCCTGTTGCAAATGGGCGAAGGATGCTTCCGATACGGCATTCACCACCTGGATGTTCCGCAGAAAGAACCTGAACCAGCCGTTCCAGAAAGGGGTATGTGCTTCCATCTCCCATTTGGAGTGCTCCGTGTGCATGACCGGCATCCCCAAAAAGCGGGCGGCCCAGAAAGCATAGAAGAGGGAGACGAAGTGATGGCTGTTCACCAGCCGAATCCCGTATTTTCTCATCAACTGCAAAAGCTTGAAGATCAGGCTCACATCGATGCCGCCGCGCCGGTCCAGGACATGACAGCAAATGCCGGCCCTGGTAAATTCACTTCGAAGAGCCCCGTCACGGAATGCGGCAACAACGGGAAAATACTGGGGCCCGGCATTCAAGCACAGATTGAAGACGACCCGTTCCGAACCGCCGGTGCCAAGGGTCGGCAAAACGAATAAAACGGGAACGGGAACTTTCATTGCCTTTTTCATATTTTGACCCGCCTGGCGAAGAGCCGTCTCTTCAGGTAAAAACCGAGACCCGGTTTTTCCTTGTTCAGAAGCCGCAGCTTCAGGTGCGTTTCCCGGGAAATGGGGCGTCTTTGCTTCATCATCTCGGGCAGATGCAGCAGAGCGTCCCCGACTGCTTTCACCCAGTAGTGGAGAAAACCGTCCCGCACCGCATAAATAAAAGTTGCAGGTAATCTCCGCACCAGATGCAACATGATGAACAATGGTCTGTAGTTGCGGATGGCCAGCCAAAAATCATTCCTGGTATCGTAATAGTAACGGCGCCACCCGGGCCGGGCATTCTGGGCATATTTATGGCTGACGGTCACTTGAGGCGTGTACCTGATTTCATAGCCACGGTCGATGATCCGGGCCGCCAGGTCTGCCCCCTCATGGCTGATAAAAAATTCGTCCGGATAAAGCCCCACCTGGTCAAGTACCTCCTTGCGAAAGGCCACTGCCCCCTCGGTTATCTCATTGGTTTCGAAGGAAAATTCCGCATAAGTACCGGGATCCCTGGGATGGCACCAGTTGCAGACAAGGCCCGAATAGTGATCGATCACCCTGAAGCAGACGGCACCCAATCGCGAATCAACGGCAAACATGCTGCCGATCCTTTCAATGGCAGTGGCATCAAGGCCAAGAATGTCATCGTCTATGGTAATTACAAACCTTCCCCTGGCAACGGCCATTCCCCGATTCCGGCCCACAGCACCCATGTTTTCAGGCGGCCGCACCAGGGTAAAAGCAGGAAATGATGCTCTGACGAATTCTTCGGTGCCATCCGTAGAGCAGTTGTCCACCACTACCACCTCCACAACCGGGCTAGTCAGTCCGTCCAGCTGCTGCAGCAATTCGGCGAGAACTTCCTTCCTGTTATAGGTAAGGACGACAATGGAAAACAGCGGCATGGTTCCCCCAGCTATTCCCATATTCCTTCCAGCGATTCATGACTTCTCGATCTTCCTCCCCGCTTACTGAGCGACCGATAGAAGGCATCGGCCATCCAGTACATGAAAGGCAATGGATCGGAAAAACTCAGGTCATCGTAATGACTGGCTTTGCGGTGCGGCCGGAAATATTCCCTGAGAAAAGCGAGCTTGTTCTCGGCCTCTCGCAGCGACGGCATGAAGGCGGCCAGATCGCCCCCTATCCAGCGTGTGACGACCCCAGTGCTGAATGATGCTTGTGAAGGAACATCACCCCTGGCTGCAATCTTGTAAACCAGGTAGGGAAAATCGACCCCGCAGGCGATACTTTGGGCCAGAGAGCCCCAGAAACGGGGATTGACGTCAATCAGGTAAGGGACCCCGCTGCATTTTTCAACGATGAAGTCGGCCTGACAGACCCCATGCCATTTCATCTCCTCAAGGAGCCGCTGCAGGCTGTCTTCTGCCCCCTTGTGTTCGACGCTGATCCTCAGGGTGGCCTGTCCGCATTTGATGGGATAGCTGCGCAGCTGCCTGTAGCCAACCTTTGCCCGGTATTCCCCCTGTCGAAAGAGCATGGCCACGCAATGGGTCTGGCCATCGATTTTTTGCTGAATGAAAAAGCGTTCCCAGGGGCGTCCCCAGTGGTCGTCACGGCTCAGCAGGCTTTCCATTTCCTGGGGCGAATCCACCTGGACTATTCCCCATCCCCCGCCCCCTTGTTTGGGCTTGATCAGCACAGGAAAAGGCAATCGATCAGCCCTCCCCAGCCTTACATCCTCGATTTCGAAGGTGGCGGGGCAACGGATGCCAAGTTCTGCAGCCAGCGCTCCCCAGCGGTCCTTGTTGTGGGCAGTCAGGATTTGATCATAGTCAGGGACCACCACATTTGTATGCTGTAGAAACTTCTGTTTGTGTTTGGCTATCAGATAGGTTTCTTCCCCGACCGGTATCAGCACATTGCAGCAATGGAGCTTTACTTTTTCCATCAGTGTCTGGACGAACCCACTTTGTTGGCTGAAGGGTGAAGGGTAGAGAAATGACCCGCTACTGTATTTGGACGCAAAGGACATGGATCGGGGAACGAAATCAGAAGTGTAAACCCGAATGTGCTTAGTCCCCAGGCTTTTGGTTATGGCATAGGCCATTCTGTTTCTGGCATTGGTCACTATTACAGGCATTTTATCTCTTTTATACGTTGTTAATTCAGGAAGCAACGCAACTATTTTTGTTCAAGTGAACAAGCCAATGATAAACGCTGATCAGTATCATGAGCCCGATGACAAAAATGAACATGCCTATAACATCATGTATGGTTCCTGTTATGGCTTCTATACCGTAATGTTGCCCGATAATTCCAGTGCTGGTTATGCGCATTATATTGTTCAGCAGGGCAACGGGAATGGTAACAGCAATGAGTGTCAATTTTTTCCATGAAGATGACTTCATATGATAGGCAAGAAGGCTGCCGAGCATAATGTAGGAAACCAGGGATTGCATGCCGCTGCAAGCCTCGACAACGCTCAGTTGCAGGTTGGACAACTGGATAATGTTTCCGTCTCTTAAAACGGGGATGCCGAAACTTGAAATTATTCCGGCAGAAAGAGTGCTGGCTAAAAGCTTCATGGAGCCGGTAAGGCGCAAATAGACAGAACTTGGTATGGGAAACATGAAGAAAAGAAACAGGTATGGAAAAATAAACAATTTGAAAAGCTGTAATCCAAAAAACGAAACTATTAGTCCGGCGATTGAAATCATATAGGATAAATAGGCAAATGTATCAGATTCATAAGCTAAAGCAGCGACATATACAAAAAGACCAGCGTATGTCATGATGCAACCCCTGTAGGATGGCTGCACATGGTTGCTCTGCAAGCTTTTATGTTTCATGAAACATAACCAGGCAATAATCGGCAGTACAAAATAACCGTGGGAACACTGTGGCATCGATCCCCATGCCTGGACAAGCCGTAAGTAAACCGGGAAATAAAGGACCGTATGCAAAACAATGAATAAAGCTACAACTGTTAAAAAATAAATGTTTTGCCCCTTATATCCTGGATTTGCCATATGGATCACCATTATCTTCCTGTAAAGCACTGTCTATGAAAGGATACACATCTGTAATGAACTGGCCCAAATATCGATCTGACGCTTCATTATTCTCTGGTTTTAAGGGCATTGAAAATCTTATTAAGGCATTGTCTGTTTTTTTTCCCTGTATCAATTTCTTTACCAAATCAGTTCTAAGCCTTAGTAAGTTATTTGTATTCAGGGTGTTGTTCATGAAACCGAAATACACAATTTCATTAGTCGCACCTTTACTTACTTTCAATCTGGAAAGATCAAGTTTTTTACCACCGGCGAATACGGTGATATCGGAATTTTCCACAATCTTCCATCCCTGGGCCGGGTAACAGATTGTAGGTAGATGGGCTGAGTCAGATTTCTTCAAGCTGCTGTAATAACCCACATAAAGGTTAACCTGTCCGCCGTTATTCTGATAGTTCCTGAAGAGGAACGCATCAGGCTTGATCTTGTCGATTGTTGCATCGTCAAGGCCCAGATCTCGCCCTTTCCAGCCATTTATATGCAAAGGTATGCGAAGATCTTTTTCATTTTTTGTTTCCGGGCGCATGTTACGAACAAGAGTGCCTGCAGCAACAAAAACAATCAGTGTTAAAAAGGCTATGATGGTCAATTTCATAGGGCATTCTTACCCAATATCGAATTGAAGACATCTGATAGCATTCCCGTCAATGTGCGTCCGTTGAATTTTGCAATAAATTCCGGGTTTACTTTTGGTTTAAGGCTGTTTGACTGCCATTTGCCGTATAGGTCTCGTAAAGCAAGATATACTTTCTCGGGATCCTTATCAGTGATGACATATGAATTGGAGGAGTAACTTCTGAACAATTCCGCGTTGTCACCTTCAGGCAGGTCAGCAATGACAGGTTTGCCTGTCTCCAGATATTCGAATGATTTATTGGCAATCGATACGGAAAAATACCGGTCCACATGGGGCAATTGAGAAAGAAACAATACATCAGATTGGTAAATGTGAGCTAAAGCCTGTTCGTGTGGCAAATTGCCGATGATCTCAACCTTGTCCTCAATGCCAAAAAATTTGGCCTTTTGCATAATGCCTTTGTATGTGTCCCCTATGGATCTGAATAGTATTTTACATCCCTGCATTTTTGCCATAGCTGCAAACAGTCTGTCCGGGTCTCTTTTCATTCCGTATAAATGGCCCGCATGAGATATTATCATTTTATCATTTTTCAGTTCAGGACAGTTTGATCTGAAGTCAAACCCATTGTTGATTACTGATATATTCAGTTCTTTATAACGATCTTTGTATAATTGTTCTCCGCCTTTTGTATTTGTTATGAGATAGTCTGTGTATTTCAATACAAGTTTTTCCATATACTTTCTCATGACTGAATAGTATGAAGGTACTTTTTCATGATAGTCCAGGGCATAGGGGTCCCTGAAATCCAATACTAGCGGGAGTTTCAGCTTTTTCTTCAATAAAACCCCGGCAAGGGCTGTGGAAAAAGGTTTGCAGGTTACATAAATAAGGTCGTACCCGTGGTTTTTATAAACTTCAAGACTCTTTGAAACTGCGGAGGGGACAAATCCAACAGCGTTGTCAGGAAAAAGCAACAACCGCTCAAAAAGCCTGAAATTGCTGTCAAACCCGCACTTGTCCCAGAGTTTTCTGACCAGAACATCGGGCAGTGCCACAGCATCAAAGGTAAACTGGCTGGCTCGAAAAACATTACTATCATCGGCGGTAATGACATTGTCTTTGCTTTTTACCGTGACAACCAAAGGCTCATAACCATAGAACGGCAGATTGTCCACAAACCTCTTGATTCTCATGCATCCTGAGGCAATGGCAGGCGGATAGTGATAAGAGAGCATCAGCACTTTTTTTTTCGGCAGTTGATCCAAGCTTTTCACCATTTTTTCAAGAATTTTGTTACTCGCCGGACATCTTTGACCGTTACCAGAGGGTGAACAGGAAAGGTTATCAGTTCGCGCGCCATTTTTTCAGCGACTGGATATTCCTGGTTGAGAAACAGCTTCCTGGTCTGTTCAATGTGATTGACCGGACCAGGGTAACCCGGCATTATTCCCAAACCTGATCGTTCTGCATCATCAAGGATTTCCGTCCTGAGCCTTGAATCAGCGATCCCGATCGGGAAACGAATCAGGTCAGGTACATTTCCAGGGTTATGAAATATTCTTCCGGCCCTGGTTTTTCCCGCAAAATCTTGCCAGCACATCACTATTTCCTTGCGGGCACGTTTAAATTCGTTGATTTTGCCCAGCCACCTTCTGGCCAGTCCAGCCTGAAAGGAAGACATGTATTTCAAGGTAAAGGTGCTTGGGTAAAGGGTCTTACCAAGCCCAAGGAACGGTATGGACTTGGGTAACCAGAAAAGAGACGGCCGCATAAACAGCCACAATATAAGTCCCTGAATAACCAGCACCAGGTTTTCAATGAAAGTACAGTGGGGCAGCATCTGCAACCGTGTTTGCAGATGCTTTGCAATGTCGTCCCTGTTTGTGACGATTATTCCCCCCTCGACCGTTGATAGCGCCTTTCCCCGGCCAAGGCTGAAAAAACCAACATCGCCAAGGCATCCCAGTTTCTGCCCCCCATATTCACCCCCCATGGCCTGGGCGGCATCTTCGACGAGAATTGTCCCGGCTTCCGCCATCTGCCTGATCCTGCCGATTTCGCAGGGGATGCCGAAGAGGTGGGTGGGGATCACGCAGAGAATTCTGCCCTCCCCTTTAAGGAGCGAGGAAAGCATCTTCCGGTCGAAACCGAGGGTCCTGGAATCCATATCGCAAAGCCTGATCTTCAATCCGGCCCGGATCACCGCTGCCGGCACCGAATAGCAGGTGTAGGCAGGAATCACCACCTCTTCCCTGCCGGGCGAAAGCTCTTTCAGGGCTTGAAGGATCACCGTCAGAGCCGCCTTACCCGATGAGACGAGAAAGCAGTGCTTTACCCCGAAGTATTGCTTCAACTCATCTCTGAACCGTTCAATTTCCCGTTGGCCATTGAACAATCCGCGGATGCCGTTCAAGATATCGACAAGGGAGATGGGCGCTGCTGCCGGCGGTATCGATCTGCCGATTCTCATGGTATGCCGCGCACGATTTTAGGCCCCACATAATTGGCAACAGCCAGGGGCAGGCGCTGCCAGACCTTGATCATGGTCCTGTATTTGGGGTTCGACGGATTAAGTTGCGGCAGACGGGTCCCTTCCTCGATCAGATACTGCCAGTACAGGGGTACCGCCTCAGCTCCCCACTGTTTCTTGAAACGGTAGGTGCCCTCTCCCGGCGTCGAGCGGCCGAAGTCGAACCTGCGCGCCCTCATCTTCAAGGCACACCTTATGGCTTCCCAATACAGGAGGTTGTTGGGACAAAGGTTTCGATATTCCTTGATGGACGAAGCCCAGGGCACCTCCACCGTATCCCTGAACCACATCATGATGCCTGATGCTACCGTGGTGCCATCCAGCAGTACCGAGACAATTTTCGTTGTCCGGGGAAAGGTTTCCATGATGTTCCTGAAAAATTCCTTGCCGTAAACCGGCGTCCCCAGGTCCCGCATATTTCTGCAAAAGACCCTGTAGAACGGATCGAGCAGTTCCACATGCCCTGTGATCACCTTCAGGCGGCTTTTTTCGGCCTTGCGGATCTGGTTTCGCACTTTTGTATCCAGGATCTTCCATTGCGCCGCTTCGTTCTCCTGCAGCGTAAGGATCATGGTCACCTTATGGCTCCTGGTCGCCATTCCCTTCAGGCACTTGTCCAGATGGCGCAACTCCACATGGGTTACCTCCAGCTCCTCCCTCATTGCCTTCGCCCTGTTGATAAGCAGCCTCTCCACTGTCGTGTCGTCACAGAGCACGCCACCATAATTGCAGAATGGCACTGATACCAGGTATCTGCCAAAGAGGGCGCTCTGCATCTTCACCAGCGGCAATACGCCGCACACCTTTCCCGAGTCGCCCCTGGCCGCCAGAAAATACGCCTCATGGCCAAAGCTTTTCTCGATGACCTCTTTCCATCCATACTGGTGATAGCAGGTCCCTTCATCGTGACCGAGGACATAGGCATCCCAGGCTGAATCGCTGTTTGTGATCAAATCTACGCTGATTGGCATCAATGGAATCCTTGGTTTCTAATTGGCAGCAACCTGCCCTGCGTTGATATGGGCATCGCTCCCGGAGCCGATTATTTCCTGCTTCAGGACTTCTCCCATGCTGGTGAATTTCAGATGGTCCAGCAGGTACCTCACCTTGCCTTCCATTTGCTCAAGGTTCAGGTAATGGCGGAAGGAGGACTTCAATCCGGCTTTTATGCGCGGCTGTCCCGGGTCTATTTCCCATGGATGAAAATAGACTACCGCCGGCTGCAGCTCTTTCTCGTTCACCCGCCTTATGGCCCACGCCACCAATTGGGCGGGTAAAAGCCTGAGATATCCCCCCCCGGCCACCGGCAACGTCCATTTCCGTCCCCCAAACTGCAGCGGCAATGTGGTGATAGGAAATTCCCTGAGCCTGCCGGATTTGGTCTCGATGTCATGGATAAACCTGTTGCCCCCGGGGATGCCGTAAATATCATGGACTATGGGAAAGATGCTCGAATCGAAGGTAAATCCCTCTTCCACCAGGATCTCCTGGGCCCAGAGGGATCTGCCGGTTATCGAATAACTGGGCGCCCTGTAACCGCAGACAGCCATACCGGTGATATCTTCAAGGAGTGCTTTCGACCGGCGGATATCCTGGCGAAACCGTTCACGGCCTATTTCATAAACCAGCTGATGACTGTAGCCATGGCAGGCGATCTCGTGGCCACGGGATCGTATTTCCCGCACCAGGTCAGGGAGGCGGTTGGCCAGCCAGCCGAGAATGAAGAAGGTGGCCCTGATCGATCGGATTTCCAGGAGTTCCAGAATTCTCAGGGTGTTTTCCCTTGCCCGTATGGGGAAATTGTCCCAGTCGGCCATCTTTACGCGACCGGCAAATGCCGTCACCTGGAAGTAGTCCTCCACATCGATGGTAAGTGCATTATCCATGGGGCTCCGTAGCGGCTCAGAAAACCTTTCTGAATTCAAGGGCAATCCTGTTCACTTGCCCCTGGTAGCCGGAAAAATAGTTGGCGTACCGATAGAGGGCGGAAGCTGACATACCCTCGCCGAAAGTATAAGTGATGCCGGTTGCGACCAGCAACCTGTGGGTATCGTTGTTGCTGGTAGAGAGATTATTGCTGGAAATCAGGCTGTTGTTCTCATAGCGGGAACCTTCCACGGTCATGTCGGCAGCCAAGCGGTTCAACAGTTCATACCGCCCTCTTATGGCGGCTGTAGCTCGTTGGGTTACCAGTCGGTCAAGTTCCGTGTCTACGAACCTGGAATAGGAAATCATGCCGCCCACCAGTCCCTTGGAAAGTAGCAGATCTATCGCTCCAGAATAGCTGGTCTCCTTGGTGACCGCTCTCAGGGGGTCCTCGTCGTAAAATACCCTGGTGTTCAAGGTAGTTAACACGTTGCCCATCTGATGCTTTATCTCTGCGACCCAGAACGGAGCGTTGTACCGTCGCCCCTGCCGGTAGCGAATGGTTGTCCAGCCCCCTTTGAGGGAAATGAGCGATGTGCCATCAGGCCCGTATTTCTTTTCCAGCCCAAGGTACGAGTCCTGCTTGTTGGAACTTCCCGAGGACCGGTCAGTACGGGTAAAGGAATATCCGGCGCTGGCCCTGGCGTTCCTGGCGAACTCGTAGGCAACCTCGCCGAAGCCGGTATGCGCCCTTCTTGAAATGCTGTCGACCTGGCGCAGGGCCACAATTTGAGCTTCATCAGGTCTCTGATACCAGATGTTGGTATACCGGTAACCCAAACGGGTTGTGGTTCTCGGCGAAAGATTGAAGGAGAAGTATGGCGTGGCGGTGAGGTCGTTCTGGTCGGTCTGGCCGACGAACAGGCTTTCCTGGGTCACATCCCGCGACACATCCAGGGAAACTCTCTGGTAGTTGTCCCCCGCATCCAGGAACAGCAATTGGTCAATCAGTGCCAAATGTGCATTGACATTGGCATAATGGGTATCATCGTCCTTCCTTGACTGGCGCAGGTAATAGCGGTAGTCATACCGATACTCCCCGTCAACCGTACCTATGGGGGCCTCATACCTGAGCTGGATGCCGGGCATGGCCCGCGTTATGTAATCGCTCTTTTTGTTGTTCTTGTTTTCGTAGACGTTGTCCGTAAACTCCTCGCTTACTGTAATGCCGGGATGCATCTCGAAATCGGCAAGGGCATCCCCCTCGGCAAAAACAGACAAAAAGAGGCAGAAGAACAGTAAACGGCAAATGTAAAGAAAGCCTTTGTTTTTCATTTCAGTTTCCAAAAATGCGGCGGATAAAGTTGGTTTTCTCTTCTTTCTGCATCGCCGGCTGACTTGCAGCATGGCTGGACTTTTCCATGTAGCTGTCCATCTTGCGCCTGATCTCGCTGATGGAATGATCGGTCTCGCCACGATAGGTTGTGACCAGGTTCTGCACGGATTTGATCCTGTTGCCGATATCATTCACCATGTTGGTATTGAACCTGGTGGATTCCTTTTCAAGGGATTCCAGCCTCGACCTGATATCAACCAGCACTGAAGCCAATTGACTCTCTTTCTCACTGTTTCCGGCACCCGCACCATCAACTGAGCCTTTATCGGTTTCGGCAATGGTTGTCTTCCAATACTGGTTTTCAAAGTCCAGGTCGCCGATGATCTCGTGGACCATTTGGCCGTCAAGCTTCTTTAGGCCTTCGGCAGCGGCCGAGAGCATGAGGAAGTCGCAGATGATGTTGATCAGCCTGGGGATCCCCCTGCTGTATGTGAAGATGTTATCCAGGGCCTCCGTTTCGAAGATCACGGCTGCACGGTCCCCGGCCACATCCAGCCGGTGATGGATGTACTCCTCGACCTCCTGACGGGACAATGGCTGCAGGTGGCAGTTGATGCTGATTCTCTGCCTGAGCTGCAGCAATTCCGTACGCGCCAGGGTCTTGCGTAACTCCGGCTGGCCCACCAGTATGATCTGCATCAGCTTGGCGTGATCGGTTTCAAGGTTGGACAGCAGGCGCACCTCTTCCAGGAGCGAGGCACTGAGATTCTGGGCCTCGTCTATGACCAGGGTCGGCTGGTTTCCCTTGGCATATTGCTCTATGAGAAAAACGTTCAGGTCCCTGAGCAGCTCTATCTTGTCCTTGCCGTGCACCGGCAGGCCGAAGTCGTCATTGATCATGGAAATCAGCTGCTCGGAATTCACCCTGGTATTGAAAATTTTGCCCAACAACACCCTTTCGTGGTTTTTCTTTATCAGGTCCCGGATGATGGTCGTCTTGCCTGAACCCACTTCACCGGTGAGCAGGATAAAGCCAGAGCGCTCCTTGATGCCGTAGTTCAGATAGGTCAGTGCCCTTTTGTGAGATTTGCTCAGGTACATGAAATCCGGATTGGGCAACAGGTCGAACGGCTTTTTGGTCAACTTGAAATATGATTCGTACATGCCTTCTCCCCTTATGGGACGTCTCCGTTGCTGATCCGGTTCCTTCACCAGGCATACTGCTTATGCTGATAATAATCGTGATAATGCCCGTTGAGGTTCTCATTCACCGTTTCGTTGTAAACGATCCCCAACAGATTGCTCTTATCCAAGGCGGTCAGCGCATCGTTGACTTCCTTGACGCTGGCAGCCCCTTCCTTGACCACAAACACGATCCCGTCGACAATGGTGCTGATGGTGCGGGTTTCGGCAAAAAGCAGCACCGGCGGCGTATCGATGATTATATAACGGTCAGGGTAACGGCTTTTGATCTCGGCTATCAGGCTCTTCATCTTCGACGAGGAGAACAGCTCACCCGGATTCTCCACCTTTTTCCCGTAGGGCAGGATCGACAGTTTTCCTATGCCGGTCTTGATCAGCGTCTCCCCCACATCGATTCCCCTGGTGAGACAATCGGTAAGACCCAGTTTCGGCTCGAAACCGAAATATTTATGAATTGAAGGTTTTCTCAGGTCTGCATCCACCAGGAGCACCGTATGGTCGAATTCCTGGGCCAGACTCACGGCCAGATTTATTGCCGTTATGCTCTTCCCCTCGCTGGCAAAGGCACTGGTAACCATGAGGGTATTCCTGAACCGGTCGCCGTTGGTGAGCTTGACCAGAAGGGACTTCAGCTTTCGGTATTCTTCAGCCACGGACGTCTGCGGTGCGGTAACGCTTACCACCAGCGGATTTTTCACCTTCAGCCTTTCATTGGGCATCGGCTGCTGATAAGCATGCACAGATCCATGGGCAACGGCCAATGGCGAGCCGGGCACTTTGCCCAGGGCTGCTTTGCCATCCGTACCCCGCATTTTCGCCGCTTTCTCCAGTGCTTCTTCTATTCTGCTCATAAAATTTCCTCTCCTGTTTGGCTTTCTCCGTAACCTTTCATTTAAATTGCCCCACGGCTTGGGACAAGTACTGCTTCAGCTGGAGGGAATTCAGGGATGAGGAGAAGAGGGGTATTTGCAAGAGCTCCAGCAACAGGACAATAAGTATGAGCGAAAAATAACAGGCCGAAATGGCGTAGAGCCTGACATCGTGAGCCTTTTGCAATTTGATCTCTGCCGGGATCTGCATCTTGGGAATGACCGCCAGTACCGGCAATCCCAGTGCCTTGAGCCCATCCAGGCTCTTCACCGATTCATCATAATAATCCAGGAGCAGCACCAGACCGAATGCAACCGCAAGGCCCCCGGCAATCCCCCCGAGAATGATGGCGATCCTGTTGGGACTTATGGGCTTGACCGGCAACACTGCAGGGTCGACTATTCTGAAAGTGGTCCCCTTGTCCTCCACCTCCATCTGTTTTGAGAACTCCGACTGCCCATGGCGTGTGACAAGCTGGTCGTAGACCTGTTTCTGATTGGCCTTGTCACGTTCCAGCTGTTCCAGTTCTGCCCTTGCTGCGGGAATGTTGCGAAGCATAGCCCGTGACGAGGCAATATTGGCGTACTGCTTGGACTCGGCCGATCTGAGGACCCTGAGTTCGGCGTCGATCCTCTCCAGTTCCTGCATTTCCGCTCCACCCAGTCTCGCTTGGCCGGAGGAAGCAAGAGCCTGTTCCCGCACCGATTCTATTTCTGACTTCAACCGCATGACTTCAGGATAGCGATCAGTGTATTCAACCCGCATCTCCTCCAGCTTTTTCTCCAGTGTCTGTAATCGCATCTGGGCTGGATTGTGCTTTTTCAGCTGATTGCGTGAAGCTTCAAGCTGTGCTTTTCGAAACGCTATCTCGTCAATTCTCTGCTGCGCCCCCGATATTTCCCTTTCCAATGCAGCCGGGTCAGCCGTTGCGACCGAACCCTTCTCCATTCTGAACCTGCTGACTTCTGCCTCCGCCTTGTCCATTTTCTCTTTCAATACGGTGATCTGCTCCGAAAGAAACTTGCTGGCGCCATAGGATTCGGCCCGTATCGAAGAAGAGTTTTCTTCGATGTATCGCCTTACCAGGGTGTTCACGTAATCCCTGGCCCGCTTCGGGTTTTCCCCCGTATATGAAATGGTGAAGAGATTTTCCTTGTCTCTGAGCTCGACTTTAGTGTCCTTCTGAAACTGGCTTATCAATGTATCAGTATCGCCGTTCTTGCCAAGATTCAGGTCAAGATCGCTGACGACTTTCTGCAATAAGGGGCGGCTTGCCATGGCATAATTCAGGCCCTTGATTTTGTCCTCCATGGATGGAGTCACTGCGAAGCCTCTGACCAGCTCATTTATCAGTGCTTTTTCGATAAACACCGTGCACTTTGCCTCATATTTTTCAGGCAGAACATAACTGACGATAACAGTAATGGTCATGACTGCCAGTGCCGTCACCAGAAAGAGTGTTTTGCGCTGCTTGACCAGATTCAGATATCGCTTGTAATCGAAATCATTCGTTGTCGGCATAACAACTCCATATGACTTATTTTATTTACCTACCCCTCTCAATCCACCCTGTTCCATAGGGAGGAAGCGAACGTAAGTGGCAGGGGTAATCAAAACATGCCTTCTTTGACTATTATATAATCGCCAGGTTTCAGTTTTATGTTTTGTGCCAGATCTCCATCCATTATCAAATCCTTTGCTTTGATGGATATGGTTACATCTTTCTTGCCGTTCTTTCTCAGTATCGATGTATCATTCAGTTTGGCAAACCGGGTAAAACCGCCCGATTCAAGAACAGCTTCCATGACTGTCATTCCCTCCCGGTACTCGATGACGCGCGGAGCATTGACTGCCCCAAGCACATAGATGTTCTTATCCAGAAGCTGCGGAATAAATACGGCGTCGTTACTCTCTATGATCATATCTTCGCCCACATCCCCGTCCACGAATAGTTTATGAAAATCCTGCTTTATCTTTGCCCCGTTCCGCAACACGTACGCGTTCTTGTAGTCGGCAACCCTTGAGTTGGCAGCAACTCCTCCACCCCCTTGGCCCCTGGCTACCGGGCCGGGCGCAGCGCCAGGACCTGAATTGCCGATGGCGCAGAGCAACTGCAGCAGGGTCGTCCGCCGGTTCAGATCGAAAACGCCGGAACTTACCCCACCGCCAAATACATAGACCTTGCTGTTGGTGATTTCCCGCACCGCCACCGAGACGATCGGGTTTTTCACCAGGGACTTGAATTTGACCGCCAGGGTTGACTGTAACTCCTTGGGGGTCACACCGGATGCGGTGACGTCGCCAAGACCGGGAATAGTAATTTTCCCGTCGGGCCTTACCCGCACCGATACGTTAAGGTCCCTCACCCCCCATACGGAAATGTCCAGGCCATCCCCCTCCCCTATGACATAATCTCCGGCAAACACGCACAGGGGCAGTAACATCAGAACTGTCAGTACAAAAGCCGTCAATCCCATACATCGTTTTGTCATCTTCCACCTCGCCTGAAAAGAACCACCTTTATTGTCTCCAGGATGATCATCAGATCGAAAATAAGGGTCAGGTTCTTGATATAGTAAAGGTCGTACCTGAGCTTTTCTATGGCATCATCAACTGACGCACCGTAGGGATAGCTGACCTGCGCCCATCCTGTGACCCCCGGTTTGACAAAATGCCTGCTGGAATAGTAGGGAATGATCTCCTTCAGTTTCTCCACGAATTCCGGGCGCTCGGGTCTGGGGCCCACCAGGCTCATGGAACCTCCCAGCACGTTGAAAAGCTGGGGGATCTCATCGATCCTGCTTTTGCGGAGAAATTCACCTGTTCTCGTCACCCTCGGGTCGTCCTTGCTGGCCCAGACCGCACCGGTCCCTTTCTCCGCATCGGCCTTCATGGTCCTGAACTTGTAGATGGTAAACGGCTTTTCCCTGGCCCCCACCCGCTGCTGCCTGAACAGGACCGGCCCTGGAGAATCAAGCTTGATCAGGAGCACGATGATTGGCAAAAAAGGGAGGAACGCCAGCAGAATGAGCGCTGCGCAGACTATATCCACTACCCTTTTCAGGATACGCAGAAGTATGGTGACCCTGAATCCCTGGGAGAATATGAACCAGCTGGGAGTGATATTCTCCAGAAGCAGCTTTCCCGTCATCTGCTCGTAGAAAGAGGGAGCATCCACCACCTCTATGCCGCTGAATTTGCAGGTCAGGACTTCCTGCAGGGGAAATATGCCTCTCCGTTCGGACAGGGAAATGACGATCTTGTGTGCCCGTGAATTCTTCACCCTTTCGTAAAGTTGGACAGACAGGGCAGGAATCTCTGCCGATGTTTGATCGAATATCTCACTGGTGCAGTCCACATAGCCGGAAAGAACATAGTTCTGATTACCAGCGGTGATGAGCCCGCCGATCTGCCTTGCCAGAGGGCCGGTCCCGAGCACCAGCACCCTTCTGGCAAAGGCTGAGAACCTGGAGCTCAGATAACAGAGATAATGCCAGGCCAGCTGCAAAGACCCGAACAGCACCAGCGCCAGCACCAGCATCCACCCTCCATACATATGGAGTGGCTGAAAATGGTAGATCACCGACAACACGAAAAATGAAAAAATGACCGATGTGCCTATACGGACGGCACTTTCCTTGCCACCGAGAAACCTGTTCAGGTAGTAAATCTCCACCAGGAAAGAAGAAAACAGGGAGGTAAAAATAAAGATAATTACCCTTACCAGGTGGATCTCGCCCAGCTCCTCACTTGCCGGCAGAAACCCGTAAAGGGCGTAATGGGCCAGGATCAGAGCAAGACATGCCGCTACCGCATCCCCGGTTATCAAGATTAGGACCCTTTTGACCATGAGCTAATTCCTTTTTTCAGACCTGCGCAACTGGGCAAGTATGTTTTTTGCCTGGTCCTGTTCGGGGAATTTTCCCAGCTGAAGGGCCTTCTTCAGCTTCAATCCGGCCTGGACTTCATTTCCGGTTTCCATGAGGGCTAAAGCCAGATGATACTGGGCATAGCCATTATTCGGCAGTCTCTCGGCCGCCTTTTGCAATAGTTCGAGGGCATGGGGCTTTTGCCCGTTTTTGAGCAGAACGTAACCAAGGGTTTCCATCACGGCAGGATTGGAGGGTTGAAGCTTGTATGCCCTCATGGCCAGACGTTCGGCCTCACTGAGGCTGCCATAACCGTCGGCATAGAGACAGGCCAGATTATTCAGCGCCTGGACATAGTTTTCCGACTTTTCCAGGGCTGCCCGGTATTTTGCCGCCGCCTCTTTCTTTTGTCCCGACTGGTCCAGCAATACCCCCTGTGCGTACAATGCAGGAGCATAGTCGGGTTTGTTCCGCGCCGCTTCGGTAAATGCTGCCATGGCTGCCTTGTTGTCCTTGTTTCCTGCATTCAGATCACCCAGTATCATCAGGGTTTCAATATTCCATTGATCCCCTTCGCCCCCTCTTTTCAACATATCGCCGGTGGCTGTCGGACCCAGGCCGGTCGCTGCCTTGAGTTCCCTCACTCCCTCTTCATTCATCCCCTTCGCCAGATATCCCCTGCCGAGGACGTTATGGGCAAAGGCATGGCCTGGGTCAATCTGCAAGACCTTCCGGATTTCACCGATAGCATCATCGGCCCGCCCCTGCCTGAGAAGTATCAAGCTGTTGAGGACGCGAGCCTGGACAAATGACGGGTTATAATCGATTATTCTTCTGAACTGGCTGAGGGCATTCTCCAGTTCACCATGGCAATAGAGGCTAAGCCCGAGAAAGTAATACCCTTCCATGGATGGTTGTTTTTTCAGGGATTCCTGCAAAAGTGCGATAGCTTCCGTGTAATTCTTCGTATAGTACTGGACAAGCCCCTGCAACCGGCTCCCCTCACCCTTGTCCGGAAAGGTTTTCACCAGGTAAGCTGCCAGTTTCCGGGCCTTTTCCACATCATGCTTGTCCAGATAGACAAGGCCCATTTTGTAAGGTGCAACCGGGTCGGCCTTATCGAAACCGGCAATCTGCTGATACAGCTCAAGGGCTCTGTCGCTGTTGCCCATGGTATTCTCAAGTGCTGCCATAAGGTAGCAGGCCTTGCTGTTTTTCGGCTCCATGGCCAGTGTTTCCTCAAGCTGCCGCCTTGCTTCCGGGTGCTTCCGCCAGGCCATGTAGATACCTGCAAGGGCAAGTTTTACGCCGGTGTTTTTTGTGTCCCCCTGCATGGATTGCAGCAGGTAGCGTTCGGCCTGTTCAAGGTTTTTCTGCAGGGCATAGCTTTCTCCGATCAAGCCCAGCGCCTCTGCGGTACGGCCATTGCTTTTCAGGTATTCTTCAACTTCGGCACGGGCCTGTTCAGGCTTTCCCATGGTGTTGTAAAGCCTTGCCAGGTCCAGATGTACCGTACTTTTTGCAGGATTTTGCTCCAGTACCTGCAGGAACTCCTTTTCCGCCTGTTCGTGCTTGTTGGCCTTCACATAAGCCAAAGCCAGCTGATATCGCGCACTCAGATACTCGGGATCCTTTTCCAGGGCATTCTTCAACAACACTATCGCGCCGCCGGCGTTGCCTTTGCCGATCTGACTGATTCCCTCGGCATATAGCTCTTCCTTTGCCTTGCTGCTGCAACCGGGCAAGATGAAGATTAAGACGAGCAACACGAGAAACTTTAGCAAAACCGAATCCTCCAGCCATGGATTGTGAACAGTATTTCGCCTTACCGGAAAGTCCAATGTGATCTGGGCGGTTTACTCGAGGACTCCTCAGGGACCAAACCCGTGCGGGGGACCAGCAAGTTAATTATTTTTCTATTATTTAAATAGCTTAATTTAATTTACCGCAGCACGGTGCGATGTCAAGGCAGATCAAAGGAAAAGAATAAGGATGACAGAGGGTGTTTTGATAAGGATTTGAGAGAGGAAAATGGCTATGGCAGCCCACAGGCCAATTTTAATAATGGGGGGTTACACGAGTAAGGAGAAGATTGCGGCACAATGGGGAGATTTTCCCCTCACTATTCGTAGGGGGAATTTCCTGGAGAGATGCAAGGTTGCAGTTCAACGGGTAGTGTCTTTTATTTCCTGTCCCGAGCTTACAAAGGAGATGCCTTGTCCGGACTTCATGCCGATCATCACGCTTTCTATGACAGGAACATTTACTTCTTTCTGCGAAGTCCATCTGACGATAAAATTGGCGCCAGTACCGCCCGTTGTATCCTCCTCAGGAATAAAAATATCCGTTGACTCCAAAGGTCCGAGGGTTACTGGTTGTTGGTAGTATTTTCTCACCAACCTACCCTTTGTATCATAGTAATCCGCAGCAACAATTTTGATAGGATTCCACATATCCGTATTCCTGATACTTAAAATAGTTGCCAGATTGAATGGAATCTTTTTTGGGGCGCTGAAGATATTGGAATAGACGGGCACATATAAGATTTGTCCTTTTGAAGCCCTGTATTCTGTTCCTGCAAACGCGATTTGGCCAATAGACAAAAGCATGACAAGTAATATACAGATGGTAAGTAATTTGTTGCACTGACATCGGTATGTCATAAGAGTCTCCTGATATCTCATTTTATGGATACAGAGCCGGATCAATTTGTCAGTTTCTACTTTCAAAAAGATAGTCAAAATCATCGATATATTGAATGCCGTTGATTTTCCATGTATTCAAGGGTTTATAGAAGGTGAAACGCCAAAGCAGCGAGTGGTTCTCGAATTTATGCAGATAATAATAGCGAACGAAGGATTTTCCTATACTCTCTTCTCTCACAAATTCTTTGCCGGTAGCCTTTCCGAAACGTTGTTGAACCACCGGCCATTGGGTTGCTATTTGATTTGCAAGCCCGTCTATTTCCACTTCCGGCAGAGGCCAGAATGGTTTGGCCAGCTCCAGCCCCTTTTTGAAGTCAGCCTTGATAAAGTAACCGACGATATTTTCAGACAGTTCCTTAGCTTCCTTTGTCGTTTGCAGCTCGCCTGCCAGAGAAAACTGCGGGATCAGCCACAATAAAACGAAAATAATTTTTCTCATCACACTCTCCAGGTCTCTTTAACGAGATGTGAATACAACTTTTCCAACACGGGCGCACTATATAACTACCGTCCATTCTTGTCAAAGGTGAAACACCAGATATTGGATGCAGGTCCGCCAAACACGGGCATTGCTGGACATCGTCCGTGTTGCTTTTTTACAGATTCAATTTCGCGGAACCTGTGGGTAGAGGGTAGAAAAAATTAGAGCATTGCTGGTTATCTTCCTGTTGTTCAAAGCGAATGTGAGGTTTTCTACGATTCAATCATGTCAGCCTTCGGGCGGCAAGGTACGTCATGGGGGGTCCGGAGACATTGCCCTTTGCCCCGCCCCCCCCAATTATCGGGACTTGACGGCCCATAAGCCGGATTTGTGCGCGTAATTATCCAGCACCACAAATTGATGCTTGACAATTTATAATTACGACAATTATATTAACCATTCTTAAATACCTCCCGTTATTCTTCATACCATCCCCTTATTTTTGATTGTTCCACCTAAACCGTTACTGCCGGCTGCATCAAATTACCCAAAAGATTCATAGTTCGTTGTGTTGACGCTTGTTATTTTCTGCAGCAGCAAAAAAAACAGAGGAGGATGCAATGTACAGGTACAGGCTAAGCAGGATGCTGGGATTGTTGTTGCCGGTATTGATCATTCTTGGCGGGGTGGGAATCTCACACGCCCAGAACCGAGTGCAGATCAACGGTTACAACTTCGACCTGAAAGAAGGAGAACCTTCCGTTCCGGCAGTACTCGATACTGCGGACGAGCAGGAGCCTGACAAGGGACCGCCAGAGAACGGACGGCAGAAAAAAAGAAGCGACAGAAAGTGGATCGTTCAGTTCGACGGCCCAGTGCATGAGGCAGACAAGAAGCAATTGGCCGAACTTGGAGCCCGAATCGGAGATTATGTCCCCGATTTCGCATTTATCGTCAGCATGGACAATAAGACGACAAATGAGGTGAAAAAGCTACCCTTCGTAAGCGGTGTCGTGCGGTACAAGCCCGCTTACAAGATTCACCAGAATCTCAAGGACGAGAGCGGTGAGCTGAGAGTACAAAAAGGAAAGAAGGTAAAGCTTCATATCAAGCTGGACAGCAAGGAAAATCAATCACAGGTATTGTCCATTGTTCATGGGAAGAAAGGAAAAGTCCTCGATGTAAGCGGCGATTTGCTCCGGGTGGAGGTAAACCAGGAGGATATTGCCCAGTTGGCCCAGATCGAAGAAGTGCTTTCCGTCGAAGAAGCAACTGATCTTCAGCTCCTTAATGACACCTCCAAATGGGTCATACAGACCTACACTTCGAATAATACCAAGATATGGGACCATGGGCTCCACGGAGAAGGCCAGATCGTGGGCATCGGCGACAGTGGGATCGACTACGACATGCCCTGGTTCCGTGATCCGGCAGGGACAACCATCGGGCCTATGCACCGGAAGGTCGTCGGTTACGATCCGACCTACGGCGATGATTACGATTCCAACTCCGGTCATGGAACCCATGTGGCCGGCTCTGTGGGTGGCGACCGTACCCCCGTCGACGGCCTTGCAAACGCTAACGGCATGGCCCCCAAATCCAGGTTCTTTCTCCAGGATATCAGCCCCGGTGAAACAAGGTATGTCTACCCACCTTCAGACTTGGGTCTCATGTTCATAACTGCGTATAACGCAGGCGCCAGGCTTCATACCAACAGTTGGGGGGGCGGCGGCAGTTCCTATAATGCAGCTGCAATGAGCGTCGACCGCTTCATGTGGGAACATAAAGACTTCCTGGCCCTTTTCGCCAATGGTAACGCCGGTCCCGGAGTCGGCAGTGTGGGATACCCGGCTTCAGCCAAGAGCGTTGTCAGCGTCGGGGCCACGGAAAATGGAACAGGTGCAGAAAATATCGCCTCCTTCAGCTCAAATGGCCCCACTGCAGACGGCCGCATCAAGCCAACAATAACAGCGCCGGGAGTCAATATCATCTCGGCTGACTCCGACGGAATCAAAAACAGCAACAACAGCGGCACCCTCTCCTATAGCGGTACTTCCATGGCCACTCCCACGGTGGCTGGAGCAGCGGCATTGGTCAGGCAGTATTACACCGAAGGTTTCTACCCAGGGGGAGCGGCCAATTCTGCTAATGCCTTCACACCCTCAGCCGCCCTCATCAAGGCAACCCTGGTGAACAGCGGCCAGAACATGAGCGGCAGTAACACCGACGACGTGATCCCTTCCAGCGGTCAAGGGTGGGGAAGGATCAATATTTCAAAAACCCTCAGCTTCAGCGGTGACGCGAATACGCTTGAAGTCCTGGACAATAACACCGGATTGGCCACCGGCGAAAGCTGGAGTCAGCCCTACTTTGTCACCGGCGACCATGCCCTGAAGGCGACCCTTGTCTGGACAGACTATCCCGGTGCAGTAGGCGCCGCAAAGGCGCTCGTCAACGATCTGGACCTGACAATTACGGCACCAGACGGGACCACATATACCGGGAACGTCTTCTCCAACGGCGAATCAGCGGCCGGCGGCAATGCCGACAGGCTGAACGTGGAAGAGCAGATCCTCATCAAAGCGCCGAATAAAGGCACCTATACCATCACCATCAGCGGGTATAACATTCCGAACGGGCCACAACCGTTCGCCCTTGTCCTTACCGGCGCTTCCGGGGTAACCTCCAAAGGGATGATCAGTCTCAACAAGAACAGGTACAACGCAGCCGGCACCGTAGAGATAAAGGTGGCCGACCTCGACCTCAATAGCGACAGCACAACACTTCAGGAAGTATATGTAAACATAAAGAGCGACACGGAGCAGGCAGGCGAGCGTGTGAGACTTGTTGAAACCACCCCCGACTCGTCAGTCTTTACCGGCACGGTCGGCCTCAGGCTCGGTGCTCCGGCCTCAAACAACGGTTATCTTGAGGTAATCGGGGGCAACACCGTTACCGGTACCTATGAGGACGCCAACGACGGTACTGGGTCTCCGGCCACGGCAACCGCTACGGCCCTGATCGATATCACCCCCCCGGTCATATCGTCGGTAACCGTTGATTCCATATCCGATATCGGTGCAACAGCCGCATGGCTGACAGACGAACCGGCCGATTCTACCATTAACTACGGTGAAACAGGCGCCCTCGGCTCCTATAAATCCGACTTCAAACTGTCAACCCAGCATGGTATCGGCCTTGGAAACCTCAAAGAAGCCAAGACCTACTACTATGAGCTTTATTCGACCGACGAGGCCGGAAACCTTGTAAAAAGCGACAACGGCGGAAGACTATACAGCTTCACCACGGCAAACGTTCCACCGGAACTGACCGCCAACTCCTCGAACGGCTATGACACGTATCTCCCCGAGTCGAACATATACGGGACTGCGACCGACCATTCCGGAATCGCCTCGATTACGGTCAACGGGACGGAAGCCACTTACCGTTCAAGCGACGGATATTATGAACTGGCGGTTCCACTGACACTGGGAATGAATAACTTCACCGTCATTGCCACCGATACTCTCGGTAATGCGCAAACGACGGGTGTGAGTATTAATCGTCTCCAGCCCCCCGACCTGGTGATGCAGACAATCGCTGGTCCTCCGACAGCGGGAACAGGAGCCTCGGCTGCCATAACCGATACCGTGTGCAATATCGGGGTGGGAAACTCAAATGCCTTTTCGTTAGGATTATACCTTTCATCCGACAACAGTATTGCCACAAGCGATACACGCGTTGGCAGCCGGTCAGTAGCTTCTCTTGCAGCAGGACAATGTTCTTCGGGGACGACCACCGTAACTCTTAACGGCAGCATGGGGAGTTACTATGTCGGCGCGATAGCAGATTACGCCAATGTACAGTACGAGGCCGATGAGACCAACAACAGCCTGGCAGGAAACCTGCTTGAACTGCGAGGTCCCGACTTGGTGGTAACCTCAGTATCCGGTCCGACCGTCATCGACACCGATACCGACAGCACGCCACCGGCAACCGTCGTGGTCAAAGTAAAAAATATCGGGGAAGGCAGGGCGTCCAACACCTTCCTGGTCCGTCCCTACCTCTCGACTGACAACGCGATCACCACGGCCGATACTTCCCTGGGTGCCCAGTACATCTACGGTCTGGCCGCAGGGGAAGAGGTAACACTGACCTTCACCACCACCATTCCCCGTGGAGCCGGGGGTGCCACACCCTATTACTTCGGAGCCATAACCGACACCGGCAACGCCAATACCGAGATTGACGAAGCCAACAATGCTCTTGCCGGAAACCTGGTTACGGTCAACCGCACCCAGGTGACTCCCGATCTCGTCGTCACTTCCGTTGCCGGTCCGACCGTCATCGATACCGATACCGACAGCACGCCACCGGCAACCGTCACCGTCAAAGTCAAGAACAGCGGTAACGGCAGGGCATGGAACACCTTCCTGGTCCGTCCCTACCTCTCGGCTGACAACGCGATCACCACGGCCGATACTTCCCTGGGTGCCCAGTACATCTACGGTCTGGCCGCAGGGGAAGAGGTAACACTGACCTTCACCACCACCATTCCCCGTGGAGCCGGGGGTGCCACACCCTATTACTTCGGAGCCATAACCGACACCGGCAACGCCAATACCGAGATTGACGAAGCCAACAATGCTCTTGCCGGAAACCTGGTTACGGTCAACCGCACCCAGGTGACTCCCGATCTCGTCGTCACTTCCGTTGCCGGTCCGACCGTCATCGATACTGATACCGACAGCACGCCACCGGCAACCGTCACCGTCAAAGTCAAGAACAGCGGTAACGGCAGGGCATGGAACACCTTCCTGGTCCGTCCCTACCTCTCGGCTGACAACGCGATCACCACGGCCGACACTTCCCTGGGTGCCCAGTACATCTACGGTCTGGCCGCAGGGGAAGAGGTAACACTGACCTTCACCACCACCATTCCCCGTGGAGCCGGGGGTGCCACACCCTATTACTTCGGAGCCATAACCGACACCGGCAACGCCAATACCGAGATTGACGAAGCCAACAATGCTCTTGCCGGAAACCTGGTTACGGTCAACCGCACCCAGATGACTCCCGATCTCGTCGTCACTTCCGTTGCCGGTCCGACCGTCATCGATACCGATACCGACAGCACGCCACCGGCAACCGTCACCGTCAAAGTCAAGAACAGCGGTAACGGCAGGGCATGGAACACCTTCCTGGTCCGTCCCTACCTCTCGACTGACAACGCGATCACCACGGCCGATACTTCCCTGGGTGCCCAGTACATCTACGGTCTGGCCGCAGGGGAAGAGGTAACACTGACCTTCACCACCACCATTCCCCGTGGAGCCGGGGGTGCCACACCCTATTACTTCGGAGCCATAACCGACACCGGCAACGCCAATACCGAGATTGACGAAGCCAACAATGCTCTTGCCGGAAACCTGGTTACGGTCAACCGCACCCAGGTGACTCCCGATCTCGTCGTCACTTCCGTTGCCGGTCCGACCGTCATCGATACTGATACCGACAGCACGCCACCGGCAACCGTCACCGTCAAAGTCAAGAACAGCGGTAACGGCAGGGCATGGAACACCTTCCTGGTCCGTCCCTACCTCTCGACTGACAACGCGATCACCACGGCCGATACTTCCCTGGGTGCCCAGTACATCTACGGTCTGGCCGCAGGGGAAGAGGTAACACTGACCTTCACCACCACCATTCCCCGTGGAGCCGGGGGTGCCACACCCTATTACTTCGGAGCCATAACCGACACCGGCAACGCCAATACCGAGATTGACGAAGCCAACAATGCTCTTGCCGGAAACCTGGTTACGGTCAACCGCACCCAGGTGACTCCCGATCTCGTCGTCACTTCCGTTGCCGGTCCGACCGTCATCGATACCGATACCGACAGCACGCCACCGGCAACCGTCACCGTCAAAGTCAAGAACAGCGGTAACGGCAGGGCATGGAACACCTTCCTGGTCCGTCCCTACCTCTCGGCTGACAACGCGATCACCACGGCCGATACTTCCCTGGGTGCCCAGTACATCTACGGTCTGGCCGCAGGGGAAGAGGTAACCCTGACCTTCACCACCACCATTCCCCGTGGAGCCGGGGGTGCCACACCCTATTACTTCGGAGCCATAACCGACACCGGCAACGCCAATACCGAGATTGACGAAGCCAACAATGCTCTTGCCGGAAACCTGGTTACGGTCAACCGCACCCAGGTGACTCCCGATCTCGTCGTCACTTCCGTTGCCGGTCCTTTGAGCGCAAACACAGGTCAGATGGTACCTGTGACCCTGAAAGTCAAGAACGCCGGTAACGGCAGGGCATGGAACACCTTCCTGGTCCGTTCCTACATCTCGGCTGACAATGAAATCACCACGGCCGATACTTCCCTGGGTGCCCAGTACATCTATGGTCTGGCCGCAGGGGAAGAGACAACCATAACCATTAACGGAACTGTCCCTTCAACCTTTGTATCCGGCACCTACTATTTCGGTGGGATAGCCGACACAGGCAACGCCAACGCAGAGCTCAACGAAACTAATAACGCTCTTGCAGGCAATGAAATTGTCATTACCAAACTCTAGGACCTCCTGAAACAGGGAAGCAGGCTGACAAACGTCAGCCTGCTCCTTCGTCTTCCTATCTTACCCTCTTATCTCTCCTAATGCCGATGCAATGGCTAATGCGCCCACCCGATTCCCCGTTGACCTGCCTGAAAGAAAATTCCTTGACAAATTTAAATTATTTTCAAGTTTCCTGAATTACTGACGAAAAGAGAAAGTACACCTAGACCTGCCTGTCACAACAATATGTTGCACTTTCCATAAAAGCAGCAACAGAGGGGGAAGGAATGGACAAAAGAGGGTTTCTCTCCGGTGGAGCGATCAGCAGGGTTATAGAAAGATTATTTCATTCCATGTGGGGAAAGAAAAGCTGTCCGTCAACAGATCAGACGGCCAGAAATGAAGAATTGCAAAGGATTGCAAAGCTAATCGAAAGAGGGTCGTTTACCAGGTGCAAGTGAAACCACCATAGGGTAGCAGTACTGCCTGCATCCCACCGATTACTGCCAGTCAGTTCCTCCTTGCACCGCGCAGGAGTCGTTAATCAAGCTGATTTCGCCAGCTTATACCAAAGCTACATCTCTACCCGCGTCACAACCCCCTGAAGTTTACTCGGTGGAAGTTTGTAGAATTTTACGAAGTTGGGGGTCAGCTTCTTGATTGTGCTGAAAATGCGCCAGGCGAAGTTGGTCGTGTCGATATCCTCGATACCATAGAAAATGACCTTCTCCCTGATGCCGATCTCTTTCAGGATTTTCTCGAGATCTATTATTTCCATGTACCCTGCCATAACCTCCAGGGCATCCAGTCCGGAACCCAATCCTTCGGTCATCTGCTGCTTAACTCCAAAGGGCTCGTCAGTGCGCACTATTGAAACGAAAACATTGCGAGAATAGATGATGTTGCTTGAAATGACGCAGTGCACAACATACGGGGGGACAACACGCGCCTCTCGCGTGAAAAAGAGGGCCGTACCGGGAATGTTGCTCCCTTTCGAAAATATCTGCTCGTAGGCAATGAGAAAAGTATCCAGATCCAGGGGACGCAACGCCCTGTAAAGTGCGCGCTGGCCCCGGGTCCAAATGAGGATCGTAACGAACGGGATGGACGCGAGCACAATCGACCAGTAGCCGCCGTGGGGAATTTTGTTGAGACAAGCAATTAAAAACACCACGTCCACCAATGTCACGAGCACGGCGAAGGGTACTTTCCATTTCTTAGTGGTTCGGCTGTAAATCATAATTATCATAATGCCGGTGAGAGTCATGGTGCCTGTTACCGCTAGACCGTAAGCGGCAGCCAGGTTCTCCGACTTCCGGAAGATGAGCATTATGCAAATCACGGAGCCGAGGAGCATCCAGTTTACCGAGCCGATGTATATCTGTGACTTGAGATGGGTCGAGGTGTAGTCCACCTTCAGGAGAGGCATGATCCTGGTGGTTATCCCTTGGTACACGACGGAGAATACACCGCTGATCATTGCCTGGGATGCGATGATCGTCGCCATGATAGTGAGGATGAGGAACGGTATGTAAAACATGGGCGCCATCTCCTGAATCATGCCGAAAAGGAGGTTCTTTGCTGTTCCGTGGGAAAGCACATAAGCCCCCTGCCCCAGGTAGTTGATGATGAGAGCGAAAAAAACGATTGACCATGCCCTGATGATGGGCTTGCGTCCCAGATGGCCCATATCGGCGTAAAGCGCTTCTCCGCCGGTGGCGCAGAGGATGACCTCGGACAGGACAAAAAATCCGGCAAATCCGTTGTCGGCCAGGAATTTCACCGCGTAGAACGGGCTGACGGCAGCCACGACTTCCGGATGGCTTGTGATAGAGATGACACCGGAAACGCTTAAAGCTAGAAACCATACCACCATGATCGGCCCAAAGGCACTGGCCATTCGGTCTGTCCCCCAATACTGAAAGAAAAACAGCATTACGGCGATAACCGCAGCAATAAGAATCAGGCTCCCCTGGTGGAGATCTTCCAAGCCGGGAATCAGAACCATACCTTCCACTGCCGAAAGGATGCTGATAGCCGGAGTGATGACCCCGTCCCCCAAAAGGAGCGAGACTCCCAGGTAGGAGAGGAAACTGATGACGGCAATCTGCCTCCCCGGCTTCAGCATGCGGATGAGAATTTCCCTGAGGACGATGGTGCCCCCTTCCCCCTTCCTGCCTAGAGCCATGGCCAGCCAGGCATACTCGGCAGTGACTAGAATTGTCATGGTCCAGAACACAAGGGAGAGGATACCCATGACATTGTCCGGCGTCGGTTTGGTCAGGGCGAAAATCACGGTGAGCGTATAAATGGGACTGGTACCGATGTCGCCGAATACCAAGCCGAAGGACCTTACAATCCCCTTCCAGGCGGGTTCTTGAACTGATTTCATGTGTTCTCCCGATGCTTGAACAAAAAGACGATGTAATTGGCTGCTGACTCAGAAAATACCCCGATTCGCATAAAGATAGACTCAAAACTGACCGCATCCCCATCAAGAAAATATCAAGAAACCTTCCAGCGCTCAAAAAACAGCATCGTTGAAATGAATTTCATGTAAAATGGTCGCCATGACTGAATGCATCGCCAAAGATGATATACAGGAAACCGAATTTCCCGTCAGCTACGGGCCGATACCATTTGGGGAACGGCTCATGGTTTGCGTGAGCGGCAGCCCCTTCAGCGATAAGTTGATCCGCACCACGCACCACCTTGCCAAGGGCATGAATTCTCCCTGGATGGTCGTATATATTGAAACGACAGCAGGGGGCAGACACCTGCAGGAAAACAGGGAACGGGTCTGGAACAATCTCCGTCTGGCGGAAACCCTTGGTGCACAGATAGAGACCGTGACGGCAGCATCGGTGGCCGAGGCGATAGTCGACTTTGCCGTCAGCCACAAGGTCACCAAGATCGTAGTGGGAAAACCGAAAAAGCCGCGCTGGCTTGAATTCCTGCGCCCTCCCCTGGTGGATCGCATCATCTACTTAAGCGGCTACATTGACGTTTACGTGGTCAGCATCGACCAGGTGGAAACAAAACGGGAACGCAACTTCTTCAGGAAAACGCCTCCATGGGCAGGTTATGCGACAGGCGTTGCACTCGTTACGGCTGCTACACTCATCAGCAAGCTCGTTCACAATCACATCGCGCCGACCAACCTGGTAATGATCTACCTGCTCGTTGTGGTTCTCGCTGCCGTTCGCCTGGGGCGAAGAGCGGCCATCCTGACCGCTACTTTCAGCGTTCTGGCCTTTGATTTCTTCATCGTCCCCCCCCACCTGACCCTTGCCGTCTCCGACAGCGAATACCTCATCACATTCCTGGCGCTTTTCATGGTGGGAGTTGTCATCAGCTCGCTGGTGGCCACGGCCAACGAACGCGCCGATGCCGTGCGACAACGGGAGGTGCAGACTTCGGCACTCTACCGCCTTAGCCGGAGCTTGGCCGCTGCTGTCGATGTGGATTCAATCGTAGAAGCGGTCGTCAATAACGTAGGCGAATCGCTCAAGGCGGAGGTGGCGGTATTTCTACCCGATGAGAACCGGCTGAAGCTCCATGGGGTAAGTCACGATAGCAGGTGGGGTGACAAGGAACAGATAGCTGCAGAATCGGCCTTTTACAGTACCCGGACAGAAGAGGGAGAAGTCATGATTCCCGATGGATCCAACCACTTGTACCTGCCTCTCCAGACCAAGGGGGCGGTCCGGGGAATTCTTGGGATCAAGCTGAACGTGGAGGAGGAGCATCAAAATCAGCAAGTGCGCCGACTATTGGACGCTTTTGCCGCACAGACGGCAATGGCACTGGAGCGAGCACATCTGGCTCGACAGGCAGAGCATGCCCAGATACTCCAGGCAAGGGAGAAACTGGAGCGGGCCCTTCTCAATTCTGTCTCACACGATTTGCGCACTCCGCTGGTTTCCATTACCGGAGCTTTGAGCACACTCAGGAACGAAGGGTGCGCTCCCCATGAGAAGGGTCGGCTGGAGCTGGTGGATGCCGCTTGGGAGGAAGCGGAGCGGCTCAATCGTTTTGTCGGCAATTTGCTGGACATGACCCGGGTGGAGGCAGGCGAACTGAAACTGAAAAAAGAGCCCTGCGATATACAGGATCTGGTCGGATGTGCCTTGGCGCCTTTGGATGCACGTCTGCAAGACAGGGAGGTTCTTATTGACCTGTCCGATGACCTGCCACTGGTTCAAATGGATATGGTGTTCATGACCCAGGTCCTTGTCAATCTTCTGGAAAACGGCATGAAGTATTCAACTCCACGGACACCTCTGGCAATTTGGGCCAAAACGGATGACGATCTCATTATTCTTGCCGTTGAAGACCGGGGGCCAGGTGTTCCTGAGAAGGAGCTGGTAAAGATCTTCGATAAATTCTACCGAGTACCTGTTCCGGAAGGCGCGGGAGGAACGGGCCTGGGGCTCTCTATTTGCAAAGGCATCGTAGAAGCACACGGCGGAACAATCCGGGCAGAAAATATAGAAGGTGGCGGATTGAGAGTCCTTGTAGCCATTCCACTGAATAAGGAAGCTTGAATGACGAACCAGAAAAACGGCTTGCCGCGAATACTTATTGTTGACGATGAACCTGCAATCCAGCGATTTCTTCAGACCGCGCTCGATACGGGTGAATTCAGCCTCCACAAAGCTGACGACGGCCACTCGGCACTGGCTGCGGCAGTGGCGACGCGGCCTGACATTATCCTTCTCGACCTGGGGCTTCCGGATATGGACGGGGTCGAGGTGATCCGGCGGGTGAGGGAATGGTCTCAGGTACCTATTATCGTATTGTCGGTGCGGGAGCGGGAAGATGACAAGGTAAAGGCGCTGGATGCAGGGGCGGATGATTATGTGACCAAACCCTTCGGTATCCCTGAACTCCTGGCACGCATGCGTGTAGCTCTGCGGCGTTCTTTGCAGGAGGTGGTGGAACCGGTATTCAGGAGCGGCGGCCTGGAAGTGGATTTACATCTACGGAAGGTGAAGGTGCAGGAAGAGGATGTACAGGTAACTCCGACGGAATATGATCTCCTGCGTCTGCTGGTCACACACGCGGGCAGAGTTCTTACCCATGCCCACCTCCTGAAACAGATCTGGGGCGTAGGTTATGTGGAACAGCCGCATGTCCTGCGCGTAAACATAAGCAATCTGAGGCATAAGATAGAGAAGGACCCCTCACGCCCACGGTATATCATCACAGAACCGGGTGTCGGCTACCGGTTGAAGATTCAATGAGTTTTACGCAGGTCGACCGGGGGCATGTTCAGCCCTGTCGCCCCTTCCGAAAGCTCTGCTTAGGATCTACTGTGCCAGAGTGGCTTCAAGGGTGCGGCCGGTGGATATGTCCGTATCCAGGACCTGAATGACCTGCTTCCTGCCGTTGCTGGCAATCTGGGGCGGCTCTATGGCCCCGGTTGTACCGGGGTCGTTCTTTCGGGGATATAACAGCCTGAATGTGGCCATGCCGTGTCGGTCAAAATATTTTTCGTTATTATAGACAAAGACACGTCCCTGATTGGTCTCAATGGGTTGCGAAAGGTTTACCATTGCGCCAGGAACCCCTCTTACGTTGACTCTGGCACCTTCTACCTTTTCAAATATCTTCAGGCGCTTGATTTCCCAGGGGAAGCCGCCAACCGATGCTGGTGAATCGGATTCGTAAACCAGCCTGACCCCTTCGACCGGCTGGAATTGTATGCCGGCTGCCTCGGCAAGGCTCCCGTCAGCAAAGAAAAGACGAGAAGAAATCAGGGAAAATGTTTCAGGTGCCGGTAGATACTCTGTCTTTTTAACCTGGGGATTCCACCTTTCCACAAAGAATTGCGAATTGTTACCGATCAGCTTCGCATACATGGGAAGATCACCAAGAATTTTATCAATAATGATATATCGAACCCTGTTTCGTTCCAGAACCTTGTGCAGCTCATCTTCATCCTTAGTCAAAAGGAATCTGGCCACTTCCTCCATGCCATAGGTTTCCGTGCCGTAATTGGTTGCAATGGAAGGACGTAGGGCAATGGATTCCACCCACCCCCCATAATCCCAGCGAGCCATTACACCGTAAGCCGGCTTTGTAGACGGACGGTAAGGATCGCCAGGTGAAGGCGTATTGTCTCTCAGCCAGAGCATGGTATCTTCAATATCCCCTTTTATATTGAAGACACCGCCGGTTCTATACAGGTTGCTGAAATATGCGAAGGTAGGAATCTGCAGACAGAGCAGAACTGCCACAGCACCGGAACTTCTCATGACGGCACGTCGGCTGTCTCCGATGGAGTGGCAATAGTAGATGATCATGCCGGCCAATATGGAGACATTTAAAGTCAGATATTCAGCATACCTGTTCCGGCCGATAGTTGAGACCACCATAACCAGCGTCCAAAGGATCAAGAAGCGTTTCCACTTCATCCCATTGAAAGAGGTGCTCGGCAAAAGGAAAAGGGCAAACGGAGCCAGAAGGGAAAGAATACCGAAAGATTTTAACCATTTTGAGATGTGGCTTGAGCGCTGGTATTGGGAGATGCTGTCAATCCATGCATTGCCGCCACCTATCACTTTCAGTCCTTCACCGATGTGTGTACCGAATAAAACAAGCATCAATCCAAAGAAAACCGCTGCGACACATACGTATTTTATAATCTTTTGCCTGTCCAGCTTGTTGCTCCCCGCACATTGGTAAAGCAGAAAGAACGGGACTCCGGCACAGACAAAAAGCGCCACATGGAACCAGGAAACAATATTCCAGCTGAACATTCCCCCTGTTCCCCACATATCAGTAATGCAGATCAAACCCAGGATGGCTGCCGCTGTTAAATACATCAATCCGGCACCCTTCCCCAAATCCTTTAGCCTGTCCACATCACCGCGGTGAAGAAATACCTGCAGGACCAGATCCACACCTATGATAGACAAGGGAAAGAGAGCACCACGCCAAGCCATCAGATAAACTGCGCTCAAGACACCCAAGCCTGACCAGTAACGAAGGTTTTTCCGGTTGTTGCAGGAGACGATGTAGAGCCAGAACGTCACCATCAGAAGTAAAGGTTCAATCATTTCGTTGTCGAAACGACCCAGAATGGTTGCTTCAACATGTTTGGGATGAAGAGCCAGGACCAAGCCGGAACATAAAGCGGCTGCCCTACCCCACCAACCTTTAACGAAAAAGTACATTACAACGGCAGTTACGGCACCGATAAGGGAAGGAGCCAGGGCAACGGCTCTCCCCAGCTGAGTAATGAAACCGGAAAAGTTGTGAAAGGGATAGCTGAAAACAGCAATGAGATACTCCATGGCCGGGGAGGAAATGACACCTGTCCCTTTGGGAAATCCCTGAAAATAGTCGTAAACATGAGTTTGAGGAAAGGAATGAATATAAATGAGGATTTTTCTCAAGCGGATATAACAATCCGGGTCGAAGAGGTAAACCTTCCCCGAAAAAAACACATGGTGCCAGGGGAGTATTCTGGCAACCAATGCCACCAAGAATACAATGAAGGTAAAGACAATGTCGGTACCAGTAAAGGTACCTGAGAAAATCCGTCTTCTCTGTGCATTAAATTCATTAAACATTTTCATATTCTTACCGCCAGACGCAAAAAACCCCTGAGTTCTTGACCTCCAGTGAGAGGTTTTTGAAAGTCAGGGGCCGTATGCGGACACTATATATTAGTTGAAATAGTTTTTAATGGAGCGGGAAACGGGATTCGAACCCGCGACTTCAACCTTGGCAAGGTTGCACTCTACCACTGAGTTATTCCCGCTCAACGAGTTCCAACTTATAGCAAATGCCCCATCGCGAGTCAATACTTTTTTTCTGGTCTTTCGATTTTTTTCCAGGCTGATACTTGAATGGCATTATTATACCCTTGACGATAACTGCTAATCTAGGCGAAAGCTCTTTCTATAACATCATGCTGGTGCAAAAGGAGAAGAAATGCGGGGGATATTCTCGGGTTTGAAATTCAATACCGCCCAATGGAGAATTTCCTGTTGTGGCGCTCCATTTAAAAACAATGGTGGTGCCTGGCCAAGAAAGCAAAGTGCCGCCAGGAGGAGAGCTCCACCATCTTTACGCAGATCGACATTTGCGGCAAGGGAAACGGCATTGTCCCGCTTGCTCAGCTTCGCTCCGTCCGGGCCGGTTACAAGCGGCAGATGGGCGTATGATGGGGTCGAGTAACCAAGAAGCCGTTGGAGATAGATCTGTCTCGGTGTGGAACTCAAAAGATCCGAGCCACGCACTACTTGATTGATGCCAGTTGCCGCATCGTCCACAACAACAGCCAGGTGATAGGCGAAAGGTCCATCGGCACGCCGAATGACAAAATCGCCGCAAGAAGCGGTCAACACCTGGCTGTAACGTCCCATGACCCCGTCTATAAAAGAAAGCACCTCATCATAGACCTTCACCCGGTAAGCACGCTCCACCTTGCCGGGTGCTATTCCTTCTCGGCAGAGGCCGGGATAGACAATGTCATCGGAACCTGGAGCAGGGGCTGACGAAATATTGGCAATTTCCGATCTTGTGCAGCCACACAGGTAGGCAACCCCTTTTTTGATCAAATCTTGCAGCGCAGCATCGTAAATCTCCGTCCTTTTGCTCTGGTAAAGCACTTCTCCATCCCACTGAAAACCGAGAATTTCCAGCGTAGCCAGCATATCATCTGCAATGCCCGGTACGACACGCGGCAGATCGATATCTTCCATACGCAGCAGCCATCGGCCTCCGGCGTGCCTGGCAAAGAGGTAGCTTCCCAATGCGGCAACAAGAGAACCCAGGTGCAACGGCCCCGTGGGCGATGGTGCAAAACGCCCGACAACAGAATCAGAGTTTGATCCGGCTGAGTCCATGGTGGATGACCTTTGTTCAGGCAAGAAACGAACAGCAATAATCGGTAACGGTTTTTACCTTCATCCTGAAACTGGAGCTGGCAGGAACTTCAAAGGATTCCCCGCCTTTTACGGGCTTCCACGAGTCGATACCCGCAATCTGCACTTCCAGGTCACCTGAAAGAATTTCCATTAACTCGGCGCCGGCTGTATTGAATACATATTCTCCCGGCATCATGATGCCCAGGGTTTTTTTGCTGCCCGAAGAAAAGATGATGGTGCGGCTTGTTACACCGCCATCGAAGAATATATTTGCCTCTTTTACAACGGTTACATTACTGAATTCTGACATGCAATACTCCTGTTTATGGGGGATTTCTACCGCGTTTGATACTTAAACGCATAGCACCGGGACTGTCAAGAAATTAAAAAAGGGCGGGAGAAATCCCCCGCCCTTGTCGTTCATCGGTGCAGTATGCTTAAATGTCGAAGTAAAGAGCGAATTCAAGGGGAACAGGACGCATGCGGACAGGGGTAACCTCTGCCTCAGTCTTGTACTCGATCCATTTCTCGATAACGTCAGGTGTGAAGACGTCACCTTTGAGGAGGAACTCGTGATCTTCCTTGAGTGCATTGAGAGCTTCTTCCAGGCTGCCCGGAGCTGAAGGTATATCAGCAAGTTCTTCCGGAGAAAGTCCGTAGATGTCCTTGTCCAGCGGCTGGCCCGGATCGATCTTGTTTTCGATACCGTCGAGACCGGCCATGAGCATGGCGGCGAAGGCAAGGTAGCCATTGCAGGAGGGGTCCGGTGTCCGATATTCGATACGCTTTGCTTTCGGATTGGAAGACAGCATCGGAATCCTGATGGAAGCGGAACGGTTACGGCTGGAGTATGCCATATTAACAGGGGCTTCATAACCGGGGACCAGGCGCTTGTAGGAGTTGGTGGTCGGGTTGGTGAAGGCGCAGAGGGCTTTCGCATGCTTGATGATGCCGCCGATGTAGTAAAGGGCCATTTTGGAGAGCCCACCATAGCCGTCGCCGGCAAACAGGTTTTGGCCGTCTTTCCAGATTGATTGGTGGCAGTGCATCCCGGAACCATTGTCGCCATAGAGCGGCTTCGGCATGAAGGTTACAGTTTTGCCATTTCTGTTGGCTACGTTCTTGATGACGTATTTGAACCACTGGAGCTGATCGGCCATGTCCACCAGCGAAGAGAAACGCATATCAATTTCGGCCTGGCCACCAGTGGCAACCTCGTGGTGCTGGCACTCAACCCTGATGCCGACCTTCTGCAGTTCTATGACCATTTCATTACGGAGGTCGTTCTGGGAATCGTTAGGAGAAACCGGGAAGTAGCCACCCTTGAAGCCGGGCTTGTAGCCGAGATTTGGAAACTCTTCACGGCCAGTATTCCAGGCGCCTTCGACGGAGTCAACAACATAGAAGGACTGGTTAGAGCTTGAATCATAGCGCACATCGTCAAAGATGAAGAATTCAGCTTCAGGTCCGAAAAAGGCAGTATCGCCGATGGCGGTGGACTTCAGATACGCTTCAGCCTTCCGTGCGATGTTACGAGGATCACGGGTGTAGTCTTCCTTGGTGATAGGATCGAAGACGTTGCAGATGAGCGAAAGAGTCGGAATCGCGACAAAGGGGTCCATTTTGGCGGTGGAAGGATCAGGGAGCAGGATCATGTCGGAAGCATGGATCGGTTGCCAGCCGCGGATGGAGGAACCATCAAATCCCTGACCTTCTTCAAAGGTATCTTCACTGAACTCGGTGATGGGAATCGAAATGTGCTGCCAGATTCCCACGAAGTCCATGAACTTAAAATCGACCATTAGTGCGCCATTTTCTTTGGCAAACTCAACCACTTGTTTTGGTGTCATCAACAAATCTCCTTTTCTAACTGTTTATTAATTTTGCACTGGTCTAAAGAGCGTCTTCGCCACGCTCACCAGTCCTGATCCTTACAACCTCTTCCACTGGCGTTACAAAAATTTTGCCGTCACCGATTCTGCCGGTTTTTGCTGCCTGCTCTATGGTATCAATGACCTTGGTGACAATGTCGTCACTGACAATAATCTCGATTTTTATTTTGGGAATAAAGTCAACGACGTATTCAGCGCCGCGATACAGTTCGGTATGGCCTTTCTGGCGACCAAACCCTTTGACTTCAGCTATGGTTATTCCCTGAATGCCGATTTCATTCAATGTTTCCTTGACTTCATCCAGTTTGAAAGGCTTGATGATGGCTTCGACTTTTTTCAATGATCTCACCCCCGAATCGTTTTGCTCAAAAGCGAGCGGATTATATTTGCCTTGTTTTTAAAATGCAAGGCTAATCAATTAAAACAAACGAATCACGATTTTATAGCTGTGGAAATTATAGCAATTTTTCTGCCAACGACCATCTCCAACATTTAGTTAATAAAATAAGTAACTTAGATTTTATGGTAATAAACCACCGATAATTACAGCCCATAAATTAGGCAAAGCCTGCCCCCTGTGCCCAATATATAACCACCATCAATATGATCAGGATCGGCTTGTGGATTCCTCAAGAAGTGCATGCAGTGCTTCCACCCGCGGCATGATAATCCCTTTTTGTCGGGCAGCATCCAGAGGCCTGGCAAAAATTGCCTCAAGCTCAAGTTCTCTGCCTTCTTCCCTGTCAATCTGCATTGATGGCTTATAATGCCCCATTGCGTCTGTGAAATCCAGCATCTCATCAGCATATGCCATCGGGATCGGGTTCGAAAGGCTCTGGCAATTTGCCGCTTGGATCAGTTCAAACATGATGTCCCGAAGCAAACACCGCGTCCTCTGGTTACTGAGAAGGACATTCACCGGCTTCTGCAGCAAGGCACATGTTCCATTGAAGGGAATGTTCCAGATCAGTTTTTCCCATCGTGCCTTTTTCAGGTCAGTAACGGCCTGGCATGGAACGCCTGCCATGCTGAACATTGCGGCGACTGATTCTGCCCTGTCCATATATGGTCGGGCATACTCCCCCAGGATTATTCTTCCCGCTCCCAAATGATGCACTACACCGGGTTCTCCCCGGTTGGAACAGAGAAATGCCACTCCTCCCATAATCCGTTCGCTGCCGAAAATTTCAGCAAGGGCCTCTTCGTTGCCAAGCCCGTTCTGCAAGGTGAGGATGATGCTGTTATCCTTCAAGAGCGGGGTTATAAGCTGCCGGTACGACTGGTTGGCAAAGGTCTTCAGCCCTACCAGCACAAGATCCACCATACCAATCTCTTCACTGCTCCCGTATCCTGCAACTGGGAAAAGCTTGAAATCGCCATTTATGGAAAAAACGCTGAGGCCATTCTTTGGGATGGTTTCAAGATCGCGCCGCAGAAGAAAACATACCTCATGCCCGCCCTTCTGCAGCATTGCTCCATAATACAGACCAAGGGCTCCTGCCCCGACAACGGCAATACGCACTTCCAACCTCCATAAGCTTGTAAATTAACAGGTAACACTGTATATTTACAGCGCTTCCCCCAAAACAGTAGATAAGGAAAGAGCCAGAATGCTGCTCTCCCCATGGAAAAGCCCCGTTTTCACCATATTGCTGCTCGTTGTCTCTGTCAACGCCCATGCCGATTTTTACCGGTTCGAAATGGAAGATGGGGTAGAAGTTTTTACCAATACTCCCACCAGATCGGGTGCGGTGAAGATCATGAAGGAAGATGCGCCCCAAAGGCCGTCTGAAAAGAAAAAGTTTGCCCTGAAAAAAACTCTCCATGAAAACAGGAAATCCTCTACGAATGATCAGGAAAGCCTGCAACTGCAAGTACCGGTAACAGGAAAAATTTCCTCCAACTATGGCTGGCGCCATGACCCCATCGACGGCAATCTCAGACATCACAGCGGTATAGACATAGCCGTAGGCTCAGGAACACCGGTAAAATCAATCGCACCGGGAAAAGTCACCTTCAGCGGCCCCCGTGGCGGGTACGGCAATCTGGTCATCATCGAGCATGACAGCGGTATGACCTCTCTGTACGGGCATAACTCCCTGCTGCTCGTTGTAACAGGCGAGCAGGTCGATGTCCAGACAACGATCGCCTTGTCCGGGTCCACCGGCCGCTCAACCGGTCCACATCTCCATTTTGAGCTATGGAAACACGGTACAAACCTGACTCAGGCCTATGTGGAAGACCGCCAAGGAAGTTTCAAAAACGCCACTATTGCGGCCAACCGCATTCAACATGCCGAGATCAGGCGGTTTGTGGAGAAAAACGGCACCATCGTCTTCACCAATTTGCCCCAATAAATCTTACTCTCAAGTCTTTATCCCCTTGGCTTGGCCTTTCGCGTCGGAGTCGCATTCCATGGATCATCAGGCCATGGATGCCTCGGATAACGCCCCTTCAACTCCTTTTTTACTTCAACATAGGTTGAATTCCAGAAGTTCCTCAGGTCCTGCGTCACCTGGATGGGGCGACGTGCCGGAGAAAGAAGATGCAGAGTGACGGCAATCCTCCCTCCCGCCACCCGGGGTGTATCGGCAAGGCCGAACAATTCCTGCAACTTGACAGCCAGTACGGGCGGCTTGTCCTCCGAGTATTCCAGTGGAATGGATGAACCGCTCGGCACCGTGATGTGCGTCGGCGCCCCCTCCTCCAGCAAACGGAGCTGAGTGTAATCCAGCATATTCTTCAGGGGTGTGTAGATATCCACGGCCTGAAGCTCTGCCATATTTTTAATGCCGCTCAGGTATGGGCCGAGCCATTGGGGCAATGTCCTCAGCAGATTATCCGCTGAAAAATCAGGCAAACCGGATTCGGGAAAGATACCTTCGAGAAATAATATCCTCAAGCGAAACTGCTCGGCACGGCTGGTCCAATTCAGAGCAGTGAGGCCGGCTCCACAGGCTATCCCCCCAAGGAATGCTGCAGTTACCTCTTCCGCCGATGGATTTATCTGCCTCGTTGCCAGAACCAGCGCCCCCAGGCGCTCTTCCTCACGGGCAAGCACCCTCTGCAGCCGATCATCCCAGCTGACTGACCTCAACCATTGGATATCTGCAGCGAACTCCTTTCGTAGCGTTGCCAAATCCAAGGCATTGGCTGAATGAATCTGCCCATCGCCCTTCTCCCCTCCCTCCATGACAACGGCGACAATGTAGGCAGCATTCCTGAGGGAACTCCTGCCGCTCAAGGTTCCGCCGCGTCCATTGGCAAGAAGATAACGGGGGGAATCCGGTTCCCGCTGCTGACCGATGCGATCCGGATACGCCAAGGCCGAGAGAAGACCAACGGCCTGGGCGGTTGCCGGTAATGTCGCCCTTCCAGTGCCGACCAGCTTCTTCAGCTGCCCGGCCATGCGATCGACAGCCGAAAAGCTATGTGAGTCCATGCCATCGGTCCCCTTACTGCAACTCTTTCCCTTACGCCAGTCGACCACAAGCTCAATCCTGTCAAGGATGTCACTGTCACTCACTTGAGTCACATGCGAAGAACTGCCGGAAATAATATCACGCTCAGTGAGCAGAGCGGCCATATCACAGGCCAGCTCTCCATATCCCCTTCTTTCCCCTTCGATAATGAGATGCCCAAGCCGGGGATGAACCGGAAGGAGAGCCATTTTGCGCCCAAGCTTGGTAATCAGGAAATTATGGTCAAGAGCATCAAGTTTTTTCAGGAGTTCGCGCGCCTCAGCCAAGGCTGCAGCCGGCGGCACATCAAGCCACGAAAGGGCAGACGGATCATTCACCCCCCACAGTGCCAGTTCGAGGGCAAGGGACGACAGGTCTGATGAACGTATCTCTGGCGCGGTAAAAGGGATCAGAGTGGACTGGGAATGCTCTGTCCAGAGGCGATAACAGGTTCCGGGGGCTGTGCGTCCGGCCCTTCCGGCCCGCTGGGAGGCTGAAGCCGCCGAAATGCGGGTGGTGACCAGCCGGTTGAGACCTGTGGCGGGATCGAAACGCTGCTGGCGGCATAAGCCGCTGTCAATGACCACCCTCACCCCCTCGATGGTCAAGCTTGTCTCGGCAATGTTGGTGGCCAAGACAATCTTGCGCTGGGGACCCGGCAGTATAGCCTTTTCCTGCCTGGCAAAAGGAAGATCACCGTAAAGGGGATGGATCGCTGCAGCCGTAGAACCATTGAGAAGAGCAGCACAACGTTTGATTTCACCGGCACCGGGCAAAAAAGCGAGTATATCCCCTTCGGTTTCGCCCAATGCTCTTTGGATGGCAGCAGACATGATTTCTGCTGTCCGGCCGACCGGCTCACCCGAAAGGTAACGGAGTTCCACAGGATAGGACCGTCCTTCACTGGTCAAGAGAGGAGCATCGCCAAGAAGCTTTGCAACTGGTGCAGCATCAAGGGTAGCGGACATGACGATCAGTTTCAGGTCGGGGCGCAACCCCAGTTGGGCGTCACGGCAGAGAGCCAGGGCCAGGTCGCTGTGCAGGTTTCGCTCGTGGAACTCGTCAAAAATGATCATTTCGATACCGGTGAGTTGTGGATCAGCCTGCAGCCTTCTGGTGAGAATACCTTCGGTCACGACCTCGATACGTGTCGCGGCTGAGACCTGGCGCTCGAAGCGAATGGTGTAGCCGACGGTATTGCCAACCTCCTCCCCCAGCTGGGCAGCCATCCAACGGGCGGCATTGGTGGCGGCGAGCCGCCTTGGCTCCAGCATGATTATTTTGCGGTCAGGAGGAAGGACCTGTAGCAGGGTTAACGGGATTTTGGTGGTTTTACCAGCCCCGGGAGGAGCCTGGATGACTAAGGCAGGATTATCTTTGATGCTCTTTAGTAATTGTGGAAGGATTTCATCGATGGGCAGCTGTTTCATGTGAGTGAGTGAAAATATGTCCCCAGACCCTGATAATCGATGCCGACCAGCGAATCAACCACCTTCAGGGCAGATCCCAGCTTCTCCTCAGGATAGCTGTTGGTCACGGCGAGGACCTTGAGACCGGCACCGTTGGCAGAGGCTATCCCGGCAGGGGTATCTTCAATGGCAAGACACCGTGAAGGAGTGATGGTCAGGGAAGGAAACTTCTGGGCAAGCCTTTTCACGGCAAGTTCATAGCTTTCGGGATGGGGTTTGCTGGCAGACACCTCATCAGCAGTTACCTTTACATCAAAAGCATCGGTAATGGAAAGCTGCTGAAGGATCGGCGCTATATCCGAAGCGAGAGCACCGCTGCAGAGAGCGACCGGACAGCTACCTTTCAGAGCTTTGATCAGTTCGACAACACCGGGAAAAGGGATAACCCCTGAAGCAATGATCTTGTTAAAGGCAGCGGCCTTTTTCCCGATGAGAGAGCAGAGTTCCTTGACATCTAGCGTCTTGCCGGCGACGGCATAGGCTTCCCGAAAGGCGTCGCGGTCATCGAAACCTATGTAATGGCTGATGTAATCTTCCCAGGAATAGCCCAGCCCCAGAGGTACGAGCACTTCCTGAAAGGCCTTGTAATGCAGTGGCTCTGTATCGACTATGATTCCGTCAAAATCGAAAATAACCGCAGCCAGCATGTTATCCCCCATACACTAGAATTTGCCGAGCAGCACCAGTGAAGCGCCATCAGTGGATGCAGCGGGCGCAATGGTCAGTCTGGAAGCCCCCTTGCCGGCATGATAATTGGTAACGACCCTGCCGCACAACTCACCTATGGCAGCCCCGAGCAAAACATCGCTGGCCCAGTGTTTGTCCTGATAGATGCGGGAAAAACCGACAAAGGCAGCGGCAGAATAGGACAACATTTTGACGCTGAAACTTTCGGAAGTTCTCGCCATGACGGAGGCCATGGCAAAGGAGCTGGCAGTGTGCATGGAAGGCAAGGAATCATAATCAGTATCGAAGGAAAGCGGCTTGAAATCGGCCTTGTCGCCGCTTTTAAATGGACGTCCCCTGCCAAAACCTTCCTTGAGAAGAAAGGTGGCGGCGTCGGCCAGAATTACCGATTCTCCGAGCATTTCTCCAAGGCTCCTGTATTTTTCGGAACCGGCAAGGATTCCACCGCCATAGACGGCAGCAGCCACGCCAAGATGAAGGTATGGATTGCCAACCAGATTGCCGGCGTCGGTCACCCGATCCAGATTTTTTCCCTTCAGCCCCAGAACCTTCGACCTGATATCGTCATCGAAATAATAGGTAAGTCCCACTGCACCAGCTGTGGCCAGTGTACCGAAAAGAGCGTCCCTGTCGAAAGGGGCCCCTGCAACCTGGACGGCTTCTTCTCCCAGACGCCCCAGCTCATCCTTTATTGCAGTCGTGCTGTTAAAGATATTATCTTCAGCCATAACCGGCGAAGAGATCAGTAAAAACATGACAAGGAAGTAAATCAGCCGTTGCACATCAACCCCTATTTGCGGCACCGAATTTTTTTTCTAGGACAATTGCCAGCAGAAGAATTATGCCTGCCCCTATGGCATCGGCCAGCAAATCGCCCCATTCTGCAGTTCTTGTTCGAGTGAAGGATCCCTGGAGGACCTCCAGAAGAGCACCAATCCCGACCGCGACAGATGCTGCCATTGACCAGCGGAGCTTTGCCGATAGCCGGAAGTTGCAGAAAGCCCAGCCGGCGAGAATTGTCAAAAGGGAATAGGCAGCACCATGCTCGAATTTGTCCCAACCCAACAGGTCATCGTCGATAGCCGGTGGATCAGACATGAGCGATAGCCATAAAACAAGAACTCCCCAGACGATAAACAGCAGCCACCTGAGGAGAAATAATCTTGACCTGAACCTTTCCAAGGAACCTCTGTTGTAGAAGTTTTGTCTAATTTTGCCGCCGGCGGAACATGAGGGAGGCCTTGATCTCATTCCAGCGGCCCCTGTCATCATCGGACATTTTATCAAAGTATTCCTGAATGAATACTATGAAAATCGAAGCGAAGAAGGCAGTTACTGCCGAAAGCAAAACTATCAGCGAGCGCTTGGGTTTGCTTTTCTTTGCCGGCACCACTGCATCATCCAGTACCTGAACGGAGGAAGAATCCTTCGCTTCATTGTACTTCGCCACCTCGTACTGCTTCTTCAGCTGCTCGAAAATAGCTTCCTGGGTCTTTAGTTCACGCAGTCTCCGTGCGTATTCAAGCCCCAGGTTCGGCACGTTGCCGACTGCTGGTATGACATCTCCAGCACCATTGCCGGAAAAAGAGCCCATCTGGTTGCGGAGTTTGGCAATGGAAGTCTTAAGCAACTGAACATCCGGGCTTTCATCGGTCTGGAAGGATTTGAGAGAAGCCAGTTGCACCTCCTTGGCGACTATCTCGGCCCTGATTTGTGCAATGCCCTCGATGGTGGCTGCAGCCTGTGAGTCCACCTTCAGCATCTTGTTTTTTTCCTGAAAATCCCTGAGGCTATTTTCTGCCTTGGCCAGATCATCCTTCACCAGATCAAGGCGTTTTTCCAGAAAGACCCGCTCTGACCCTGCCCTGGTCAAGTTCAGCTGCACGCTTCTGTTTCCCAGTTCGGCAACCATGGTATTGGCAAGAGTGGCGGCAAGTACAGCATCCTTGTTGTCTGCACTGATAGTGATAATCCCATCCTTGCCCGCCTGTGTTTTTACAATAGATGTCAGGGCCAGCCTGGTCTCATCGATGCTTTTGCATTCCAGCTTTTTCTGCAGGTCCAGCTTTTTAATGACTGCGTCGGCAACGGAGCGGCTTTTCAGTATGCCCAGATAGAGATCGGAACTCCCGCCAAGGGCACCGCCAGCCAATCCCGCAAGCCCACCCACCTGACCGAGCAGTGCGGAGATACCGCCACCGCCTTCCTTCTGTGGCGGAAGAACGCGGGCTGTAGCCGTGTAAATATTGGGAAGGGTCAGGCTATATGCAACCGACAAAACAACAGCTGTCACACATATCTTGATTATCAGCTTTTTACGCCGGACAATGACCCTGAGAAGATCAAGCAGGTTGATTTCCTCTTCCGACTGGAGTTCGTCCTTATTTGTATCCATCCCTGAATCCTCTATTTCAACCCGATGAAGACAGTGCCTGCAGTGAGGGCAATCTGTGAAATGATGGTCGTAATGTCCTTGATATCCCTGAGCCAGGCCGTGCGCTCAAGTTTCTGGGGCACAACCAGTGTGTCCCCCGGATTCATGGGCTTTGACATGAAGCTGCCGAAGCTCCAGCTTTTGTCGTCTTCATTCCAGCGGATGCCGAACCGTGATTGCTGGCGGCTGTCTACAGAACCGTCAGCTTTTATGATGTACATGTCGTCTTCCTCTGCATCATGGTTCGGCCCGCCAGCTTGCCTGAGATATGCCGAAACCGTATTGCCGGGAAGATGGACAAATGTGGTCGGGTTGTAAACTTGGCCCATGACATTGACGACGCTGGGTACAGGTGGGACTTCGAGTACATCTCCCCCGGACATCTCCAGATTGTAGGGAGTTTGTGGCAGCTCATTCAGGGCTACCAGGTGCACCACCACACGCCCCTCCGCCTTTTTCAGCTTTAACTGCTCAAGGTTCTTCTGCAGTCCTTCCAGGGAAGCCTTGGTTGCCTCCAGCTCTTCTTTCGATGCTGCCAGTGACGCCAATTCACCCTGTTTCTTGACAATGTCCTGCTCGCTACGGGAAATAACTTCTTCCATTCGCTTTTGCTGGCTCTCCTGGACCGATTTCCTGGTGAACTTTGCGCCTTTCAGATAGGCTTCATCCGTAAAGCCCCCAGCCCTCTTAATGACGGAATCGAGCTTTTCCCCTTTGGCTATGGAATAGATGCCCGGAAAGCGGAACTCACCTTTCAAGGTCACGAACCGGTCGTCGGTATCCAGCCATTCAGGAATGGATCTCACGCTGAGGACATCATCCGCCTCTAGCACTAAATTGTGCTCCGGATCGTCTGCCAAGGCGAATTTCAGGTTGACAATCTTCCGCTTCACCTGTGCCCGCCCCCCTTCGACCCTGACCCGGGTCAGCTCGGCGTTCTCAAGATGTGCGTTTCTCTTTGGACTACCGGCAGCAGTAACCAGGTCTCTGACAGTCATTCGCGGATAATAGTCATAGGTGCCGGGATTCAATACCTGCCCATTGATGGCGACGACCGGTTTTTCTTCCATCTCGGAACGGGGAAAGACCTTGATGGAGTCCTGCTCCAGGAGCAGGATGTTCTCTTTTTCTTCTCCTTGCAAAGCCAGGCGCAAGTTTATGGATGATGTCTCTTTGTGGAAATCGGGAGGCACCACTCGAAGGATCTCGATCGATTCCATATAGGAATCCGGCAGAACAGCAGCAAATGAGGGTATCAGATCGGTGATCCTCATTCCTTCCCGGTACTGATACTCCCCGGGGCGCACCACATTCCCCTTGAGAGTAACCACGCGGCGCAGCGCCTTGAACACAGGGAATACCTTGATCATATCCTGGTCGTGCATATGGATGCTATTCAAGTCAAGAACCTGCTGGCCAGGCTTGGCCTCGTAATCCTGCACTACCCTGGCATGGTTTCCCTCAAACCTTTCAACCTGTACCCTGGCAGTGTCTCCGGCGGCGGTGATCCCCCCGGCGAATTGCAGCACCTGGGACAGGCTTGTCTTGCCAAGGAGTTCATAAATGCCAGGGCGTTTTATTTCACCAGCAACGGCAGCTACAGGCCCGATCACCGGCACCAGCAAGGTATCCCCGTTTTCCAGCCGAAGATCCTTGCTGCGGTCTCCGCCAAGAAGCATGTCATACAGATCAACTTCTTGTATCAGCTTGCCCCCCCTTAGCAGACGCACAGTGCGCAGACTGCCGTTTTTCGAGGGGCCACCTGCCTGGGAAAGGGCATTTATTACCGTGGCCAGGGAACTGACGGAATAGGTGCCGGGGGACACGACTTCGCCAACTACGTATACCTGAATGGTCCTGAGTTTACCCAGAGTTACGTTGAGCTCGTAACCCTTGAAATAGCGTGAAACAGCCTTATTGATGACTTCCTTTGCCTGGGCATAGTCGATCCCCCAAACCTTTACAGTACCGATTTTAGGCAGGGTGATTTCACCGTTACGGTCGACAACCACATCGTACTTGCCCTGCAGTGTACCCCACAGATCGATCCGCAGGGAATCGCCAGGACCGATGATATAATCCCCACCCACGGGAAGGTTATCGCTCATGGTCAAAGTGGCAAGGCTGTTTTCGAAGAAATCATAGCCGAACTGCTTCAACTCTCTTTTGAAAGGATCAGCTTCAAGATTATCCTGGAAAGTACTTACTTTTTTGGCAAAAGATTTTTCCAGTTGGGATCCCTGTTCTCCGACAGGAAGCGGGATTGCCTTGACCTCGTTGGAAAAAACAACCTGCTCAGCCGGTTTTTCTTCCGCCTCCTCTGATTCCTGTCGAAGCTGGACGGTTCCCTGAACTTTGACATAATAAATATAATTGTTGATGAGTCCGCGAAGCGTGTATTCCCGAACACTGCCAATCTCGATTTTCTTTTCATAGCGACCCGGCTCAAGGCCATAAAACAGGGTAAACTTGACCGGTGCATCGCCAGGTTTCGCCTGCAAGCCCTTCACGTCCCAGTTGAGTCGAACCAATCCGTCGCCGGGTTCAACCTTGAGAAATACTTTTGGCTTTTTGGCTGCAAGCTCTTTGGCCTTATCTTTATCCTTAAGAAGATTTGCTTTCTCTGCAAGATTCCGCTGGTCACCAAAGGTGTCTTTGTTGAGCAGGCCTCTTTCAGCTTCGCTGGAGGATCCCGTGTTGGAAAATCCTTTGCTGGAGAATCCCGAGGTGGGCTCGTTAAGCTCCCCCAAGGGTGTACCTTTCTTTGTTTCGCCGATAAAAACGCCCTGATCCTCGTTCTGCTTCGCTTCATCCACAGACAGGGCGAACGCCGGCATGGAACAAATCGAAATCAGCAATGCCGCAATAAAACCTAAAATCTTCTTTTTCATCCTCTGATTCCTGAACTAAAAGTAGTAGCGACGCCAAAGCAAAAAAAAACAGCAATCCCCAATGGAGGTTACTGTTCAATAATTGGTGATCCCAAGGGGACTTGAACCCCTGTTACCGACGTGAAAGGCCGGTGTCCTAACCGCTAGACGATGGGACCTGAGAATAAGTGTCTGCTGAATTGTGAATGAAGAACGATTCTCAAAAACATTTATATCCCTCTCACACTTCACTTTTCACGCTTCACTCTTGTTTATCTTTAGATGGCTGGGGTGCAAGGATTCGAACCTTGGATGACGGAGTCAGAGTCCGTTGCCTTACCGCTTGGCGACACCCCAACATGAACGCCTTATATAGCAGATTCAGGTTGCGCCCGTCAACAATTTTCAGCATTTTTAAATTGGTCAGCAGAACAGCGCTATCTGGCTTTCCGGGCGCCAGCTTCAATGGCCTTGATGTTGGCTGGTATGAAGCGATGGTTCCTTTCCGGCAGTACTTCCTTGAGCCCGGCCTCAAGAGCGGAAAGGGATACGGCACCGGATTTTTCCACATAGGCGCCAAGTCCCACCATGTTCACCATTCTTGCATCGCCAAGTTCAATGGCAATGTCATTCATGGGAATTTCAATGATGTTGATATCGGAACGGTGAAAGTCTTCAGTGCTGACCAGGCTGGAATTGACGATGCAGACCCCGCCGGGTTTGACCTTGGCGCCATATTTATCCAGTGACGACTGGTTTAGAACGATCATAAAGGAAGGAGTACCTATGATAGGCGAGCCCACATCGCCGTCGGCGATGACAACGGTACACATGGCTGCACCACCACGCTTTTCTACACCATAGGAAGGGAAGAAAGAAACGTTCCTGCCTTCGATGATGGCAGCATAGGCAAGCAGATTGCCTGCTAGAAGGGCACCCTGTCCGCCAAATCCGGATATGAATACGTCCTGTCGCATGAAGATACTCCCTACAAGTTGGCGGTGTTCTTGTAAACACCCAGCTTGAAATATTCACTCATTTCAGTTCCGACCCGTTCATTGGCTGCAAGAGGATTCATCCCCCAATTGGTCGGGCAGGCGGAAAGAACCTCGACGAATGAGAAACCTTTTCCCTCCACCTGGTATTGGAAGGCCTTCTGTATCTGTTTTTTTGCATCCATCAGGTTCTTTGGGGAGTTAACCGCCACTCTGGCGGAAAAGGCGACCCCCTCCAATTGGGCCAGAAGTTCGGCCATTCTGATGGGGGCGCCATCCTTGGCCTTGTTTCTGCCATAGGGTGAAGTGGAGGTTTTCTGTCCTACAAGTGTCGTCGGAGCCATCTGTCCTCCGGTCATACCGTAGGTGGTATTGTTGACGAAAAAAACGGTGAGATCTTCACCGCGGTTGGCTGCGTGAATAATTTCTGCAGTGCCGATGGCTGCCAGGTCACCATCCCCCTGATAGGTAAAGACAAAGTTTTCCGGCTTGGCCCGCTTTACGCCTGTGGCAACGGCTGAAGCCCGGCCGTGGGGAGCTTCGACCACATCCACATCGAAATATCCGTAGAGAAAAACCGAGCAACCGACAGATGCAACGCCGATGGTCTTGTCCTGTACCGCAAACTTGTCAATCGCTTCGGCAACCAGGCGATGGATGGTCCCATGATGGCAGCCGGAGCAGAAATGGGTCTGTACATCCTTCAGACTTGCCGGTCTTTTGAAAACCTGCTGCATAATAATCCTCGTAAAAAGTTCGAAGTTAGAGGTTCAAGGTTCGGAGTTCGAGGTTTGCCCCTCACCAATCACCAATCACCAATCACCAATCACCGATCAATAATGTTTCTTGATCTGTTCCAGCAGCTCTTCCGGAGTAGGCAGCGACCCTGCACCTGGCGGTCTGCCATAAAAGCTGACTTCTGCATCTTTAGCCACGGAAAGCCTCACATCTTCAACCATCTGGCCGGTATTCAGCTCCATGACCAACACTTTCTTGCAGGTTCTGGTCTGCTCAAGAAGCGCCTTCTCCGGAAACGGGAAAAGGGTTATGGGACGCAACAGCCCCACGTTAAGCCCTTCCGCCCTTGCCATCATGATGGCTGTCTTGGCAATTCTCGCCGTGGAGCCGAATGCCGAAATCAGCAGATTGGCGCCGGCAGTTTCGTATTCCTCCCAGCGAGCCTCCTGTTCCTTCAGCACCTGGTATTTGGCGTGGAGCTTCCAGTTATGGGCCTCCAGCTCACCATCTCCAAGAAAAAGGGATTTGACGACACGCTGCTCTCCGCCCCCTTTGCCTCGCACAGCCCAATCTTTGGCTGGCAAATCCCGCACCGGCCTCTTGTTGGCCACAAGGCCTTCCTTCATCTGACCGATAACGGAGTCGGCAAGTATCATGGCCGGCATCCTGTACTGATCTGCCAGATCAAATGCGAGCATGGTAAGGTCATACATTTCCTGGACCGATGCCGGTGCGAGGACGACGACATGGTAGCCGCCATGACCTCCCCCTTTCACGCTCTGAAAGTAATCGGCCTGGGAAGCATCGATTCCCCCAAGGCCGGGGCCTGAACGGGAAATATTAACGATGACGCCGGGAAGTTCTGAACCTGCCATGTATGATATTCCCTCCTGCTTGAGGGAAATTCCCGGGCTTGATGAGGATGTCATGGCCCTAACCCCGGTAGCCGAGGCGCCAAGGAGCATGTTGATGGAAGCGATTTCGCTCTCTGCCTGGATAAACTCGCCATCCAGCTTTGGCAGTTCACGTGAAAGATATTCAGGAATGTCACTCTGTGGCGTAATGGGATAACCGAAGTAATAGCGGCAGCCGGCCTCTATGGCAGCCATGGCCACTGCTTCGTTTCCTTTCACAAAAAGACGCTTTGTCAAAACTACCTCCGTTGTTAAACACGGGTGAGCAATTTCTGCAGATGAGAAACTGTGTATGAAACAGCTTGAACCGGGACTGGAAAGTCTATGGATTATTTGAAGACGGCAATGGCAACATCGGGACAAATCTCACCACACAGTGCACAGCCTGTGCACTTGTCTGCTGAGGAAATGCGAGCAGGAGTATAGCCCTGATTGTTTATCTTGTCACATAAAGCGAGCAGCTTGTGCGGACATGCTATTGTGCACAGACCGCATCCTTTGCATCGTTGTTCGTCAATCTTTATCATTGCCATGTGAAGTGCTTCCCTTGTCACTCAACGCTATGCTATCAGGAAGGCCAAATTATCAGATATATCTCTGATCAGTCAACGCTTTTTATTTATAAAGACCACCTTTTTTCTTGATTTAGAGAAATAATATAGTTAAATATAAAAACCTTGAATAAATATTCTCTTGTCTTGACAAAGGAGGAAGTAAAATGGCCTCAACCTTATTGGAACTGACAGCAAGCATTGTTTCTTCACATGCATCAGTATCAGAGATGTCCAGTGAAGAACTGCTTGCAGAACTGCAGAAAGTTCACGCAGCACTGCAAAAATTGGAAGCACCGGCAGAAGCAGAATCGGAAAGCAAGGCTCCAGCCATCTCACTGAAAAAAGCATTCCAACCAGATCAAGTCTCCTGCATGATCTGCGGCAAAACCGGCATGAAGACCCTTGCCCGCCATCTGGCCCAGGTACATGACATGAAGCCGGGAGCATACAGAAAACAGTTTGGGATCCCATCCTCCCAGGCGCTTACTGCCAAAAACTTCTCTGAAGCCAGAAGGAAAATGGCTCAGGACCGCGGCCTCGCCGACAACCTGGCCAAGGCTAGAGCCGTAAGAGCTGCCAAGATAAAGGCAAAAGCCGCAACCGAGGAAAAGGCAGCCAAACCGGCAAAAGCTGCCGCCAAAGCCGCTCCCAAAGCAGCCACAAAAAAGAAAACAGCAAAGATATCGGCAAAGGCAAAAAAACCCTGAAAATTGCCCAAGCTCGGAACCCAGGCGTAATCGACGCCGGGGTTCCGACTGAAGCTGCCCAGCAGTAGTTTTTCAACAGTCAGTCACCCCCCATCTTGCCCATATAGATTCTCCCATTTCACCATCGTTCGGACACATTCCCAAACATCCACTTTCAACTGCCATGGTTTTACGTCCTGGCTTGTTGTCACTCGTCAACCATTTATCTAAAACCGGTTGACAAGACCAACCTGCTGTGATAAATCCGATTTACGGAGGGCAGCAGATGAAAATGAACCTGGAAAAATTAGGCGAACGCATCATTGAAGGTGGAGATATTCTTGTTGAAGAGGCATTGGAGCTGGCAAATCTTCGGGGTTCGGCTTTGTACCCGCTGTTTGGTGCAGCAAGCCGCATCAAGGAGCACTTTGTCGGAGACAAGGTCTTCCTCTGCTCCATTGTCAATGCCAAATCGGGCCGATGTCCGGAAAATTGCTCGTTTTGTGCCCAATCGGCCCACCACAAAACCGATGCCCCGGTCTATTCATTGATCGATGAGGAGCGAATGGTGGCCTGCGCCAGGGAAGCGGAAAAAAACGGCTCATCCTGTTACGGCATCATAACCAGCGGCACATCAATCAAGAAAGGGGAAGAGCTGGAACGGATCTGCAATGCCGTGCGACGCATCCGCCGGGAGACAGGCATCACCCCTTCGTGTTCACTGGGTATTATCAATCATGAAACGGCATCTGCCCTTGTGGAAGCCGGCGTGGAAACCTATCATCACAATCTTGAAACCTCCCGCAGCTTTTTCCCCAACGTCTGCACCACCCACGACTATGAAGAAGATGTGAATACCGTACGCGTCGCGAAAAAAGCTGGGCTGAAGGTTTGCTGCGGCGGCATCTTCGGCCTGGGAGAAAGTGTGGCCCAGAGAATCGAGATGGCTTACACCCTTCGGGAACTGGATGTGGACTCGGTTCCCCTTAATTTCCTCAATCCAATCGCAGGAACAAAACTGGAAAATGCAGAGAACATAACCCCCATGGAATGCCTGCAAACCATCGCCCTCTTCCGCCTGATCCTTCCCACAAAGCGGATTTCGATTTGTGGCGGCCGGGAGAAAAACCTGCGCGATCTGCAATCGTGGATATTTTTTGCCGGCGCCAGCGGCACCATGATCGGCAACTACCTGACCACCACCGGCAGGGCCGCCGAAGAAGACTGGCAGATGCTCAAGGACCTGAACCTGTCGGTGGCGAGCTGCTGCGAATAAATGGTCGGTGATTGGTGATTGGTGATTGGTGATTGGTGGTTGGTTAAATCGGAGGCGGTGAATGGCAAACTGTAAGGGGATATTCATTACCGGCACCGATACCGGTGTCGGCAAGACTATTGTCTCGGCTGTGTTAGCACGGCTCTTGGCGAATAAGGGATTGTCTGTCGGGGTCATGAAGCCGGTCACCAGCGGCTGCATAGAGGTCGGAAGTAAACTTCTTTCCGAAGATGCAGAGCTGTTGAAATGGGCTGTGCATACACGTGAAGACGATCCTGACATGACCCCTTATCTGCTCAGGGAACCGCTGGCCCCTTCAGTGGCGGCCGAACTTGACAAGGTCCGCATCGACTTTTCCATAATCAAGGCTGCTTACGAGCGGCTGGCAGCAAAGCATGACTTTGTCATCGTCGAAGGTGCAGGCGGACTGATGGTCCCCCTGGCCGGCGGGCTGTTGACTGCCGACCTGATCAATCACCTGAATCTTCCAGTCGCAGTCGTCGCCCGTCCCAATCTCGGCACCGTCAACCACACCCTGCTCACCACTTTTACCGCAAGACAGATGGGCATTCCTGTCAAGGGGATCATCGTCAACAATTATCCTTCAGCTCCGGACAAGGCCGAAGAATACGCGCCGCACATGCTGGGCTCCCTTTCCGGGGCAGCGCTGCTGGGGGTTTTCCCGCACAGCCCAAGGCTGGATCAGCATACCCTTGTGGAAGAGATTGTTTCGATCCTTGAGCAGGACCCGGCAACGGCGTTGATGCTGCGTGAATTAGGGGCTGGCGCAGCATCATCAACAAAGGAGAGCACAAGGTGAATAAATACGATACACAAACCCTTCAGGAATATGATCGCCGCTATGTCTGGCACCCCTTCACCCAGATGAAGGAGTGGGAGGAGGACGAGCCGATTGTCATTGAACGGGGTGAGGGATCATTCCTTATAGATACAGACGGCACCCGCTATCTGGACGGGGTTGCCGCAATCTGGACCAATGTTCACGGCCACTGCAAGAAAGAGATTAATGAGGCGATCAAGGCCCAGGTTGACAGGCTTGAGCACTCAACACTGCTGGGCCTGGCTGGCGAACAGCCCGCCCTGCTCGCCAAGCGGCTGGTGGATATTGCCCCGCCCGGCCTTTGCAAGGTTTTTTACTCCGACAATGGCTCAACCGCTGTGGAAATTGCCGTAAAAATGGCCTTCCAGTACCAGCAGCACAAAGGGCACACCGGCAAGACAAAATTCATCTCCTTCACCAACGCCTACCACGGTGACACAGTTGGAGCCATGAGCGTCGGCGGCATCGACATCTACCACGATGTCTATTCCCCACTTCTCTTTCCCACCATCAAGGCACCGGCGCCTTACTGCTACCGCTGCCCCATGGAAACCTCGGATAGCTCCAGCTGCGGAAAGGTATGTCTCAAGGAGCTGGAACGGTTGATGGCTGATCACGCCCACGAACTGGCGGCACTGGTTATCGAGCCCCGAGTGCAGGGTGCCGGTGGAATGATCACTCAGCCGGAAGGTTTCGTCCGGACGGTACGCGAGCTGTGCAACAAATATGATGTACTCATGATCGCCGACGAGGTGGCAGTGGGTTTCGGCCGGACCGGCGCCATGTTCGCCTGTGAGAAGGAAGGAGTTACTCCTGACCTTATGGCCTTATCCAAGGGAATTACCGCAGGTTATCTCCCCCTGGCAGCAACCCTAACCACCCAGCAGGTTTACAATGCCTTTCTCGGTGAATACCGTGAGCTGAAAACCTTTTTCCATGGCCACACATTTACCGGTAATCCAATTGCCTGTGCAGCCGCACTGGCTAGTCTGGACTTAATTGAGAAAGAACAGCTGCTGGCCAATCTGCAACCCAAGATCGAGTATCTGAAAGACCGGCTGAATTCTCTAAAATCGTTGGTTCACGTGGGTGATGTGCGTCAGGAAGGGCTCATCGGCGGCATTGAGCTGGTGAGAAACAGGGCAACAAAGGAAAGCTACCATTGGGAGGAGCGGATTGGGGTCCTGGTATGCAGAGCGGCGAGAAAGCACGGAATTTTCCTGCGACCCCTGGGGAATATCATCGTCGTCTTCCCTCCCCTGTCCATCTCGCTGGCAGAACTCAAGCAGCTCATGGACGGTATCGAAGCATCTATCCGTGAGGTTACGGAATAAGAGACAAAAAAAGGGGCCATTTAACCGGCCCCCTCAACAAAACTGCAATCCCTCCTGCAAGTCCTCAGAAAGTACCGCGAAGAAATTCAGCCATAACGACAATGGGCGTCTGCCCTTTTGAATTGGTTTCCTTGATGTCAGGCATGATGGTCGGCATGGCGAACTTCACCTTACCGTCTTCCACCTCCATCAGGGAGCGGGTCCCTTTGAAAACACCGTAACCGGCACCTAAAAGAGCTCCTGCCGCAGCACCATATGCCAGACGGTCCACATGGTCTGCCGGCCTTCTTGTAAAGGCAAGCATGGCGCCACCAACCAATGTGCCCGCCAGACCACCATAGATTGAATTGACGAAAATTTCCTTGAAAGGATTCCTCTCCACGGGGTTTTGGTCATCCGCAGCAAAGGAGGGAGCTGTAAAAGTTGTAAGAAAGACTGCTGCCAGTAAAAGGGTATATTTCCTCAGTCTGTTCATTTTCGCTCCTGGGATTCGTTCCAAACAGCCACATGGCAGCAATATCCGGACCAAATTTGGTAAATAAGCCATATTGGGCTAAGAGGACATCTCGGAGTTACTCTGGTTTGGGCTTCAATGAAAGGCTGGGCTTGATTCACTCTTGAATAAGCCTGACATGCTACAGTATTACCCGATGGAGCTTTATGTTTATGTGACTGGGGGCACCGGAAATGAAAGTAAGCCTTTTGGAGGAGGGATTGTTGCAAATTTGCTACAGTTTCTTCAATTTATGCCTCACCAGTTCCAGCTCGTCTTCGCGGCTGATGACCCTGCCATCCAGACGTGCCTTCAGCACAAGGTCGAGAAGATCCTTATAAAGAGGGCCCGGCGGCACTTGCAGGCGTTTAAGGTCATGACCGGTTACGAAGCAGCGAACATTCTGCAGCTGGGTAAAATAGAGGGACAGCCATTTTTTGACTTCTTCACTGCCGGTTTTTGCCATCAAATAGAGCAGGACTTCCACAGGAAGATCTTTCAGCAGAAAGTAGACCTCACTCTTTTCAATGGCTCCGGTCCTGGCAATTTTTTTCTCGATTGTGGCAAGCGCCTCCTCACCCTGCCTGCGCGTCTCGAACAGCTTCTCCCGGTAATGTTCGCTGACCGCCAGCCTGGTGCATGCTCCCCACAACTGATCATGGGTCAGGGATTCACACAAGACAAGAAAATAAACGGCCCAACGCTCGTAGGCCCGGTTAAGGAACAACAGGTCGAACCAGGAAATGATCCTGCGTGCTTCTTCCAGCATGTTTCTCGTCCCGGTAGTCAATTCCAGCTCCGGATGGATGAACCGGAGAAGGCCGAAAGAGGCCATCCGCTCGATGGCTTTCAATGGCTCATTCTCACGCAGGATATAAACCAGCTCGGTCAGAAGCCTTTTACCGCCCAGCTTTTCAAGAAAATCCATCTTGACCGCGTTCTTGATGAGGTTCTCCGTATGCTTGGCAATGGTAAAATCAAGACGCTGCTCGAAACGGATGGCGCGGAAGACACGGGTCGGATCTTCAACGAAGGACAGATTATGCAGAACCCGGATCAGATGATCCTGCAGGTCCCGTTGGGCTCCGAAAAAATCGAGCATCACCCCGAATTCTGATTCATTGAGCCTGATGGCCAGAGTATTGATGGTGAAATCACGGCGATAGAGATCCATTTTCAGTGAAGAGCGCTCGACGGTGGGAAGTGCTCCGGGTGAAACATAATATTCCAGGCGGGTACTGGCCACATCTATCTTGAAGCCGTCGGGAAAGACAATCACCGCCGTACCGAATTTATCATGGCTCTTGACCCGGCAACCGTACTGGCCGGCAAAGGTCTCGGCAAAGAGTATCCCGTCTCCTTCCACCGTCACATCCATATCCAGATTGGGTACGTTCATCAGCAGGTCCCTGACAAATCCCCCCACCGCAAAAACGGGCACGTCAAGGGAGTCCCCCACCCGGCCAAGCTCATGAAGAATCTGCTGAATCCGCGGCGCCAGGTTTTTGCCCATCAGCCCCCTGACCTCCTTGCTCTTCATGGGCACGGCATTACGTGCAAGATCATAAAGCCCTTCGCCGTTGTGCATGTAGCGAAGAATGTCGGTGCGCGTCACTACCCCTGCAAGCCGGCCCTTGTCCAGGACAGGGACCATGCGCCGGTCGCGCCCGATCATGTAGTCCTGGATTTCCTTTATGCTGGTATCGGGTGCAGCGTTCATAAATTCGGAATGCATGTAATCGGTGACAGGAACCTGACCAAGGTTGTGGTAGAGGGATTTTTCCACAATTCTTCTGGATATGATGCCGGCCAACCGCTTGTCCTTGATAACCGGCAAGGCATTGACGTTGTAGCGGGTCAACATGTCCCGGGCCTCTTCCATGGTTGCCGTGGCATCGATGGTTTTCACCGGTGAAGACATGATATCTCCGGCAACCCTTTTCGGATTGACCCTTGCCCGCAGGACCGTTTCAAGCTTCTCCAGGACCTGTATCACTGTCAGGCCCTTAATGGCTGCCGAAGCGGCAGAAGAATGACCGCCGCCGCCGAATTCATGAAGGATATCGCTGACATTCACCTCGGGAATCCTGCTTCTGGCAACGATATAAACCCGACTCGCCATGCCGACAACTACAAAAAGAGCCTCCAGGTTTTCCATATCCCGCATCATATGGGCAAGAACGGCAATATCCCCGATGTAGTAATCGACCGAAGCCTGGGCGATGGAGATCTCCACTCCGTGAAGCTCAGTGGTTTTAAGGGATTTCAGCAGGTCGTTCAAAAGAGAAACCTGTTCGGCAGTAAGTTCCTGGGTTATGAAGTCGGCAACTGTATTGAGACTGGCCCCATGCTCCAGCAGCCAGGCTGCAGCATGAAAATCTTCGGTTGTGGTCGAGGGAAAGATGAGGCTGCCGGTGTCTTCGTAGATGCCAAGCATCATCAGCGTCGCTTCGGTAGCGTTTACATTTATCCCCTTCTCCCGCAAAAGGGAGGTAAGGATGGTGGTAGAAGATCCGCTGGCGCGGATCACACCGCCGGTTGGGGAGATGTCGCCCGATGATTCGGGGTGGTGATCGTAGATGTGGATTTCCAAACCCGGCCGGTTAAGGATTTCCGAGAATCTTCCGATGCGTGAGGAGTGCTGACAATCGACGAGGATGAGGCGGGTGATGCTACCCAGGTCAAGATCCTTCAGCCTGGTGAAATTGAGGGCATAGCCGGTGGATTTGAGGAAAAAGTCGCGCATGCTTTTTTCCTGGGCTCCGGAAAAAACCATCAGCGCGTCCGGGTAGAGCTTTTTTGCCGCAACCATTGCCCCAAGGCAATCGAAGTCGGCATTCACATGGGTGGTAATGACATCCATCACTGTACCGTCAGTGCCGCATAGGCCACAACCTGGCGGTTGTCTCCCGTAACATCGCCGCTGGTGGCGTACTGCACCAGCCTGGCCTTTGTCGCTCCGAGGCCCTTGGCCGCGACAAGCATGACCGTGGCAGGAACCACACCGCACATGGTAATATCCTTCTGTGCACAGACCAGCAACAACCCTTCAGCATCAAGCGCAAGCACCATGTTAATGGCTTGTTCATCCTTCTGCTTTGCGCTGGCCGCAGTCTCATAATGGGTCATGTCGCTGCTTGCCACGATCAGAACCTCATCGCCATAGTCCCTGATGGCAGAGGCAATGCCCGAGCCCAGCAGGAGGCAGCTCTTGAAGTCGCGGAACCCCAGGCAAACAGGGACAATGCTGACGTCCGGCCTGAGAAACTGGAGAAAAGGGAGTTGAACCTCCAGGGAATGTTCAAAGATATGGGCTTTTTGATCTGCTTCAACGATAGAGGAGTGTTTTTTGATGAGGGTAGCAAGGGAGCTGTTTACCGGTGCAGTTCCCAGGGGGGTCTGCCAGCTTCCCTCGGGAAAGATGGCGGCACGGGCGCCAATTCCATGATGGTTGGGGCCAAGTATGACGACCGTCGATGGAACAGCCACCTCGCCGAACAGTTTGCCGGCAACGGCACCTGAATACATATATCCCGCATGGGGAGATATGACCCCAAGGGCCCTCTCTTTGAACGGTGCAGGGGCAATCATTGCCTTTAGCTGGGTTCGCAGTTTATCCGGATCATCGGTGTAGAATTGACCTGCCACTGCCGGCTGACGAATCATGGCGCCTCCCGTTAGCTATTAACAGACGCAGCAAGAGAATATTACCACAACTGCCGCACACCACCAGCACAGCCTGCTATTGGTCTGGCTGTTCCGGGTCATCAAGGGGCAGATCCTGCTGGGCTGAAAAGGCATCTGTCGGAGCCAGTTCCTGGATCTCCTTCAACGACGGCAGGCTGGACAGGTCTTTCAGGTTGAACAGTTCGAGAAATTCCCTGGAGGTGCCATAGATCAGCGGTTTGCCTGGAATTTCCTTTTTGCCGAGGATCTTCAGGAGCTTTTTTTCCAGCAAGCTCTTAACCACCCCCCCTGAATCGACACCGCGCAGATATTCTATCTCGGCACGGGTTATGGGTTGGCGGTAGGCGATGATGGCAAGGGTTTCCAGGGCCGACTGGCTGAACTTCGTGGTTTTGCTGCGGGTTAGCCGGCGAAGATAATCCGCATTCTCCGGTCGACTGCGAAACTGGTATCCACCGGCCACCTCTGCCAGAACAATACCCCTTGCGGAATCCCGGTACTCTTCGACCAATAATTCCAGCGCTTCGCGTATCTCCGGCCGTTCGTGCTCTTCGAGGACTCCGCAGAGCCTGTCCAGGGAGACCGGCTGCTCAGAGACGAATATGAGGCTCTCGATAACTGATTTAAGATTCGCCGACATGGGCATTCCCTTCTTCGACTTCCTCAGGCTCATCAGCGCCATCGGCCACTGCTGGCATGATCCAGATGGTACCCTTTTCTTTGACCTGAGTGATCCTGATCATCTTCAGTTTGCACAGCTCCAGAACGGCAAGAAAAGTGATGACAAGTGCATCCCGGGTAACATCGCCGATAAAAAGAGCCTCAAAGGTTATGGCTTCCTCCCCCTCCAGCAGGGCTAGAACCTCGGTTATCCGATCGGCGATGGAGAGGCCGTCGGCGCCAACCTCATGGAAGCTGTCCGGAGAGATCTTTGCCAGCACGCGCTGAAAGGCCTCAATCAGCTCGAACAGCTCCACATCCGCAGGTTCTTCTTCAGCTTCAAAGGAGGCAAGTTCAGGTGCAGGAAATTTGCGGGCAAACAGGTCCCGGCCCAGCAGCTCGCATTGGCCGAGGGTGGTGGCTGCTTCCTTGTATTTCTGGTATTCCAGAAGCCTGCGTACCAGCTCGGCCCTCGGGTCTTCCTCTGCCTCTTCGCTCTCTTCTTCCACAGTAACTGGAAGAAGCATCTTCGACTTGATCTGAAGAAGCGTTGCCGCCATGACGAGAAATTCGCCGGCAATATCCAGATTCAGATCCTTCAGCAGGTCGATGTAATCCAGATACTGCCGTGTTATGGCAGCAATGGGAATGTTGTAGATATCGACTTCATTCTTCTTGATCAGATGCAGGAGCAGGTCGAGGGGGCCTTCGAATTCCTCGATGTTCACCTGGTAGGAAACATCGGTGGGAAATAAGGAGTTTTCAGTCATCACTTCCATAAAATCGAGTGCTCCCTATACCTTAAGGGCAGCCCTCACATCGGTCATGGTCTTGCCGGCTTCCTCGGCAGCCTTGACTGCGCCGTTTGCAAGCACCTCATCGATCAGGTCCGGTTTCTCGGACAGCTCTTCACGTCGGCTGCGGAAAGGAGCCAGGGTGTCGATCATGCACTGGGCCAGGATCTTTTTGCAGTCCACGCAGCCGATCTGGGCACTGCGACAGGCGCTGACGATCTCCGACCGTTTCTCCTCGGGCACATACAGGCTATGCAGGGTGAAGGCCACGCACCGATCCGGTTCGCCCGGATCACTACGCAATGGGCGCTGGGCATCGGTCACCATGGACATGACCTTTTTCCGTGTCTCTTCAGCGGTGTCGGAGAGGAAGATGGCATTGCCGTAAGACTTGCTCATCTTGCGTCCGTCAAGCCCCACCACCTTCGGGGTCTCGGTAAGAAGGGCAGACGGCTCCGGGAAAACCTCGCCATAGAGGTAGTTGAAACGGCGGGCTATTTCCCGGGTAAGTTCCAGGTGCGGGATCTGGTCCTGGCCGACAGGCACGCGGGCCGCTTTATAGACAATGATGTCGGCAGCCATGAGCACCGGGTAACCTAGAAAACCGAAGGTGGAAAGATCCTTGGTCGTCAGGTTTTCCTGCATCTCCTTATAGGTTGGATTGCGCTCTAGCCAGGAAACGGGGGTGATCATGGAAAGAACCAGGTTAAGTTCCGCATGCTGCGGTACCTGGCTCTGGATGAAGACGGTACTTTTATCGGGATCGATGCCGAAAGCCAGCCAGTCGAGCACCATGTCGCGGATATTGTCCCGGATCCCTTCCGTATTGGCATATTCGGTGGTCAACGAATGCCAGTCGGCAGCAAAGAAGAAACATTCGAATTCCTGCTGAAGTTCGAGCCAATTGGAGAGTACCCCGTGGTAATGCCCCAGGTGCAGCTTTCCGGTCGGCCTCATGCCGCTGACGATACGTTTGTTTTTCATTTGGTACTGACTCCTTTTGGATATTTTTGGTGCAGGAAGCGCATGGGTGCCCTTTATCGCATGAGCAGCTTGGTGACACTGAAGACAAGGCTGCTTTGCGGGCCGGCCAGCAGGTGAATCCCCGCGCTTAAAATCGGCAGCAGGACATAACTGAAAATGTCGGTAAAAAAGACCAGAGCAATAATAATGATCATGCCATATGGCTCAAGCCTCGAAAAAGCCTCGGACTGGCGGTAGGGCAGTAATCCTGCGGTAACCCGTCCCCCGTCCAGCGGCGGCATGGGGATCAGATTGAAGATGGCCAGCAGCAGGTTGATATAAACTGAAAAGCCGAGCATCAACGCCACCGGCTCGACAACCGATTGAACCGCCGGCATGGAGGACCCATCATAGGTGAGAGTGGCCAGGACTCGCAAGGCCAGAGCGGAAACCGCTGCCAGGATGAAATTGGTGATGGGGCCAGCCGCGGCAACCCAGATCATATCCCGTTTGGGATGTCTCAGGTTGTTGAAGTTGACCGGCACCGGCTTCGCCCATCCGATGCCGACAATAAAAATCATCAACGTCCCGAAAATATCAAGGTGCTTCAGGGGATTAAGGGTCAGACGGCCCATATAGCGGGCGGTATTGTCACCGAACTTGTCGGCGACGAAGCCGTGGGAAACTTCGTGGCAGGTAATGGCCATCAGAGCGGGAACGAGCATGATTGAAAGCTTGAGGAAAAAATTCTCCATGAAACTCCTGGGATTCTCGATGATTGATCAGCCTGTTGTATCTAACAGATAAAGGGAGGAAAGTCAACGGCGGCGCTGCTTTCTGGCGGCTTTCCTCCAGCCGCTGCGGCTCAGATGAAATAATTTTTGCTTGCCCGTGTTTGGGAAAAAGTGTATCAATCTGAGCTTTTCCAATGGGAGCATTTGATGCCCAACGTAGACCGGAAGGAACAACAATGACTCTGACAGACCAGCAACTGACGCGTATTCTTGACGTAATCGTCGAAGAAACCGGACTCGCAGCCAAACAGGTGGCCAATACTGTCGCCCTCCTCCAGGAAGGGGCTACCGTCCCCTTCATTGCCCGTTACCGGAAAGAACTGACCTTCGAGCTGGACGAGGTGCAGATCCGCCAGATTGAAGATAATCTCGCTTACCATTCCGAGCTGGAAGAGCGGAAAGTAACGGTTCTCAAGACCATCGGCGAACAGGGAAAACTGACGCCTGAACTGCAAACCCGCATCGAACAAACCAGGACAAAAACAGAACTTGAGGATCTTTATCTCCCCTATAAACCAAAACGGCGAACCAAGGCGACCATTGCCAAAGAGCGTGGCCTGGAGCCGTTGGCTGACATCATCGCTGCCCAGGAACTGACTGCCGGCACCCCCGAGGAAGCAGCAGCGCCCTTTGTAAATCCGGACAAGGATGTAGCCGATGCGGCGGCGGCCCTGGAAGGGGCAGGACATATCCTGGCCGAACGCCTGAGCGAAGATGCCGATGCCCGGTCTTTTGTCCGCCGTGTTTCCGGTGAGCAGGGGATATTCTGTTCGCGGGTGGCGCCTGACAAAAAGGAGACGGTCAGCAAGTTCGAGATGTACTACGACTACCAGGAGCCGCTGAAGACCATACCGTCCCACCGGATGCTGGCCATGCGACGCGGCGAAAAGGAAGAGTTTCTCTTTCTCTCCATCATTGCCCCGGTGGATGAAATTCTGGCAGGGCTGAAATCCAGGCTGATCAAGGGGGACAGCATCTTCCGCCCGCTCCTGGAAGCCATTGCCGAAGATGCGTACCGCAGGCTTGTTGCACCTTCCATTGAAGTGGAGCTGCGACTGGAATCCAAGAATCGGGCCGATGAAGCGGCCATTGCCGTTTTTGCCGAAAATCTGAAGAACCTGCTGCTGCTGCCGCCGGCGGGAAACAAACGCGTGCTGGGCGTTGACCCGGGCTTGCGCACCGGCTCCAAACTGGCAGCAGTGGATGAAACCGGCCGTTTCCTCGGCCACTGCACCATCTATCCCCACACCGGGAGCGGCAATATCGAGCCGGCAAAAAGGGAGCTGCTGCGCATGATCCACAGCCACCAGAGCGAACTGGTGGCCATCGGCAACGGTACCGCCGGCCGTGAAATGGAGCTGTTCGTCCGCCAGACACTGACGGAAGCCGGTCTCCGGCTGCCGGTCGTTGTCGTCAACGAGGCGGGAGCCAGTGTCTACTCGGCATCGGATATCGCCCGTGAGGAATTTCCCGAGCTGGACCTGACGGTGCGTGGCGCCATATCCATCGCCAGGCGTCTCCAGGACCCCCTTGCCGAGTTGGTCAAGATCGATCCGAAAAGTATCGGCGTCGGCCAGTATCAGCATGATGTGAATCAGAACGCCCTGAAAAAGTCCCTGGACGCGGTGGTCGAGTCGTGCGTGAATTTCGTCGGTGTCGACCTGAATACCGCCTCGTGGGCGCTGCTTTCCTATGTTTCGGGCCTGAATGAAACACAGGCGCGGGCCATTACCAGTCATCGCGACCAGAATGGACCGTTTGCCTCCCGACAGACGCTGCTCAAGGTCAGCCGTTTCGGGCCGAAGACTTTCGAGCAGGCGGCAGGGTTCCTGCGCATCAGAAATGGCGAGAACCCCCTGGACAACACCGCCGTGCACCCGGAAAACTATTCGCTGGTGTCAGCCATGGCCCAGGACCTTTCCACTACCGTTGCAGACATGGTGAAGGAGCCTTCCATCGTCGGCCGGATCGATCTGAAACGCTACGTGACTGACATGGTCGGGTTGCCGACCCTGAGGGATATCATCGAAGAGTTGAAAAAGCCGGGGCGGGACCCCAGGGCCAAATTCGAGACCGCGACCCTGCGTGACGACGTAACAACTATCGGCGACCTCCAGGAAGGGATGATCCTCCAGGGGACTGTCACCAACGTGGCTGCGTTTGGCGCGTTTGTGGATATCGGCGTTCACCAGGACGGCCTTGTCCATGTGAGCCACCTGTCCCGGCGCTTTGTCAGGGAAGCAAGCGAAGCGGTAAAAGTTGGGGAAATCGTCAAGGTGAAGGTTCTTGCCGTGGACCTGCAGCGGAAGCGAATATCTCTGTCGATTAAAGAAGCTGAACCAGGCAGAGAGAAGGAAAAACCAGCATCACGCCCCGCAGCCGGGAAAAATACAGGGGCTGCAGATTTGAGTGGCTGGGAAAAGGCGGGATTCCGTGTAAAAAAATAGGATCGTGAAAAAAGATTGCCTGAGACAGAAAGGCGCCAATTATCAAGGACAACTGATGCTCCTGGATTATTGGCGCCTTTGCTTTTGCTGAACTGCTGTAATTATTTAGTTTCCATCCGGAAACTCCGGATGAGAAACTAGTGGTTTCCGATTCGGAAAGAGGGGATTTTTTGTTCTGGCAAGGAAATCAAGGGCTTGCGCGGAGACGTACATCGGTACGTCGCACAAGTAAGCCCGCAGATTGACGCCGCCAGGGCAGAAAAGAACCCTTTCCGGATGGAAACTATTTACAGCGGAGGAGTTTCCTGCCGATGTTGAAGAGGACCTCTATCTTGCCTTGCTGGCGGGAGCAGACCACGCCAAAGCCGAATACCGGGTGATCCAGGAGATCCTCTACTTTAAAGGAACCTTCCATATCGTAGGGAATTGCCCGCCCGGTATCTTTGGTGTGAAAAAGCCGTTCCCACTCTTCGCGCTCTGATTCTCCGGCGTCTTTTTTCACCTTCGGCCGCGGCGATGCAGTTGATCCTGAAGCGGCTCTGCGCGGTTTAGGGTCTTCTTTCGGCTTCTCAGCACGATGGTTATGTTCGCTGCCGCAGGTGTTGCATTTGACGCGGGCCACGCGTCCTCCCACCATGGCAATTATGGTATGGTTATACACAGCCTTGCATCGAGTACACATTGATTCTATTTCACTGCCTGCAGCCAATATTCTTCCTGTCATGACCTTCCTCTTGCGGTGTTTTCGCCCATGAAAAAAGGTTTAACCGTTTCGGTCAAACCTCAAAGATTGCTAAATGGTGCGAGATGGGAGACTTGAACTCCCACGAGTTACCCCGCCAGATCCTAAGTCTGGTGCGTCTGCCAATTCCGCCAATCTCGCTTATCTGTCACTAATAATAAGCCCCGTTTTTGGCGGGGCTTTGTGTCTAGTTGGGGTGGCTAGTGGGATTCGAACCCACGTATGAACGAGTCACAGTCGTTTGTGTTAACCGCTTCACCATAGCCACCATATGTGGGAAATGGCGCGCCTGAGAGGATTCGAACCTCTGACCTACGGATTAGAAGTCCGTTGCTCTATCCAACTGAGCCACAGGCGCACAAAAATGGTCGGGGTGAGAGGATTCGAACCTCCGACCCCCTGCTCCCAAGGCAGGTGCGCTAGCCAGGCTGCGCTACACCCCGATCGAAGACAAACTTTATAGCACAGGATTGGGTGACCTGCAAGCTTTTTTACTCAAATTTCAACTAAGTGTTTACCGTGGCAAGAAATTCCTTCAGGGCTTCAAGAGCTTTGCCCCGATGACTGATCCTGTTTTTTATGCTCATGGGCAGTTCGGCCAGGGTCAGGCTATACTCGGGAACCAGAAAAAGAGGGTCATAACCGAATCCCTCTGATCCCCTGGGGCTGTCCAGGATCAGGCCGCGCAGTTCCCCATCGAAAGTACGGCAGGACCCGTCCGGGTAACATAGGGCCACGACACAGTGAAACGCAGCCGAACGCTCCGTCTCCGGTAGTCGAGCCAGCTCTCCAAGCAGCTTGTCGTTATTGTCCGCGTCGCTGGCCCCTTCCCCGGCAAATCTGGCCGAGAATACGCCGGGATTGCCCTCCAGGGCGTCGACAACAAGCCCGGAATCATCTGCGAGAACGGGCTTACCTGTAGCCTCTGCAGCGGCTTTTGCCTTTTTCACTGCATTTTCCGTGAAAGTCAATCCGTCTTCAACTACAGCTGGAAATGAGGAAAAATCAGCTGGGGAAAGGAGCTTTTCGACGCATCCGCGCAACAGATCCTCAATTTCCAGCAGCTTGCCCCTGTTGCCCGTGGCGACCACAAGTTCTTTCATCGGGCGAGAACCGCCTGTTGAATCTGAAACAACTGCTTGATACCGTCAACGGCCAGGGTGCGCATGGCATCCATCTGCTCGATAGTGAAAGGTTCAGCCTCGGCAGTTCCCTGGACCTCGACGAAACGGTTGGAGGAGGTCATGACAAAGTTCATATCCACCTCGGCAGCAGAGTCCTCCACATAATTCAGATCGAGAACTGCAACTCCGCCAACGATGCCGACACTAACGGCTGCAACAGCCTCGCGGATCGGCAATGACGACAGTTCACCCTTTGCCACCAGCCCCTGCAATGCATCGCATAGCGCCACGTAGGCCCCTGTTATGGAGGCCGTACGTGTGCCCCCGTCAGCCTGAATGACATCACAGTCAATAATTATGCTTCTCTCGCCAAGGAGGGACATATCCACCACCGCCCGCAAGGAACGACCGATCAGCCGCTGTATTTCGTGGGTCCGCCCCCCCACCTTCCCTTTCGCTGCTTCCCTTGGCGACCGGCTATGGGTAGCCCTGGGCAACATCGAATATTCCGCTGTGACCCAACCTGTTCCCTTGCCGCGCAAAAAGGGCGGAACCGATGATTCTACGGAAGCGGTACAGATGACCTTGGTATCTCCGAATTCAACCAGTACCGATCCTTCCGCATGCTTTATGTAATTGCGGGTTATTCTAACTTCTCTGAGACTTCCTTCTCCACGTCCGTCAAAGCGCATAATTCTCCCTGATAATGATGGTTATTAAAAGCTGTGAAATCTACAAGTCGGATTGGGGTTTGGCCTGAAGAACTGGCAGGTAAAGAACCCTGCCGATGGAAGTGTTGCTCTTCTTGTCGAAGATACGCTTGCCGGTGGTCGGGGTGCCCTCTCCCCACCAATTACCCATTGCCTTGAAATCATCTGCTCCGGCATTGTATAGGTCGTAATCCCCGTTGCCGACAAAAGTGTTTCCCCAGGCAACCCCCTTGCCGTCTTCCACCCTGAGACCCACCTTGCTGTTATGGGAAATGTCGTTGGCAGTCACCTTCACCCTGGCTTTGGACAGAGTAACGCCATAGTCTTTGTTTTTCAGGATCCTGTTTCCTGATAGCGTGCCTTCACCCTGGATCAGGGTAACGCCGCTGCCGTTGACACTGAAGCTGTTGCCAATAATCCTGATCCGTCCTCCTTCGACTTTGACCGCCTCCAGGCTGTTGCTGTAGAATGTTGATCCACCCAGATAAAGGGAAGACTGGAAAGCAACTACCGCCTGTCCATTGCCTGAATAATTAACATCTCGCACATCAGCCTCGGTTTCCGTCAGTTCCAACCCGATATTGCAATTAGTGGCCCCGCCTCCGACGATAACAGCCATGCAGTCCTGAATCCTGGCACCTGTGCCACAAGCCGCAAAACCGACATTTTTAAGGGTTATTCTGGAAAAAAGAGCCTCGATCCCAGTTTCAGCACCTGTTATCCGGCAGTTTTCCAGGACATTTTTCTTGTCGCTGGACATGATGACGATCCCTTGCCAGTCTCCCTGTGTCGGCTCCGTATATAAAGAGGTGAAAACTACTGGTTTGTCTGCCCCCCCAAGTGCCTGGATTCTGCCATGTATCAAGAAAACCGGTTTGTCCCCACCAGGTGACTGCCTGAAGAAAACAGTGGTGCCTGGCTCTAGTGTAAGAGTTGCCTGAGGGGCAAGAATGAGTCCACCTTCGACAAGCACATTGCCCTTCCAGGTTACATCCTCGGCGATGGTCCTGTTTTTATAGGTCAGGTCGGCAACAGGAGACAGAACCGTACGATCCGGACTATCAGTTTTGTTATCCCGGTCTCCTGCGGTTGCCGGACCGGGATTTCCTGACAAAGCCAACCCCATGGCGACAGCAGCATAAACGCAGACTTTCTTGAAAATCAGATACATGATGGCACGACGTCAGTAATTAAACCGCCGTCTCCTCCTTGCTGTAATACACCTTGTTCTTGCCGAACACCTTGGCCTGGTAAAGCAGTGCATCGACCTTTTCGAATAATTGATCCTTCTTGTCGGCGTCGACCGGATAAGAGGCTACTCCCACACTGACAGTAACTCCATGTCCGGCAAGCTTGGTGAATTTTGTCGCCGTTTCCGTCTCGATTATCTGGCGAAGCCGCTCTGCAACCTGGAATGCCTGCTCAAGGCGAGTTTCAGGCAGAAGAACGATGAATTCCTCTCCTCCATAACGAAAGGCATAGTCAACCCCCCTGAGTGTTCCAGCTATGAGCTCGCCGATGGAGGTAAGGACCAGATCCCCTGTCGAATGACCATATCTGTCATTGAATTTTTTAAAGTCATCAACATCAAGCATGATAATGGACAGATCCTTGTGATAGCGTTTACATCTGCCCATTTCAATGCTGAAAATATGGTGAAAATGGCGGTGGTTGTACAGACCGGTAAGGGCATCGGTTATGGCAAGAAGCTTTGTCCTGTTGTGCAGCTTGGCATTATAAATGGCCATGGCGGCAAATGAGGAAAGTACCGATAGAAGATTCATCCGCTCCTTGTCGAAGACACGGGGAACAAAATCGTCCAGGTACAGGACCCCCATCACCCGATCGCCAAAGGTAAGGGGAACGCAGACCAGCGACTGGATCCCTTCCCTGACCATCATGGGATTCTGGGAAAAATTGGCTGTAGCAGTATTTTCAACAAAGAAGATCTCCCTGGCCTTAAGTACCTGTTCCGTAAGTCCGCCAGGAGAGACATCCCAACGTTCCTTCTTGATGAAGTCGGCAGTTAAACCCGAATGGGCATGCAGGGACAGCTCATGTTTGTTTTCGTCGTAAAGCCCCACGCTGCCGGCTGGCGTTTCAGCAAAATGCATGGCGCTTGTCAGGATGGCCTGGAGCACCGTATCAAGATCCAAGGTGGAGACAACGGCCTTGGCCACTTCAATCAGCTCTTTCAGCGCTTTGACCTGCGCCTCCAGCGCGTCTCTTTCCTTATCCCTTGTCGCCATACTTACCCCGTTTGAATTAATCGGTAACTGATAGCACAATTTGTTCACCTTGTAAATGAGAACACTGCCATGTTGGAAGAGTCTTCAGCACTTTTCACGTTGAATCAAACCCTTACGAAATATGCTTGACAGGCCATATATGTTGTGGTTTATTTCATGCCGTGCCACTAAATATAGTATAAATTTGAAATACTAATTTAATTTCCAAGGAGAAAAGAAACATGAAAAAAACAACCAAGGGAAACATTCCGGGTTTATCGAAAAATGCTGTCACTGTCCTGGAGAAGCGTTACCTGAAGCGGGACAAGGATGGAAAAGTACTCGAATCCCCCGTGGATATGTTTCGCCGGGTTGCCGAATCCATTGCCGCAGCAGATGCAAGATTCGATAAAAAAGCCGATATCGCTGCTCTTGCCGACAAATTTTTTGCCATGATGACCTCCTTCGAATTTCTTCCCAACTCCCCCACATTGATGAACGCAGGTCGTGAGCTGGGTCAACTCTCCGCCTGTTTCGTCCTCCCGGTGGGAGATTCCATGGAAGAAATTTTCGATGCGGTAAAACACACTGCCCTCATCCACAAGTCCGGAGGGGGTACAGGTTTTTCATTTTCACGTCTCCGCCCGGCCAACGACATGGTCATGTCGACTACCGGCATTTCCAGCGGCCCCCTCTCCTTCATGCGCGTTTTTGATGTGGCTACCGAAACCATAAAGCAGGGAGGAACGAGACGCGGCGCCAACATGGGCATTCTGCGGGTCGATCATCCCGATATCATGGATTTCATCATGTGCAAGGCAGATCAAAGACAGCTGAACAACTTTAACATCTCAGTCGGCCTTACCGAAGAATTCATGAAGGCTGTGGACGCAGATCGCGAGTATAACCTGATCAACCCACGCAGTGGTGAAAAAGCCGGTAGCCTCAACGCCCGCAAGGTCTTCAACCGGATCGTCAAGCAGGCCTGGGAAAATGGCGAGCCGGGCATCATCTTTATCGACCGCCTCAACAAGGACAACCCGACCCCCCACATCGGCCAGATCGAATCCACCAACCCCTGTGGAGAGCAACCGTTGCTACCCTACGAGTCGTGCAATCTGGGCTCAATAAATCTTGGCAAGATGGTGGAACATGGCGAAATCAACTGGCAGCGCCTCAAGGAGGTCATCCTGCTGGCAGTGAACTTCCTGGACAATGTCATCGAGGTCAACAACTATCCCCTCGAACAGATTGACGCCATGACCCGCGCCAACCGCAAGATCGGCCTGGGTGTCATGGGCTGGGCCGATTTGCTGATCCTGCTCGGCATCCCTTACAATTCCAAGGAAGCAATCGAGCTGGGCGAAAAAATCATGAAATTCATCAACGATGAAGGACATGCCGCCTCTGTGCAACTGGCAAAAGTTCGCGGGCCTTTCCCCAATTTCAAAGGCTCTATCTTTGACAAGCCGGGCATGGAGCCGATCAGAAACGCAACTGTCACCACCATTGCACCCACCGGCACCATATCCATTATCGCCAACGCCTCTTCGGGTGTGGAGCCGCTCTTTGCCGTCTCCTTCATCCGCCAGGTAATGGACAAAAATATTCTTCTCGAAGTTAATCCCATCTTTGAAGAAACGGCAAAAAAAGAGGGTTTTTATTCGGAAGAGCTGATGCAGAAAATTGCCGAGCATGGCACTGTCCATGATATCCCGGAAATACCCGAACAGATCAGGAATGTGTTTGTCACCGCCCACGACATCACTCCTGAAGTTCATATTTCCATGCAGGCAGCCTTCCAGAAACATACAGACAATGCCGTCAGCAAAACGGTCAACTTCCCCAATTCGGCCACCATCGAAGAGGTGGAAAAGGTCTACCGTCTTGCCTATGAGACAAACTGCAAGGGGGTAACCATCTACCGCGACGGTTCCAGGGACGAACAGGTTCTTTCCACCGGAAAGAAGGATGAAGCACCGAAAACCCTGCCGGTTGCCGATGAAAAACGGTCACACAAACGTGAGCGACCCAAGGCCCTCAAAGGGTGGACATATCAGATGCAGACCGGTTGCGGCCCCCTCTATGTGACGGTCAACGAAGACAAGAGCGGTCTCTTTGAACTTTTCACCACCATGGGAAAGGCCGGCGGCTGTGCCGCTTCACAGAGCGAAGCTATCGGTCGAATGGTATCACTGGCATGGCGCAGTGGCATTCAGGCGCGCCAGGTTATCAAGCAGCTGCTGGGCATTTCCTGCCACTGTCCGGCCGGCTTCGGTGAAAACAAGGTTCTTTCCTGCGCCGACGCTGTAGCCAAAGCAATTCAGGCACACATGCAGGAAAGCGGCATCGATATGGGCATAGAGCAGGCCGCCTTCGACCGTGGAGCATGCCCCGAATGCGGCGGCATCGTCGAACACGAGGGAGGATGCGCCGTCTGCCGGGTCTGCGGCTATAGTGAATGCGCGTAATCCATTGAAGAATCACCGAAAAAGGCCTGCTGCGAAGCAGGCCTTTTTACTGTGGAAGCACCATCCGATGCTGAAGAGGAGCTGCCTTGATTGCCAAGCTTATGTCATACCTGCTGATTGCCACGGCACTTTTCGCGGCCGTTCCAGCCCATGGGGCTCCAGACCCCCATGCTGTACATTTGGAACTGAATCTTGCCCGTACCAACCCGAAAGGCTATGCAGAATACCTTGAACAGTTTCGCCGGAAGTTCCGAGGAAAGGCCTATCGCCTTGAGGATAAGCGCACCAGGGTTGTCACGCAGGAAGGTGTTAAAGCAGTGGACGAGGCCATCCGGTTCCTCTCCCGCACCAAGCCGCTGCCACCGCTGAAATGGTCTGACGGCATGGCCTCTGCAGCATCGGAACTGGTAAAAGAACAAGGAGAAACCGGCAGAACCGGGCACAATGCAAAGAGCGGAAACATGACCGAAAGGATTGAACGCCAGGGTCGGTGGCTTGGGAAAATTGGCGAAAATATCGGTTATGGCCCGACAGAGGCCCGTCTGATGGTCATGCAGCTCATTATCGATGATGGGGTGCTCGACCGGGGGCACCGGAAAAACATTTTTGATCGCAAGTTCAATGTGGTAGGAGTCGCCTGTGGTGAGCATCCGGTCTTTAGATCCATGTGTGCCATGGACTTTGCCGGCAGTTTTGCAGAATAGCGCCAAGATTACTTCTTAAGACCGGCTTAAGGTTTTTCCTTTGGTGACGAAAAGTTTTGGGTGTATATAGGGGGCAGCCGAATCCTGACGGGTTCGGCAACATTTTCATCGGGAGGTAACGCAATGAAAAAGACCGTCGTAGCAACTCTCTTTCTTTTCGTCACAGGCATGGCTGCCGTGGCCCACGCAGGACTGGATGACTTCCTTTCCAGCCTCAACGTTCAGGCCAAAGCAGACCTGGGCGCCTTCAACGTCAAGCTTGGCGCACAGTTCGGCGTGCCGGTTCCCCAGGTGGAGCAGATCCTCAGGACGGTGGCCGCTCCCGCCGACGCCTTCATGGTCCTGCAACTGAGCCAAATGGCGCAGGCCAAACCGGATACGGTTCTCCAGACATACAAGACCAAAAAGAGCAAGGGATGGGGCGTAATGGCCAAGGAACTGGGCATAAAACCCGGTTCATCAGAGTTCCATGCCCTGAAGAGCGGCAATCTATCCTTTACCGGCACCCCCGGTGGTGGCGCTTCGGACCACAGCAAAGGCAAAGGCAAGGGTAAAGGACGAGGACACAACAAGTAGTACCGTCAACGTGGGACCGGGCGACGCGCCCGGTCCCACCGCATCATCTCACCTATGGATTTTTTTCCCATCCCAAGAGATTCCCAAAGGCAAAAAGAGGCTGCTGCCACGACCACTACCGTTGAATTCGGTCGCGGTTATGCTACAATGCAGCGAACTAATTACGAAGGAAAGGAAACCGATCATGACCATCAAGGGAACACAGACGGAAAAGAATATACTCACCGCTTTCTGCGGCGAGAGCCAGGCACGCAACCGCTATACCTACTTTGCTTCCAAAGCGAAGAATGAAGGCTTCGTTCAGATCTCCGATATTTTCGAAGAGACGGCAAACCAGGAGAAGGAGCATGCAAAGCGGCTGTTCAAGCTTTTGGAAGGTGGAGAGGTCCAGATCACTGCAGCATTTCCCGCCGGTGTCATCGGAACCACTTTGGAGAACCTGGAAGAGGCAGCTGGCGGCGAGAACTACGAGCACACCCAGATGTATCCCGGCTTTGCCAAAGTGGCCAGAGAGGAAGGATTCCCCAAGATCGCCGACATCTTCATGGCCATCGCCGTCGCGGAAAAACAACACGAGAAACGGTACCTGGCTCTGAAAGCCAACATTGCCAACAATCGGGTTTTCAAAAAAGGACAGCCGGTCGTCTGGCGATGCCGCAACTGTGGCTACATTCACGAAAACTCCACCGACGCCCCGGACAAATGCCCGGCATGCAATCACCCACAGGCCCATTTCGAGCTTTTAGGCGAAAACTGGTAGCCGCTGAAATAACGAAAATTATGCAGTGGCACGTTTACATAATTCAGTGCTTGGACAGTTCCCTCTACACCGGAATCACCACCGACATAACACGAAGGTTCAGGGACCATGCCGCAGGCCGGGGTGCAAAATATTTCCGCCTTCATCCCCCAAAGAAATTGGTTTACGTGGAGTCGGGACATTCCAGAAGCAGCGCCGGCAAAAGGGAGATAGAGATCAAACGCTTGAAGCGGGCCGAAAAAATCCGTTTAACCTTGCAGGCAATGTCACCGATTGACGGCGGGAGTTTGAACGTATAAGTTGAATAATCATTTGCCTGGTGTCCCGTGCGGTTAGTTCTCTGCAAGAATTTCGAGGGATTTTGGTTCCCGGCAAGGCGCGGCGACGCAGGCCTAGCAGGGCCTAAGCCGAAAGCCGCAACACAGCCGGGGGCCAAAAGACCCGAAATTATCAAGAAAGAATTAACCGCACGTGACCACTAGTCTTTCCTGAAGGAGATCCCATGGGCATTACACTTTTGGACATGTTGCTTAATGCCGGCCTTATCAACAAGGAGCAGTTCGAAGAAGCCTTGAAGAACCGCGTTCTTTATGGTGGAAAGATCGGCACCAGCCTTATAGAATTGGGATATTTAAAGGAAGAAGACCTGGCCCGCTTCCTGGGCAAGAAACTTGCCGTCCCCTTTGTCGGGGCCGATCGACTGCTTAACATCTCCCCTGAAATAATCGAGCTTATCCCGAAGGAACTGGCGCTGACCTATGGCGTTATTCCCATTCATCGTGATAAAAAACGACTGTATCTTGTCATGTCCGATCCTGCCGATCTGAAAGCCATCGATGAACTCTCCTTCACGACCGGTTTCATCATCAATCCGGTTGCTGCACCCGAGCTACGTCTGATGCAAGCACTGGGTAAATACTACGATTATGAAGTGGACCGGCGCTATCTGCAGATACTGCAACGCATAGAGCATGAAAAACCGGCTGAAAAACCCAAAGTCCTGCCTTCAGCTAAAAAGGCCACTGATGAAATACCGGCAGCAACGGAGTCAGCACCTGCCGCTGCCCCAGAGACTGCAAAAACGACAGCACCCGAGGCGGTCGAAGAAGATCATCTGCAAGAGGTTGAAATTGTCGATAACGAGGAATTGGTGCGGCGGGTCGGTCACTACTCCATTGATCTGGTTTCCCAGACACTGGCCAAGGTGGATGACCGGGAAGAAATTGCCGATACCCTTGTGGGTTACCTGAGCCAGGAGTTCAAGCGGGTTGCCTTGTTCGTCATCAGAGGTGACGCTGCCTTCGGTTGGAAAGGTGTCAACAGGGGTGAGGGAATTCGCGACTTCAGCAAGGTAGTAGTCCCTTTCATGGGTCAATCGGTGCTGAAGACGGTGACTGACGGTATGGCCTATTATCTGGGCTCGATTCCCGACACCTCTGAGAATATGGTCATGATTAGCGGCATGGGGGGAGAGAAACCTTCTGCCGCCCTGCTGCTCCCCCTGATCGTCTCCGGCCGGGTGGTGATGATCCTTTATGTTGACGGAGGAGAAAGGGAGCTTGGTGAACGGTTCATGGAGCTGCACAGGCTTCTGGCCAAGGCCGTGCTCGCTTTTGAAATCCTCATCTTCAGGGAAAAAATCCTCATGCTGTGACCTGGCAAATCTTCCCGGGGAATTCTGCTTAAGGGCCGGCTGGTGACGCCCGCCGGCCGATCATTCTTCACCCGGATCATCCCCGTAACCGCCTTACCCTTATTCACCCTGACAAAGCAAAAAGTGATAAACCGGCTCGCCTGGAAAGAGAGGCAGGAGCCTTCTTGACAGGCCACCCACCATAGACTACCATCCAATTGAACAGGATGAAACGTAATAGTACTCCTTTTCCATCTCATTTCCGGAGAAATCAATGGAACAAAAGAATCTGGACGCGCTCATATGGAAGACGCACACCCTCTACCCTGGCCCACAGTCGGCTGAGCTGGAAAATGATTTCCAAAAGGCGCCGGCTAAGGCGATGGACTTCCGAGAGCGTTATCGGGGTAAGGTTGCGAGCCTTGACGGGGCTGGTTTGCTGCAGGCCCTTAAGGAATACGAAGAACTGGAAGAATTAATCGTCAAACCGCAGCTTTATGCCCATTTGCTCTTTGCCGCCGATTCCGAGGATGAAGTCAATAAGCGTCTTTCGCAAAAGGCTGCTGAATTCGGCAATCAGATGAGCAGAGAGGTCCTCTTTTTCGATCTGGAGATCATTCAGCTGGAGGAGCCGGCTTTTTCTGTTCTGGCTGCCGATGAACGGCTGGCCAACTACCGCCATTACATGGAAAGCCAGCGCAAGTTCCGGCCGCACATGCTGCCGGAGCGGGAAGAAACCCTCCTGAAGCAGAAGAGCCTGACCGGTACAGAAGCCTTCTCCCGGCTTTTTGACGAAGTATCGGCATCTTTCCGTTACAAATTGGAGCTTGATGGGGAAGAACAGGAACTTACCGGCGAGGAACTGCTGGGACTACTGCATCATCCACAAGCTTCGGTCAGAGAACGGGCCTTTACGGTCTTTCTCAAACGTCATGAAGAGCAGGCCATTGTCTTTTCCACGGTTTTCAACACGGTGGCACTGGATCACGGCCAGGATCAGGAGCTCCGCAGCTATCGGCATCCCATGGAACCCACCAATCTGGGCAATGAAATTCCTGCTGAGGTTGTGAACCGGTTGATGTCGGTCTCGGAAGCAAACTACCCGCTGGCCCAGGAATACTTCCGCATCAAGGCAAAACTGCTGAAGATGGATAGGTTGAAAAACACCGACGTCTATGCCCCTCTGGGGGACACTACCAGAAGATATACCTTCGACGAGGCCCGCGATCTGGCATTGGCAGCATACGGGCGGTTTTCACCCGCTTTTCGGGATATGGCCGCAGCTTTTTTCCATGAGGGGCGAGTAGATGCCCTGCCGCGGCCGGGTAAAAGCGGTGGCGCCTTCTGTATGGGGATGACGCCCTCTCTTCCCCCCTATGTCTTGCTCAACTTCACCGGCAATTTGCGCGATGTGGCCACAATTGCCCATGAATTGGGGCACGGCATTCACTTCACACTGGCACAGCACCAGACCATGGTCAATTATCACGCTCCCCTTCCCCTGGCGGAAACAGCTTCAGTCTTCGGCGAAATGCTGCTCACACGCCACCTGCTGGAGGAAGAGAATGATCCACAGGTTAAGATTGCCCTGCTCTGTGCACAAATAGAGGATATAATAGCCACCACTTTCCGGCAGAACGTCCTTACCCGGTTCGAGGAACGGATGCATCTGGAACGGCAGAACGGGCTTCTGACAGCGACAAGGCTCTGCGAGCTGTGGTGGGAGGAAAATGCCCGGCTTTTTGGGGATGCGGTGGAGATGATCGATGCGTATCGCTGGGGGTGGAGCTATATTTCCCACTTCATCCACGCCCGCTTCTACTGCTATTCCTATACGTTTGCCGAGCTCCTCGTCCTCTCCCTCTACCAAAGATATCTGTCTGAAGGAGAGGCCTTCATTCCCGTTTACCGGGAGATCCTCGCCAGTGGCGGCTCCCGATCACCGGCAAATACGGTAAGATCGGCCGGTATAGACCTGTCAGCTCCCGATTTCTGGCAGAACGGCTACGATGTCCTTCGCGACCTCGTGGAAAATTTGAAACTCTTGATCAAACCCTGAGTTTCAACCTGCCCGACAGGTCGTCGATAACCTGTCGGGCAGAGCAGCCAGAACACTGCCCCTTCTCAATCACTGCTGCTGTACCTTTGCCTTGATTCTGGAAAATTCAGGGGATGCCTGCGAAGCTCCGAAAGACTTTGGAGGAAGTTTGCCGATCTCCGCCTTGACGTTCTGGATGCGCTCCGAAGTCAAGGGGTGCGAGGAGAGAAATTTGGTTAGTTTTCCAGGCTCCTGTTTGTTCTCGGCCTGGAGTTTCTGGAAGAACTTTTCCATCCCCGCAGGGTCGTACCCCGCATTGTACATGGTTTTGACTCCCAGGTAATCGGCCTGGCTCTCCATGCCTCGACTGTAGTATAATGACCCGGCTTTGCCGAAAAGCTGCGAAGCAAGCTGGGCCAGCAGGTTCGGGTCCTGGCCAAGCACCAGCTGGAGCAGAAGTGAGTAACCGTACTGCTGGGTCAGCTGTCTGGTGGAATGCCGGGCGACAACGTGATTGATCTCATGGGCCATGACGGCCGCCAGCTCGTCCTCACTTTCGGCAGCCTTGATAAGGCCGGTATTGACATAGGTGTGACCGCCCGGAATGGCAAAGGCATTAATGTTGTCATCCTTGACAACCTTGAAGGTATAGGGGAACTCCACTTTCTCCACGCCGGTCAGAAGTTTTTCGCCAATCCTGTTGATATAGGCCTGGACCTCCGGGTCTTTTACCACCTTTTGCTCCTTCTCTATCTCTGCGGCAAATTTTTCACCCAGCTGTTTCTCTTCTTCCACGGAAATGAGGTTGAAACCGCCGACTCTCTCCGGGTTGACAGCACAACCGTTACCGATAAACAGCAGAAGCAGAGACAGAAAAAAGAAGTGAAATCTCCCCATGGCTGTACCTCCTCTCAAGGCGAATTAGGTTGATCTTTCAGGGTACACTGGCGTTCCCATTCTCCGTAGCCGTCTCCCTGTATGTCCCAGAATGAATCTATGCGGCCTACATAGAAATCTCGGTCGTCACACTCCTTCTCGATGGTCTGCAGGTATTGAAATGAGATCAGTCCGTGTCCGTGCAGAAAACGGTAGAAAGAACGTATCCCCTGCAGATGACGATCTATTTCGGCGTCGCTGGGCTCAAGGGTGTTGACGATGTACCAATTCCCGGCAAATTGCCGGACCAGGCCTGGACGTTCGCTGAAGATGTTCAATTGTTTTATGGCCACGATGAAATCGCGGATGAAATAATCTGCGGCAGAGGCCAGTGTCGTTGCCTCTGCCGCATCAATGCCCTGGGCACAGGTTTCTTCATAAAAGCGAAGGAGAAGATCCTTGCATAGTCCGTCAACGCGCAGTTCGTCCTCCAACGTGTCCAGATTAAAAGAATTTTTATCCAGCTGCAAATTTTCAAAACATTCATCACATCGCTCAGCCATGGCAACCTCATTTTTAGTTAATCACCACTTGTTTCGCGGGTCAAGGGCATCTCTGATCCCCTCCCCCACCAGGTAATAGGATAGTGTGGTAATGGTGATGGCCAATCCGGGAAAGAGAAAAAGCCACCAGGCAAATTCGAGAAATTCCTTGCCGGAGGCAAGGATGTTACCCCAGCTAGGCTCGGGGGGCTGAACGCCAATCCCTAAAAAAGACAGGGAAGATTCGGTAAGAATGGCAGCTGCAATGCCCAGTGTGGCATAGACCAACACCGGACCTATGGCATTGGGCAAAATGTGTCGAAAAATGATGCGCAGGTCCGAGCAGCCAATGGCACGCGCAGCCAGGACGAAATCCCGCTCCCGGAGGGAAAGGACCTCTGCCCGCACCAGTCGGGAAACCCCCATCCATCCGGTAAAACCGATGATGAGCATGATGTTCAGTATGGAGGGTTCCCTAATGGTCACTATGGCCAATATGAGAAAGAAGGTGGGGAAACAGAGCATGATGTCGACGAAGCGCATGAGCAGACTGTCGACCCAGCCGCCATAGTAACCGGCAATAAGTCCGACGACGGTGCCGATTACCGTGGCAATGCCGATGGCGACAAAGCCGACCTTGAGGGAAACCCTGGCGCCAAAGACCATGCGGCTGAAGACATCACGCCCCAGATCATCGGTGCCGAACCAGTGGCTCGTGGAGGGGGGCAGAAGCACGTGGTAGGCATCGAGCGTGTTCGGCTGATAGGGGGTTATCGCCGGTGCCAAAAAGGAAATGAGGAACATGATGCAGACTACCAGGGCACCGGAAAGTGCCAAGGGATTTCCTCGGAAGCGCCTCCAGACGACATCCCGCAAGTAGCTGTCCCGCCTGGTCATAATCCCCCCCCTCGCCCGTGACGAATGCGCGGGTCGGCGAGTGCGTAGCCCACATCGGCCAGAAGATTGCCGAGCAGGGTCAGGACCGCACCAATGACGAGTATCCCCATGACCAGCGGATAGTCCCGGGCCATCACCCCCTGATAGAAGAGTTGTCCCATGCCGGGGATGGAAAAGATGCTCTCGAAAATGACACTGCCGCCGATCAGGCCAGGCACAGAAAGGCCCAGCAGGGTTATCACCGGCAGCAGGGCGTTACGCAGGGCGTGCTTATAAACCACCGTCCGCTCGGAAAGCCCTTTGGCCCTGGCGGTGGTGATGTAATCCTGGCCGAGGGTATCGATCATGCCGCTCCTCATGTACCTTGACAACCCGGCCAGACTGCCGAATGTGGCAACACTGACCGGCAGGACAAGATGTTTGGCCAGGTCCCACAACTGCCACCAGAAGCCGTGGGTTGCATAACCGAGGGAATGAAGACCTGAAATGGGCAGCCAGCCGAGCTTGATGCCGAACAGGTACATGAGGATCAGGCTGAGCCAAAACAGCGGCGTTGCAAAGCCGAGGAAGACGAAAACCGTCGTCCAGCGGTCGAGAGGCCCATTGCGGTGGGTCGCAGCCATGACACCGATGGGTATGGCCAGGGCAAATTCAAGGATCAGCGAGATGATGTTCAGATTGATGGTGATGGGGAGTCTTTCCCGGATCTTGGCCGCCACCGGTCGGCCATCGGGGGAGAAAGAGTTGCCGAAATCCAGGCGGGCCAGACGGGATACCCAGCGGTAATACTGGACATGGATCGGCTTGTCCAGCTCGTAGTATTTCCGCAAGCGGTCCCTGGTCTCAGCTGACACTTTGGGATTCATGGCCACCTGCATCTCCACCGGTTCACCAGGGGTAAGGTGGATGACGCCGAAGGTAATGACGGTAATACCGATAAGCAGCGGTATCATCAGCAACATACGCTTTGCAAGATAGTAGATCATCAGTAGAGCTGCTCCTCCCTTGGAACATACCACCTGATGAAATTATACATGATTCCCGCCGGCGCCGGTTCTATCCCGCGAAACCGGGCATTTACGGTGGGCAATGCATCGGGCACATAGAGGAAGGTATAGGGTTGCTCTTCGGCCAGGATATCCTGGATGCGGAAATAGCAGCGCTTGCGCTCCTTCAAATCGAATGTGGAGCGTCCTTTTTCAATGAGCTGATCGACCTCTCTGTTTTTGAAACCGATGAAATTGAGCTCTCTGGGGCCGGTCTTGCTGGAATGCCAGACATCGAAAAGGTCTGGGTCGGGAGGAATGGACCACCCCATGATAATCGCTTCGAAATCCCCCTTGTCGATGAAATTCTTCAGGAACGATGCCCACTCCACCACCCTGACCTTAACATTGATGCCGACGGCTTTCAGGCGCTGTTGGATGATCAGAGCGGTCTTCAGGCGCAGGTCGTTTCCCTGATTGGTAAGGATGGTAAAGGAAAAGGGCTTGCCGTCTTTTACCAGCATGCCGGCTGAATTCAATTTCCATCCGGCCTCGGCCAGAAGTTTTCGTGCCCGGTCTGGATTATAGTCAAAATCTCCGATATCTGTTTTATGGGGCCAGGTACCCGGCTTGTATGGGCCATGGGCCACTTGCCCCATGCCGAGCAGGACCCCTTGAATGATCTCGTCCTTGTTGATGGCCGAGGACATGGCTTGCCGCACCCTTTTGTCCCGAAACAGTGGATGGCGCAGATTATAGCCCAGATAAGTGTAAATCGAAGCGGGATACCGGTACTTGTTAAACCTGGAGAGAAATTCGGGTGTATCGGTCTGCCGCTGGTACTGCACCGGGTTCAGTCCCATGTAATCAAGCCCCCCTGCCTTCAGTTCCATATACATGGTTGAGCTGTCGGGAATGATGCGGTAGACGTAACGGTCGATCCGCGGCCGCCCCTCGAAGTAGTGGTGGTTGGATTCCAAAACCAGCTGCTGCCCGGCAGTCCACTCCTTGAACTTGTAGGGACCGGTTCCGACAGGATTGCGGCTCAACTCACTTTTGGTTATATCCTTCCCTTCCAGCAGGTGGGCAGGAAGAATTGATTGATCCCATGATTCCAAGGCAGGCGCGAAGGGCTTATCGTAGGTGACACGGAAGGTGTATGGATCTAGTGCCTCGGCCCGCTTCACCTGCTTGAAATTTTCGGCATAGGCGGTGGGCGTTTTCGGATCGATGGTCACTCGATAGGTATAAAGGACATCACGGGAGGTAAAGGGATGCCCGTCATGCCAGGTTACCCCTTTACGCAGATGAAAGGTAATGGTCAGACCGTCTCTGGAAACATCCCATGATTGGGCAAGTTCTCCCTCCAGTTTCAGGTTTTTGTCATACCTGACAAGGCCGTTGTAGATCAGTCCGGCAATATCACGGGAAGCGGAATCAGAAGCCAGGATGGGAACAAGTGTGGAAGGTTCGCCGATGGAGCCGATAATGATAGCGTCTCCGTATGCGGGGGTACCGGCGTCCCTTGTGGTGGTTTCTGGTAATTTTTTATCCGTGCAGGATACAAGGAGGGTGAAAAATAACAGCCAGAGAGAGACTATCAGGCCGATCCTCATTTTTCACCGGTCTCAGCCATTATTTTTTTTATTTTTTCGGCAATGCTTCTGTTGTCAGGTTCAAGTTTCAGGGCGCGACGGAATCCGGCCAGGGCCTTGCGGTACTCTTTTTTTGCATAGTAGACATCTGCCAGGTGACTGATAACAGTGGCATCATCATCCACCAGTTCCACTGCCCGCTCCAGTTGTCGCACCGCCTGATCGTAATGCTTCATCTTGAAGTAGACCCAGCCCAGACTGTCAATGATGAAGCCGTCGTCAGGCCTTAGCGAAGAAGCCTTTTTCAGGTACTGCAGTGCCTCATCAAGGTTGACACCCAGTTCCGCGTAGGTATAACCCAGGTAGTTCAATGCCTGCACATCGTTTGGCGTCAACTGTAAAACCTTCTTCATCCGGGCGATTGAAGCATCCTTGTTGCCAATCTTGTCATAGAGAACACCCATGCGGAAATTGAGACGCGGGTCGCTGGGAAATCTGTCATCAATCTCGGAAAGCACCTGCAGACCATCAACAAAACGATCCATGGACTCGTAGAGTCCAGCCAGATTCAGATAAAGCTCAATCTTGGTCGGTTGTTCAGCAATGGATTCCTTGAGAAGCTGTATTCCCTTTGCTTCCTGGCCCATTTCCTTGTACAGGTACGCCAGATGCCCAACTGCGTCATAATAATAAGTCGATGAAGTCGGGATTTTTTTAAACTCTTCTATGGCAGTTTCAAAATCTTCCATTTCCTCATAGGTGGATGCCAGATAGTACCTGACCTGGTAGGCCTCCGGATCTTGGCGCAGAATGTCGCAGAACTCGGTAATCGCATCCTCGTAACGCTCCATCTCAAGCAGGATCAGTCCCAGCTTGCGGTGAGATTCCTGCCCCCCGACATTATTCCTCGCCATATCCTGCAACAGTATCAGGGCTGACTCCATATCTTTATTCTGTATATAGAGCTGTACCAGATGCTGGACAACTGTGTAATTGACAGGATTTATCTTTAGCAGTTCCTTATAGGCATTGATGGCATCCTTTGTCAGACCTTGCATTTCCTGGGTAATAGCAAGATCAATAAATGCTTGGTCAAAGTCAGGTTTCAACTCAACTGCTTTTTTGTAATATTTGATCGCTTCGTTAGACAGTTTCATCTGGTCATATGTTTTTCCCAGATAGTAATAGCCCAACGCAGAATCGGGTGAAACTTTTATCAGTGCTTTCAGTGTATTGACAGCACCCTCATATTCAAATGTTTTCAAATAGGCAATGGCCAGATGAAGATAGATGTCTTCCTTGGCAGGTTCAAGCTCTATGGCTTTCTTGTAATAGGGTATGGCATCCTTGTCACGTTGCAGTGCCACCAGGATATTTCCGGCAAGAATCTGGGCCTCGGCAAACTCAGGATCGAGTTTTATGGCCTTTTCACAGGCTTGCAGAGCATCCTGGTAGCGGTTCATCTGCAGATAAATCTGGGCTTCGGCCTTATGAATATAAGCCGCCTGCGGGTCTGCCTCGGCAGCTGCCTGCAGAAGTGACAGAGCTCCATCCAGGTCACCCTCTAGGAGATGGAGACGGGACAGGGAGAAAATGTACCTGGCTCGTGATTCAATTATATTAATTGAAGGCTGGACAGCCTGTGGCTGAAGGGACGGTGGGGTCTGGGCATGATTGGCAGCGCATCCCGGGAAGATGATGCAGAGCAAGGGAAGGATGAGGTAAAACTTGTTTTTCATGTAATACTTTCCGGTTAAGAAACAGCCTCTGGATAAGGTCATATGGATGGCATTCGACTAGATGTTTTTATAAGCACCACCTGCCACGGTGGAGAATTAGCAGCACATGAAAAGCTAACATAAATAGGGAATAGCGTCAAACAAACTTTATCATTTTCCGCCGGTTGCCATGCAGGGTTAATGTGATACCATTTGCAAATGAAATCAAAAGCTTAAGGACTGCCAATGGCTCAAAAGTGGATAAGATCATTGCTGAATCTGCGAGCCTTCCCTGAAAAAACATCCTCAGTAAAACTCCTGCAGACCCATGTGTCATTTCTTCTTATAACCGACCATTATGTCTATAAGATCAAAAAACCTGTCAATTTCGGTTTTCTCGATTTTACCACCATGGATCGAAGGCGCTTTTACTGCCAGGAAGAGGTCCGTCTGAATCGTCGTCTTTGTCCAGATATTTATCTGGGTGTTGTAGAGATCAGGAAAACCCGGTCAGGAATTTTCATCGACGGAGAAGGCAGGATAGTCGACTATGCCGTAAAGATGAAAAGACTGCCGGAAGAGCGAATGCTGCATGTCCTACTCAGGGAAAATAATGTTTCGGAAATGGACATGCGTCGCATTGCAGCGACTATTGCCGATTTTCATAGGGCTGCAGAACGCAACCCTGAAACAGACAGCTATGGCAGCCTCGACAGCATAATTTACAACTGGGAAGAAAATTTTCACCAGTTGCAAGAGTTTGTCGGCATTTCGATTTCCGGGTGTCAGCTGCAGTTTCTCAAGTCATGGGTAAGCAGCTTCATTGATCAAAACCGGCACCTGTTTCTGGAAAGAACCGAAAAAGGTTTCATCAGGGAATGTGACGGTGACATACACTCAGAGAATATATGCCTCACTGATACAGTCTGCATTTTTGATTGCATTGAGTTCAATAAACGATTCCGTTGCTGTGACACAGCTGCAGATCTGGCTTTTCTGCTCATGGACCTGGACTACAACAGAAAGAGCTACCTGGGTGATGTTCTGCTGGATGAATACCTGTTGCAGACCGGGGATAAGGGACTGACGGCGTTGATTGATTTCTACAAGACCTATCGTGCCGTTGTCCGAGGCAAGGTGGAAAGCTTCAAACTGCAAGAGCCGGAGATTCCTGCGGGGGAAAAAGAGTTGGCCGGACAAAGGGCGAGCCTTTATTTCCATCTGGCACGGGGCTACCAGTTGCGGCAACGACTTAAGCCTACGCTTTTCATAACCTGTGGCCTGATGGGGAGCGGCAAAAGCTCATTGACCAAGGCACTGGCATTGGAATTGGGACTTGAAACCACTGTTTCGGATGCCATAAGAAAAGAAATTGCCGAATCGGCAAAGGACAGAAGTGACTACGGTGAAGGGATATATAGCCAAAGCTGGACAGATGCAACCTACAAAGAACTTCTTATTCGCAGTGAACATGCCCTGGCTGCAGGAAACAGCATCATCGTCGATGCCACATTCCGACGCAGGTCAGATCGTTTGGCGTTCAGACTTGTGGCAGAAAAACTGGGCGTTGATTTCGTTATTATCTCATTGTCTTGTCCCGATCAAATCACCAAAAAGCGCCTTATGCAGCGCGATAAGGACCCTCTGGCATTATCCGACGGCAGATGGGATCTGTTCCACCGGCAAAAGTCAGAGTTTCAGCCGTTGGAAGAAAATGAAGGGAAAACAATTCCCATTGATAGTTCCGCCCCTTTATTGGATAATATCGATCATCTTCTCGGTAAACTGGAGCTGATCCAATGCGCATGAAACTCAAACAGTTGCTTTTGCTGAGTCTGCGGACCAGAGAGTCATGGGTGATCTTTTTCATTCTGGGGATCATCATGATGAATTATCCCTTCATATCCATTTTCAACAAGCCGATTTACTTCTTTGACCTGCCTCTTCTTTACCTTTATTTGCAACTGGGCTGGCTCATCTCCATCTTTGTCATCTTCCTTTTCACCAAAGCAAATCATTTTGCCGACAAGAACAACAACCACAAGGGGCGCAGTTAATGGTCAGTGCCGAACTGGTCTGGGGGATATCAATCCTCTATATAGCTCTCCTCTTTCTGGTAGCTTACCTGGCTGACAAAAAGCAGAGAGAAGGCCAAAGCATTACCTCCAATGCAGTTGTCTATTCTCTTTCAATCGCCGTTTATGCCACATCCTGGACCTTTTACGGCAGCGTAGGCAAGGCAGCCACAACCGGTCTGGATTTCATACTCATCTATCTGGGGCCTTCACTGACAGCCTTTTCCTGGTGGTTTCTGCTACGCAAGATCATCCGGGTAACCAAAGAAAACAACACCACATCACTGGCCGACTTCGTCAGCTCTCGCTATGGCAAGTCCCAGTGGCTTGGCGCACTGGTTACCATCATCTCCATTACCGGTATAATGCCCTACATCGCACTGCAACTCAAAGCTGTTTCCAGCGCCTTTTCCATCCTGACTGGCCATCCGGATTTCCATCTGCGTTTCATGGACAGCATTTCCCTCCCCTCACCCCACCCAGGCTTTTTTTCCGCCCTGATACTGGCTGCTTTCAGCGTCATTTTCGGCGCCCGGCACCTCGTGTCATCGGAACGTCATGAGGGGATGGTTGCAGCCATTGCAGTTGAATCCATAGTCAAACTCGTGGCTTTTCTCACCGTCGGCATCTTTGTCACCTATTTCCTCTTTGACGGCATCGGCGACATTTTCCAACGCATGTACGTGAAAGATCCTGTCCTTACTGAACAACTGATAACCTTAGGTGATGAACAGGAAACCTCCTATACAACTTTGTTCACCATGCTGTATCTGTCAATGGGGGCTATCATGTTTCTCCCGAGACAGTTTCAGATAATGGCCATAGAGAACTCTTCAGAAAAACACATCACCAAAGCCATGTGGCTTTTCCCCTTCTACATGTTTCTGATCAACATCTTCGTCATGCCCATCGCAATGGGTGGCATTCTCATCACCGGCAGCAATCTCAATTCAGATTACTTCGTCCTGACTATCCCTTTACAGACAGGAAACCAGTGGATAGCGCTCATTGCCTATATTGGCGGTTTTTCCGCAGCCGCCGGCATGGTGATGGTTGAATCGGTCACCATTTCAACCATGCTGCTCAATCATGTCATCATGCCGATCGTAATAAGACTGAAACCGCGAACCTGGTTTCCTGAGCTGCTCATCAACACCAAGAGGGGCGGGATCTTCCTGGTGGTCTTTCTCGGCTACTTCTATCAGAATATCGTCGGCGAGACATATATGCTTGTGACCATGGGGCTCATTTCCTTTGCCGCCGCCGCCCAGTTCGCCCCTGCCGTGCTCGGCGGCCTCTACTGGCACCGTGGCAACAAAGTCGGCGCCATCACCGGTATGTTCCTCGGCTTTATCGTCTGGTTTTACACTTTGCTGGTCCCTTCATTTATAAGATCCGGATGGTGGAACAGCGACATCATGACCAACGGACCGTTCGGGCTCCGCTTTCTGAGGCCCACTGAACTCTTCGGCCTTACCGGGTTCGACATGTGGAGTCATGCCCTGTTCTGGAGCCTCTTTTTCAACTTGGGCACATATCTGATACTCTCCATCCTGACAGATCAGGACGAAAAAGAACAGGAGCAGGCAAGGAGATTCATTGATGTCTTATCCCCCGAAAGGGGCAAGGCTCGATGGGAAACCAAGCGTCTTTCCAAGCCGGTGACCATTCTGCAGTTCGTAAACCTGATGGCGAAATTTATCGGTGAAGCCCAGGCCCATGCGGCAATCAGCGACTACATAGGCAACAGGGAGATTGACAGCCGGGGTGGAGTTTCAGAGTTCGAGCTGCCCGACCTGAAGCGCTTCATTGAAAAGACTTTGGCCGGTTCCCTTGGCGCTGCAGCGGCGGGGGCCGTTGTCGAAAGCTATCTCACCGACGTCGGTTCGAAGATGGAGTCGGTCTACGACATATTCAGCACTGTCCGCACCTCCCTCGACCAGAGCAGAGAGGCGCTTTTCGTAAGGCTCAGGGCATCGGAGATCATGAACCGCTCCCTGGATCTGAAAATCATCATGAAAGACCTGCTGGAATTGTTGCAGAAGGAGTTCAAATTCGATCTTTGCATAATCAGGCTTGTGGACGAAAAAGGCATTTTGACCGTCACTGCCTATATCGGACCTGAAGATCAGCAGATAACGAAGAACAACTGGGTTCCTGAAATAGATACCCACATCGGGGAAGCATTTCTCAGCAACAGAACCGAATTTGTCAACGACACCCGATACCTGACCAAGCAGAAATCAAAGGAGATCATGGAACGTGAAGGGATAAAATCCTTCGCCCACATTCCCATCGCCAGCGAAGGTGAACCGCCGGTCGGCATACTCTCAGTATTCTCCAAGTCGATTATCGGATTATTTACCGAACCTTTCCTCCAACTGCTGGGAAGCCTTGCCGGCCAGCTTGCCCAGGCAGTCAGGATCGTTTCGGAGCGTGAAGCAAAGGAGAAGGAACGGCAACAGAAAGAGGCAGCCCTGTTGGAAAACGCACGGGTTGTACGGGACATGGAGATTGCCAAACAGATACAGCTTTCACTGCTGCCCGCTTCTCCCCCCGATCTGCCGGGGGTGCGCTTTGCCAGTTGCTGCGTTCCTGCCGCACATGTGGGTGGTGATTATTATGATTTCTTTGTTCGTGGTAAAGACAAGGTTGACCTGATAATCGCCGATGTTTCCGGACACAGTGTGGGAGCCGCACTGATCATGGTCGAGACACGTAGCGTTCTCAGGGCACAGGTACCACTGACCACATCCAGCAGTGAAGTCCTTGCCTCGCTGAATGGGCTACTGTATGAGGACTTGACCAGGGCGGAACTTTTCATCACCATGTTTTATGCCAGTTACGATGCAGGCACCAGACTTCTCCGCTATGCAAATGCGGGTCACAACCCGCCATTGATCATGAACCCGCGAGGATCAGCCTGCATCGAACTGGATGCAGAAGGGCTCATACTCGGCATAAACCGCTCAGTTTCCTTCGAAGAAAAGCTATTTCAGCTGCATGCGGGTGATCTGGTACTATTGTATACGGATGGTATCATAGAGGCACAAAACGACGCAGGAGAACTTTTTGGCGTGGACAGGCTCTGCATGATCCTCAATGGGATGTCTCAGGAATCACCCGACAGAATTATGGAGAAGGTGCTGGCTGAAGTTACTCAGTTTGCCGGGTCTAAACCACTGGAAGATGACATCTCAATGATAATAATGAAGATCGACTGACAAAAAAGCGGGGCGCAGCTAAAAACAATTTGTTGAAGGTGGTGCTGCGGTGTTATAAACTATGAAATTAATGATACAACAATCATATCCCGTTTCAGAGGGGGCACATCATGAATCTGCGGACTGAACTAAAGAATGACATAGTGATCATTTATGTTAATGAGGAAAGACTTGACGCCCATAATTCAGGTGAATTGAAGGTCGAGGTGCAGAAGCTTTTCGAACAGGGCCGAAAAAACATGCTCATCGACCTGAAAGATGTTCGCTTCATCGACAGTTCCGGGCTGGGAGCCCTCGTCTCCGGATTCAAAAACGCCATTTCCCATCAGGGCAACCTGAAGCTTTCGACCCTGCAGTCACAGGTAAAATCAATGTTCGAACTGACCAGGTTGCACAGGGTTTTTGAAATATTTCCCTCTACCGCAGAAGCACTTGAAAACTTCTAAATGTGAGGCTCAGATGGAAAGAAACGAGATAGAGGTAGATATCAAGGTCCCCAATCAGACCCGCTACTTGAGTCTCATAGGCCGGATCGGTGAAGACATTGCCAAGGAACTGGTCAGATATACAGGCGACAGGGATACGCTGGCCTATCATCTGAATCTTGTGCTGACAGAAGCCATGGTAAATGCCATAAAACATGCCGGCAGTGAAGATTCAGACAACCTGGTGCACATCATCATCAATATCTGTGAAAGCGAGCTGACAATCAAGGTGTTCGATTCGGGACAAGGGTTCGATATCAATATCATCCCCCCCCCCGATTTCGAGGAACTGGAAGACCGGGGTCGCGGCATTTTCATGATAAAATCGCTGATGGACTCAGTGTCTTACAAAAAAATGTGCGACGGCAACATTCTGGAAATGAAAAAGAAGCTGCAATAAGTCAGTTGGAATGCCTTTTGTCCCTGAGGTACAGCCACACGATCATCCCGCACCCAAGCAACGCCATCGGCAAGCTTAGCATCTGCCCCATGGAGAACCTGCCCGCAACAAGGCCAAGCTGGGCATCCGGTTCCCTGAAGAACTCAACGATAAACCTGAACAGGCCATACAAACCGATAAATGACCAGAAAACCGCCCCCTCCGGATGTTTCCGTCTACCTAAAAGCCATAGTATCGAAAACATTAGTGGACCCTCCAGTATGGCCTCATACAACTGGGAAGGATGACGCGGCAAGTTTCCTGCACCGGGAAATACCACTCCCCATGGCACGTTGGTAACGCGCCCGTAAAGTTCTCCGTTGATGAAATTGCCTATCCTGCCGAGACAAAGACCGACCGGCCCGGCAATGAAGCCGATGTCGGCAATCTGATAGAAGCCGATCCTTTTCTTTCTGATATAATAAAAACCAGCTGCGATGGCACCCAACAGTCCTCCATGGAAGGACATCCCGCCATGCCAGACGGCAAATATTTCAAGGGGTTTTGCCAGATATACCTGCAGATCGTAGAATAGTATGTAGCCTAGACGACCACCCAATATTACACCGAGAGCCACAGTGAAGATAAGATCTGCCACATCGTCCTTGCTCAAGGGAAGATGCTTTTTTTTCACCCCTGCCTTGATTATGAAATACGCGGCAATGAATCCGATGATGTACATGAGACCGTACCAGCGGAACTGAAGGGGACCGATGCGCAGAAAGACGGGATCGAAATCCGGAAATTTCATTAGAAGGCTCCAGAGGAAGTTTGCCTTAAGGTAACAACAAACTACTGCAGTGTCAACGCTGAGACATCCATGCAGAAAAACTTTATGGAGATGGGCAGCCCCCGAGGGACAACAAACGGTTGACAAAAAATGTCTCGGGGCATATAAATTTCAGGAAATTCCTCGTTAGGAAGAGGCGTTAGCACAAACAGAAGCTACTGCCCAGAAACGTCGAAAGACGCCAATGCGGTAGACCAGATTCAGTCGGATTAAGGCTTTATCTAAGGTAGCTGGTGGTGGTTCACCTACGTTGTGCTCTGCTAAAACTCAAACCAGGGGAAAATGGTGTCCTTTTGCGCATGAGGCCCTTTCTCCCTGAAAGGGCCTTTTCTTGTGAATACAGACCAAAAGGACATAATGAGCGAGATCTTTCTCAGTACCGTGCTGGGAAAGACCGTCATCAACGCCCAGGGGCACGAGATCGGCAAATTATGGGACCTGATCATGGTTCCCGGCGAAGTGTTTCCCCAAGTCTCGCACCTTTTGGTAAAAAAGGGCTCGCGGGTCCTGGCCCTGCCCTGGAAACGCATCTCCCTTTTCAACCGTTATGTCATTTCCGTATCCGGCACCTCAAGCCATACTCCCGAATATCTGCCCAGAGAGAACGAGATCCTCGTCAAACGCCACATCCTCGACAAACAGATTGTGGACGTCAACGGGGCGAAGGTGGTTCGGGTCAATGACCTGAAGCTTGGCAGCTACAAGGACCACCTCTGCATATTCTTCGTCGATATCGGCTTCAGAGGGCTGCTGCGCCGCCTTGGGTATGAACGCCTCGGAGAAAAAATTGCCAGCTTTATGAAGATCAAGCTGGCACACCAGCATATCAGCTGGGAATATGTGCAACTGCTGGAAATGAACCTGTCCCGGCTGACTCTGACCGTTGCCCGGGAACAGATGCAGGAACTTCACCCTGCCGACCTTGCCCATATCATCTCCAGAATACCTGCCAAAAACATCCAGACCGTTTTGAACTCCCTGGATACGGAAACCGCAGGTGAAGCCATTCATGAACTGGAACCAGAGCTCAGAAGCCGCATCATCAGCCAGCTGGACAGTGAGCAGGCCTCTGACATCCTGGAAGAAATGGATCCTGACGAAGCGGCCGACGTCCTCGGCGACCTCCCCGAAGAAAAGGCCCAGGAGCTGCTGGGTTTGATGGATGAGGAAGAGGCTGAGGATATTCAGGAACTCATGGAACACGAAGAAGATACCGCCGGCGGACTGATGAACAGTGAGTTTCTGTCTGTATCCAGCGAGCTCATGGTTGCTGATGCCATGAAGGTGGTAAGGCTTTTGGCCCCGGATGTGGAAACGGTCTATTACATTTATGTTGTGGATAAGGAAGAGCGCTTACAGGGGGTCATCAGTCTGAAGGAATTAATTCTGGCCCATGAGGAAGAACCTGTCTCCGAACTCATGACCACCAATCTGAAGACAGTGGGTGTTGAATCCACCCCGGAAGAAATTCTCGAAATCATAGCCAAGTACAACCTGATAGCTGTGCCGGTTCTTGACAAGGAAGAAAAGATGGCAGGGTTGGTAACGGTTGACGATGTCCTGGAAATGTTCCTGCCTTACGCCCTGAAACGCAGACGATATCACCACCATTAGCAGTATCAGAAAACTCAAAGGATTTGGACGATAAATGTTTACCGGCATCAGCATAACGAAGTTGTTCAAGCCCATCCGCAAGGTGAACAGAAAGAACATCTTTCTCTTTCTCGCCATCCTCGGGCCGGGAATAATTACCGCCAACGTGGATAACGATGCCGGCGGCATAACCACCTATTCACTGGCCGGCGCCCACTACGGCTACACCCTTCTTTGGGTCATGATCCCGACCATGATTGCCCTGGTTGTTATTCAGGAGATGTGCGCCCGCATGGGAGCGGTGACGGGCAAGGGGCTGTCGGACCTGATACGGGAGTCATTCGGCGTAAAGGTAACTTTCTATGTAATGATCGCCCTCCTGCTCACCAACATGGGCAACTCCGTTTCCGAATTCGCCGGAATTGCCGCCAGCCTTGAGTTGTTCGGCATCAGCAAATATGTGTCCGTCCCCATAAGTGCCGTCCTGGTATGGCTTCTGGTGGTGAAGGGCTCCTACAAGGTAGTGGAAAAGGTCTTCCTCGTGGCTTGCATGGTTTATATAGCCTACCCTGTCGCAGCATTCATGGCCGGCCCCCAATGGGGCACAGTTCTTAAGGCAACCGTAGTCCCCAGTTTCCGCATGGACAGCGGCTACCTGATCACCCTCATCGGTGTCGTCGGTACGACCATTGCTCCATGGATGCAGTTCTACCAGCAATCCGCCGTCGTCGAAAAGGGAATAACCATAGAACAGTACAGCTTTTCCCGGATGGATGTCATAGTCGGCTGCCTGATGGCCATCGTCGTCGCCTTTTTCATCGTCGTTGCCTGCGCCGCCACCATAAACCTGCAGGGGCTAAAGGTGGAGACCGCTGCAGATGCCGCTCTCGCCCTTAAACCCCTGGTGGGAGAGTATGCATCATCACTGTTCGCCTTCGGCCTTTTCAATGCTTCACTCTTTGCCGCCTGCATCCTCCCCCTTTCCACTTCCTACTACGTCTGCGAAGGAATGGGATGGGAGTCGGGGATCGACAAGGATTTCAGGCAGGCGCCCCAGTTTTTCTGGCTTTTCACCATCATCATCGTCATCAGCGCGCTTACCATTCTCCTGCCCAACGTCCCACTGATCATGATCATGTTCATTTCGCAGGTGGTAAACGGCACAGTGCTTCCCTTCGTTCTCATCTTCATGCTGCTCCTGATCAATGACAAAAGCCTGATGGGTAACCATACCAATGGTCATGTATTCAATTTTATTGCCTGGATCACCGTTGTTGTCATGATTGGCCTGACGCTACTCATGACCGCAGATCTGCTGTCTCCCGGTGCAGTGGGAAGAATATTCGGGTTTTGAACCAAGGTCTGCGCCGGTAACTTGAGCAGTGCCTCCCTTTGAAGTAAAAATAGAAAAGCCCGGCATGCCGGGCTTTTTCAGTCTTACCTGCTATTCCATCACATTCGGTGGCACACCAGCCTTTGCCGCAGATGCGTTAAAGGCATCCAGCTTCTTTCTCAGGTCGTTAAGTCTCGATTCCGTGTTCTTTACCGTATGCTGAAGGCTTAAGTACTCTGCACGGGACATCCTGGTTGTATCGCCCAGACGCCCATTCAGTTGATCCAGTTGTTCTTCTGCAGCCTTGACATCAGCTGAAAGCTTTCCGTATTCGGCCTTCCAGGCAGCTTCATTCTTACCACCATAAACGGCAGGCTTCTTTTTGGTTTCCGCTCCGGCAACATCTTCCCTTACCTTGCTCTGCCCCTCTTCCGCCGTAGTCTTTCCCTTTTCGCCATTGTCCGTCTCGATTACCCGGGGTTGAGAATCCTCTTCTGCCCCCAGTATTTTTACGCGCTTGCGGTACTTTTTAGGCACATTGCCCAAATCTTCCGTAAAATTGACCGTTCCTCTCTCATCAGTCCATTCATAGGTCACGGCGAATGCCGGCACAGCAAAAAGGAGAAGAGAAAATACTAGTAAGGTTTTCATGCAATTCCTCCACTTGATTAATCTATCTGTGTTGTTAGCCGGGAGGCCAGTTGAACTGCCTCCCACCGAGAAGGTGAAAGTGAATGTGAAATACCGACTGACCCGCTCCGGCATTATTGTTGTTGACGACACGGAAACCGTCCTCAGCAATGCCTCTTTCGCGGGCGATGGCTGCAGCGACCCGAAACACATGTCCTATCAGGGCTTCGTCCTCCGGTTGAAGGTCAAGGGTATTGGCCACATGCTTTTTAGGGATGACAAGCAGATGTTGCGGCGCAACCGGAGCAATGTCCTGGATCACCAAAAGCTGGTCGTCCTCGAAGACCGGCTTGACTGGGATTTCGCCTTTAATCATCCTGCAGAAGAGACAATCCGTCATGCAGCCCCCTCCCTTTCTGTGAAAAAATTTCAATAGTTGTTTATACTCCGCTGGATGCCGTTTTTCAAGAAATACTCATTCATTGCCCGGCTTTGACAGGTAAATGAGAAATTCCCGGTTTCCTTTTGGTCCAAGTATGGGAGACTCGGTAATGCCTTTTACTTTCAGCTTCAGGTCAAGCGCCAGGGCAGTAATAACAGAAATAACCTCTGCATGTTTCTTTACGTCCCGCACCACTCCCCCCTTCCCCACCTCACCGCGCCCGACCTCGAACTGCGGCTTGATGAGAGCTACTACAACGGCAGAAGGCGAAATAAGATTAAGTACCGGCGGCAGCACCTTGTCCAAAGATATGAAGGAGGCATCGATGACTGCCATCTGGGGAACCTCTCCCAACTTTTCCTGCTCCAGATAACGGATGTTGGTCTTCTCCAGATTGATTACCCGTTCATCCTGGCGGAGCTTCCATGCCAGCTGACCATAGCCCACATCGACGGCAATAACCTTTGCTGCCCCGCGCTGGAGCAGGCAATCGGTGAAACCGCCGGTAGATGCCCCAACATCCATGACAACCAGGCCGGTTACGTCTATGGCGAATTCATCGAGGGCCTTTTGCAGCTTTAAGCCACCACGACTGACAAAGGGAAGCACCTCCCCTTTCAGGCGTATTTCCGCATCGACGGCAACCATTTGTCCGGCCTTATCGGCCAGATGGTCGTCCACCACCACCTGCCCGGCCATGATCAGCGCCTTGGCCCGTTCCCGTGAAGGCGCCAGTCTCCGATCGAGCAGAATCTTATCCAGCCTCTCTTTAGCCACTTTTTTCGGTTCCCATCTTAATGCTCATTTCAGATAATCCCATGGAGAACACCGCCCGGAGCGCCCAAAGCATCGACCTTTCTTTCAATGGCCGGATCCGGGATCAGTGGTGGCGCATGGTATTCCTTGGTTCTGGCATCGATTATCAGTGGGCCGGTGCAGCCCCAGTGTTTGCTCACGTCGGTTGCGCCGATGCCGTAGGTATCAGAAGCGGGATTCGATTTGGTAAAGGTGACCCAGAGAAAATTGTTCAAGGTTCTGGCGGTGAATTCACTATCATCGACAATCACCACCAAGGGAAAGGAAATGAGAGGATGGCTTTGACCGAACTGACGACAGAAATCCTCAACAACCGGATCCGGACAATTGGGGCCGGTGGTGCACCGGGGGCCGCGAATGGCCAGAATCCCAGGCAGGCAGACACGTGGCGCGGCGAATCCGCTCGGCAGCGAAAAATCGCCTGGTAAAATCGAGGGCAGCTCCCGCCGTTTGTTGCCTGCTGCAGCGATCACCACTTTGGAACCGGAATTGAGGCCGCTTCCCGAATAATCCAGGGTATCGATGGTGGTGCTGGTCTGGAAATGGAGATCGCGCCTCCAGTCGACCCTCTCCAGCACATGCCGAAGGAACGCGGGAATGTCATGGATGTCCAGTGCCGGATTATCCTCTTGGGCACCGATGAAAAGGTACTTGGCAAGGGAAAGCTGGCCCTGGCCCAGGATAGCGTTGGCAATGGTAAGCAGTTCCTGTGGTTCCCTTTCTCCGGCATAGGGGACATAGCGCTCGCTTCCCAAGGCCAGCAGAAGCGGATGCACTCCTGCCGCATCGACGGCATGAACCGCTCGCACACCGGGAATGACCGTGGGGATGAGTGGCCCCGTGATTTCGTGGATGAATGAACCGAAGGAGGTATCTTCCTGGGGCGGCCTGCCAACCGTCGTAAAAGGCCAGATGGCGTCGCGGCGGTGATAGACTTTCTCGACGCGGACAACGGGAAAATCGTGGGCCAGGCTGTAATAGCCCAAATGGTCGCCGAACGGTCCTTCAGGGAGGGCTCTATCGGTATCGACAATGCCGGTGATACAGAAATCAGCCTCTGCTGCCATGGGTAATTCTCCATTCCTGCAGGCCATCTCCAGTCGATGACCTCCCAGCAACCCGGCAAAGGATATTTCCGGCATCCCTTCAGGGAGGGGCATGACCGCCGCCACGGTCATGGATGGTGCACCGCCGACAAAGATATTGACGCGGAACGGCAGGCGGCGCTCCAGAGCTTCCGCATGGTGAACACCGATACCCCGGTGAATCTGGTAATGGAGGCCGATCTCCCCATTGGGACGGTACTTGCCCCCGGAAAGCTGCACCCGGTACATGCCCAGGTTGGAATGGCGCAGGCCAGGCGTTGCCGCACTCTCCGAATAGACTTGCGGCAAAGTGATGAAGGCCCCGCCGTCATCGGGCCATGATTTCAGCTGCGGCAGCTGGTCGATGGTGGTCTGCATTTCCATGACTGGTCCGCTCGACACTTTTTTCGGCAACAGATGGATAGCCGCCGGCAAAGTACCGACAAATCCAAGGGGGTCTTTGACCGCTGCCCTCGGGTTTACTTTCATTGCTACCAGGCGCTCCATGTCCTTCAAGGTATCCCTGAAAATGTACCTGGTCCTTTCCAGGGTACCGAAGAGATTGCCCAGTATTGGGAACCTGCAGCCGCGTACGTTGGTAAACAATAACGCCGGCCCACCGGCCTGATAAACACGGCGCTGGATGGCGCCCGCCTCAAGCTCGGCATCCACCTCATGGTTAATGCGGAGGAGTTTCCCCCCCGCCTCCAGATCTTTGACGCACTCCTGCAAATTTCGATAGCCCATTTAAATACACTGCTCCAATTCACATCAATGTGTCTTCGAATGTTTTTGTAATGCACCTGCCTGTTCAAGTCAACAGCAAACACTCTGCGAACACCGGAAGATCCGGACCAGGTGGATTCTTAAAAACACCTGAAAGAGAAAAACGCCCCGCCATGAAAAATTAAATGGCAGGGCGCTCTGTTTTACTGTTTGAGGTGAAGCTTTTCCTATTTTGACTGCAGAAATTCTCTGCCGAAAGGAGACATTTCACGCAGACGGTTGACGACCGGGGGCAGTTCGCGAATAACGGCATCGATATCCCCATCGGTGGTAAAGCGAGACAGGGAGAACCTGATCGAGCCGTGGGCACAGGTAAATGGCACCCCCATGGCACGAAGCACATGGGATGGCTCCAGTGAGCCTGAAGTACAGGCACTGCCGGATGAAGCACAGATGCCATTTTCGCTCAACAGCAGCAGAATAGCCTCTCCTTCTACAAACTCAAAGGCGATGGAAGTCGTGTTGGGAAGGCGGTCGGCAGCCCCTCCGTTAACACGGGCACTGGGGATAAGGGCCATTAGCTCTCTTTCAAGCCGGTCACGCATCCCTTTCACTCTTGTATTCTCATCTTCCATGAATTTTGTGGCCAACTCGCAGGCCTTGCCAAGGGCTATTATGGATGAGGTGCTTTCCGTACCCGCCCTGCGTCCTTTCTCCTGGTGTCCCCCGACCATGAATGGCCTGAAAGGAACGCCCTTGCGCACGTAAAGGACGCCGATTCCCTTGGGTGCATGCAACTTGTGCCCCGACAGGGAAAGCATGTCGATGGAAGAAGCAGCCATGTTGAGGGGAATTTTTCCCACTGCCTGGACCGCATCGGTATGGAAGAGCGCCCCTTTTTCCTTGGCAATGGCCGCAACTTCTTCCACAGGAAAGATGACCCCAGTCTCGTTATTTGCATACATCACCGAAACGATGGCGGTGTTATCGTCAAGGGCAGACCTGAGTTCGTTGAGATCAAGCCGGCCGGCATTGTCCACGTTCAGCTCGGTGACCCGGTATCCCTTTTTGGTCAGGTTGCGGCACAGGGTCAGGACAGCGGGGTGCTCCACACGGGTGGTGATGATATGCCGCTTCTCGGGAAAAACCTCAAGGGCTGACCGAATGGCGGCATTATCGCTCTCCGTGCCGCAGGCGGTAAAGATAATCTCTTCGGGGAGTGCCCCCAAAAGAGCGGCAACCCGGTTCCGGGCCTCGTCAACCTTCTTCTGCACCTGGCCACCGAAAAAATGCATGGAACTAGGGTTGCCATACAGCTCGCAAAAATAGGGGCGCATCTCTTCAAAGACAGCCTCATCCACCTTTGTTGTGGCATTGTTGTCGAGATAAATTTCCTTCATCCCTGGACCTCCTCCACTGTAATATCATCGGATACCAGTTCGCGAAGTTTCTGCTCGACGAATTTCGCCGTAAATCCGGAAGAAGCACAACCGGCGCAGGCTTTGCGGAAAGCAATCTGTACCTTGCCGCCGTCTATGTCAATCAGCTCCAGGTCCCCGCCATCAGCCCACAGTTGCGGGCGTACCTCATTCTCCAGGGTCTCCTGGATAAGCTGCATTTTGCGCATGTTGGTCAGCTTGCCCGGTTTTTTTTCTTCAGCTTTCTTTTCTTCACCCATAACTTCGGCGATAAGCTCTTTGATTTTTGGAATGCAGCCGCCACAGGCACCACCGGCCTTGGTAAAATGGGTGACCTGCTCGGCGGTATGCAGTTTGTTTGAGGCAATAACCTTTTTCAGGAAGACGTCGGTCAGACCAAAGCACTTGCAGACTATTTCCCCCTGCATATCTGCATCGCCATGTTCGTGATCATGCTTCGGCACAGCCACGCCCCGATATTTGGCTATGGCAACCTCCAGAGCCTCCTGTCCCATGACCGAACAATGCATCTTCTCTTCAGGCAGACCGCCAAGAAAATCGGCTATCTCCTGATTGGAAATCTGCAACGCTTCATCCAGGGTTTTCCCTTTCACCATTTCGGTCAAAGCCGAAGAGGAGGCAATGGCGCTACCGCAACCAAAGGTCTGAAAGCGGGCATCTACAATACGCTTCTTTTGTTCATCCAGTTTGAGGAATAGCTTGAGTGCATCGCCACAGGCAAGACTACCAACCTCACCAACGGCATCCGCATCCTCTATTGAACCGACATTTCTCGGATTCAGAAAATGGTCTTTCACCTTTTCTGTATAGTCCCACATACATCCTCCTTTTTCTCAACCATATATAAGGCAAAGGCACAAAGCTTGTAAAAGAAGCATGAGGCACCTCTTTCAGCAATTACCTTTGCGCCTTTAGCACATACATATATTTACAATATATTACAAATTCACTCAAGTATTAATTTTCTGCCGGCAGCCAAAAGTTCCTTGAGCCGTTCTTCTGATGGTGCTTCCGCATAGAGGCGCACCACTGGTTCCGTTCCCGATTTGCGGAACAGGAGCCAGCTGCCGTCTTCAAGGAGGAACTTGGTGCCGTCAATAGTCACTGTTTCCTTCAATTTCACTCCGGCAATAACAGCCGGAGTTGCTTTCAATTTATCGGCGAAAACAGCCTCAATCTCCGGGGCCAGGGTGATATTCTCCCGTTTGGTAACAAAGCGCCCCACCTGCCCATAAAGTCTTTCCAGGAGCGTGCGTACCGGCTGTCCCTCGCGGGCGACCATTTCCGCCACCAGCAGACAGGCAAGTATGCCATCCTTTTCCGGCACATGACCCTTTATGGTCAGGCCGGCACTCTCTTCGCCGCCAATGATAATCTTGTCCCGGCTGATAAGCTCACCGATGTATTTGAAACCTACCGGAGTTTCAAAGACTTCAATACCATGTTTTGCCGCCACAGCATCGACAAGACTGGAGGTCGCGACGCTCCTGGCAACTCCTCCCTTAAGCCCCCTCACCCTGACCAGATAGTCGAGGAGCAGGGCAATAATATAGTTGGGTTCGATGAATGAACCATCTTCGTCAACAATGCCGAACCGGTCCGCGTCCCCATCCGTGGCAATACCCAGTTTGATTTCGGGATCGCTTTTAACAAGGTTTATGAAATCCTGGATATATTTTTCTGAGGGTTCGGGAGGAAAACCGCCAAAATATGGATCACGATGTTCATTTATCACCACAACGTCTACACCATGGGCACGCAACGGTTCAGCCAGATAGCCACGCCCGGTACCATAGAGCGGATTGACCGCCACTTTGCCCAATCGGGCAATGGCGGCAAAATCAACCTTGGTGGACAGGTCATCAAGGTATGTTTGCAGTGGGTCTATTTCCACTAATTTGCCGTCACGCCTGGCATCATCAAGATCACATTCCTTGTAGCAGACCTCCCCCAGCATTTCGTTGGCTCGCCGTTCGATATCACGCGTTGTTTCGGGTAAAGCCGGTCCTCCCCAGGAAGGAGAAAACTTGATGCCATTATATTCAGGAGGGTTGTGGCTGGCAGTAAAGTTAATGGCGCCGGCCGCCTTGCGGCGCAGTATTTCAAATGCAATTACCGGTGTGGGTGTGTCCCTGGTACAGAGAAAGGTCCTTATCCCTGCACCGGTCAAGACACGGGCAGCTTCATTGGCAAATTGCTCACCCATGAAACGAGAGTCGTAGCCGACTATTACCCCTTTTTCCTTTTCCCCGGCGGCAATCACGTTATCGGCAATGGCCTGGGTAACCACCTTGACATTTTCAAAGATGAAATCGTCGCAAACGATTCCGCGCCAGCCGGATGTACCGAAACTAATACGTTGCATAACATTACTCCTTAGGTAAAATAAATTGCATTCGCTTCCATCCGAAACTGTAATACCCCGGAAATTAACCGCAATGAAACCCATCACAAGGTTAATATATAGGCTATGCGGAGTCAAGGAGAACAGACTTTTGCAGGGGATTTTCCTGTTGACATTATTCTTTTAAAATTGTTAGAGTGAATGCTGCTGAACGATCACGAAGCAAAAGAAACAGGAGGAATATCAATGCAGTGTCAAACAGTACTTCCCGGTGCCGAGTGTACCTTTTGGGGGAAACAGGGTTGTGTATTTGCTGAAGGCTCTTGCCAGATTGTGGTTGAGAATTGTGAGGGTTGTGAAAGGATTGTTGACAGCAGCATCGGCAAGGTCTGCAGCGCTTATCCCGCTCCCGAAAAGAAATGGTCAGCCGGCTTGTGCAACTTTGCCACTCATGTGAAGGTTGAGATAAAGAGCGAAGAAACCAAGGTCAACCCGCTCAAGGCATCCAAGAAAGCTTCCGGCGGTGGCAAGAAGAAGTAACCAACCGCAAACAGTGGTACAGGAAAGGGAGGAGTTCATCCTCCCTTTTTTTATTTCCCTGGAAAGGAGGAAGTCCTTTGCCATTTGACTATCTCGATTGTCCAAAATGTGGTGAAAAGGTCAGATCTTACCGCAACCCCTTCCCTACCGTTGATATCATCATTGAAATCAATGAAGGGATCATTCTGATCGAGCGAAAAAACGAGCCTTACGGATGGGCTATCCCAGGCGGCTTTGTCGACTATGGCGAGTCGTTGGAAGATGCTGCCGTTCGGGAGGCACAGGAAGAAACCTCCTTGCAGATCAGCAACCTGCGACTGCTAGGATGCTACTCCGACCCCGGCAGGGACAAACGTGCCCATACTATCTCTACAGTCTATGCAGCCACCGCCCAGGGCATTCCAAAGGCTGCCGACGATGCAGCAGCGCTGACCATCTTCCCGCTGGAGAAGCTTCCTCAAGAGTTATGCTTTGATCACCGGCAGATTCTAGATGACTATCGCCGCATGAAGTCACAGGGTAATATCTGAACAGAAACAGGTTTCATCAGGAAAACAGTGAAATCTCAGGCTGGGTCGGGATCAATTCCATTTCTGCAGCATACCGGTAAAAGGTCTCCAGCCCCTTGAGATGATCTGCTGTCAGGTCGTATGAGATCGTCTTCCAGTAGTCCACAAGCGCTGACGCGCTCATCCATTCCCTCTCTCTACTATCCAGGGCTATCGAATCATATGAATCGTAGGCCAGCTTCTTGGCAAGGAGCAGATTGTCCCGGAGAAGCAACATCTCTGTGTGCTTCTGAGCAGCAGCCTCACGCCTCACAATCCACAGCGCAAAGACAAAGGGTAGACCGGTAAACTCATACCACTGCTGACCCAGATCATAAACATGGAAATTATGTTCCGAAAGAGACGCTTTCAACGCCGCATCACCGATAAGGAGCAAACCCTCATTTGCCTGGAGCGCCTCCTTCAATGGAAGCGGTGTCCTTTGGTATTCATTGTCGTGACCATATTTCTTTTTCAAAATTATCTTTAGTAGGTTAACAGAGGTATCGGACTCGGTTGTAAGACCGATAGTCTTTTTATGCAGATTCTCAATGGGTACGCGCGAAAAGAGAAAGACACTTTTTACTGCGCCGATGGAGCTGATTGATATCTTTGGCATAAGGCAATACTTCTCAAAAGATTTTCCATACTCTATGGATGATGAAGGACTTACATCCACTTCCCCTTTGGAGAGCATGGCGTTCAGCGCAGAAGGCACTTCCCTGACAAAATGATATCCACTACAGTCGAAGTTCTTCTTTAGGGCTGTAAATATGGGAGTACAATTGGCATATTCTATTTCGCCTATTCTGATTTCCATTGTTGAACCTCTTACACATAAAAATAAAAAGGTGAGACAAAGCGTCTCACCTTAAAAAGTTATCAGGCGTTGAATTTTTAGGAGTTATCTGCAAGATGATCTTCGTAGACGTCCGCCGTCATAAGCAGATTTAGTTCCTCCGGATCTGTCATATCGACAACCACCAGCCAGCCACTGTCATAGGGATCATCATTGACCATTTCCGGAGTGCCGTGAAGTTCGGAATTTACCTCTTTGACAGTGCCGCTAATAGGCGCATATAGTTCTGCAACTGTCTTTCTTGCTTCCACCGAGCCGAACGAGTCATCCTGTTCAAGTTCGTCGCCAACATCAGGAAGATCGACAACCGTTATGGATCCAAGTTCCTGTTGGGCGTAGTCAGTAATGCCGATGATTCCTCGGTTACCTTCAACTCGGACCCACAGATGTTCTTTGCTGTATTTCAGTTCTTCAGGGCAGTCCATTATTACTCCAGAACCATCTTCTCGATGAAACTTGTATCTATGTTCCCTTCTATGAAGTCTTTGTTTGCCATAATGCGCTTGTGAAAGGGAATGGTCGTCTTAATCCCCTCGATGATGTATTCGTCAAGAGCCCTTGCCATGCGTTTAATGGCATCTTCCCTGGTTTCGGCATGGACTATCAGTTTGGCTATCAGTGAATCATAGTGAGGCAGCACTGAATATTGGTCATATACAAAGGAATCGACACGGACGCCAAGACCACCGGGGGTATGATAAGAAGTGATCTTCCCTGGACAGGGAGTAAACTTGGCAGGATCTTCAGCATTGATCCTGCACTCAATGGCATGGCCGTTGATCTTGATATCACTCTGCTTATAACGAAGTTTGTGGCCCGCAGCAGAACGAATCTGCTCGCGCACGATGTCGACGCCGGTAACCATTTCAGTAACGGGATGCTCCACCTGAACCCTGGTATTCATTTCCATAAAAAAGAAATCATTGTTCTTGTCGACAAGAAACTCCATGGTACCGACGCTGTTGTAACCGACGGCTTTTGCCGCTCGAACGGCTGCGTCACCCATGATTTTTCTCAACTCAGGAGTGCTTACGGTTGAAGGAGCCTCTTCAATTATTTTCTGATGCCGGCGTTGGATGGAGCAGTCGCGCTCGCCGAGATGAATGACATTGCCATGTTTGTCGGCCAAAACCTGAATCTCCACATGGCGCGGGTTTTCGCAGTATTTTTCGATGTAAACCTCGGGATTGCCGAAGCCGGCTTGTGCTTCCGCCCTTGCTGTAGCAAAGGCATTGGGCAGTGCCGCCGGGGAATGGACTATCTTCATTCCTCTGCCGCCCCCACCTGCGGTAGCCTTGATTATTACCGGAAAACCGATTTTCTTGGCAATTTTGACCGCCTCGTTAACATCGTTGACCCCTTCCTTCGTACCGGGAAGAATGGGCACCCCTTCCTTGATGACGGCCTGTCTTGCGCTGATCTTATCCCCCATCAGGCGCATGCTCTCAGACGATGGGCCGATAAAGGTTATACCACATTTTTCGCAAATTTCAGCAAAAGCAGCATTCTCCGAGAGAAACCCGTATCCCGGATGAATTGCTTCTGCATCGGTCAATTCCGCGGCGCTGATTATGGCATTTATATTCAGATAACTATGGATACTTGGTGCAGGTCCGATGCAGACACTTTCATCGGCAAGCTTGACATGCAAAGACTCGCTATCTGCAGTGGAAAAAACGGCAACCGTCTTAATTCCCAACTCTTTACAGGCCCTGATTATACGAAGGGCAATTTCGCCACGGTTTGCAATGAGCACTTTATGGAACATCTAAAGGATCTCCATTATTATTGACATTTGAGGGGTAAAAACATTCTGCAATTACAGTGGCTCCACTGTAAACAGGCACTCTCCGAACTCGACAGGCTGTGCATTTTCCTTGCAGATCTTGATAATTTTGCAACGGAACTCCGCCTCAATCTCATTCATAAGCTTCATTGCTTCGACGATGCATAGAACCTGGCCTTTTTCAACTATCTGCCCCACTTCAACATATGGTGCGGCATCCGGTGCAGGTGCACGATAGAAGGTTCCTACTATGGGGGATGGTACTTTCTGACCTTTTTCTGCTCCCGCAGCAGGCGCAGGTGTCACCTCGCCGGATGCAGAAGGAGCTGGTTGGTGAATGGGTGGAAACTGGGCTTGAGCAACGGGTGGCTGATAGTGAATGACCTCTGAAGTCACTCCACGCTTTATCCTGATTTTTTCATCTGCACTTTCCAGTTCAAATTCGGTGATGTCGGTCTCCGTTACCATTTTGACCAATACTTTCAAGTCCTTTATATCCATTGCCTTCTTCTCCTTTGTCTTTGATCTCTGGAATAGTCACATCAGATGTAAACCGAATTCATACGACCTGCAGTACTTTTGGCACCTTGGTCAAAACATCACAACCGTCGACTGTAACGGCAACGGTGTCTTCAATCCTGACACCACCCCATCCTGGAATATAAATCCCGGGCTCGATGGTAAATACCATTCCTTCTTCTACCACACCGTCATTGCGAAACGATACTGTGGGAGACTCATGAACTTCAAGACCAACGCCGTGTCCTAACCCATGACCAAAATTACTACCGAAACCAGCTTCGGTAATGTAATCCCGGGCCAGTGCATCGAGCGCCTTGAAGGTTATACCCGGCTTAACCGCCGCCATAGCCAGGTCATGAGCATCCTTGACTATCGAATAAATCTGCTCCTGACGAGCGTCAGTCCTTCCCACAGCAAAAGTGACTGTCTCGTCTGAAAAATACCCTTTATATACCGCGCCAAAATCTATAGTGACCAGTTCACCTGCAGCAATTGCCTTGTCGCTTGCTTTGCCGTGTGGCAACGCCCCCCTGGTCCCGGATGCCACTATGAAATCAAAAGCCTTTTCTTCGGCACCCGCATTCTTCATGGCAAATTCAAGGGCCAGGGCTATCTCATGCTCGGTTACCCCAGGTTTAATCAGGCTGATCATTTCCAGCAGTGCATTGGATGCAATTTCGGCACTTGCTGCCAGGATATTTATTTCATCTGCATCTTTTACCGCACGCAGCAATTCAACCTCTTTGCCTGCAGGAACCAGCCGTACATCCGGCAATGCTTTAGACAGCTCGTTAAAAAGAGCGACCGTCGTATGCTCTGCATCAAAGGCAATTCGCCGGGCAGGAATGCCCTTGACCAGAGAAGAAATTCCATCAATCTGGCTGCGGTATTCAATAATGCTACAGCCACTGATTTCTGCGGAAGCCTGGGTTGTATAGCGGGAGTCAGTGAGGAACCAGCAGTCTTCTTGTCCAAGAATCAGCACACCTGAACTGCCGGTAAAACCGGTAAGGTATCTGATTGTGCTCAGACCGAAAAAGATAAGAATATCAACATCTAATAGCTTCAAATGCCGCTGCGCGGAAAAGATTCTGTCTTTTAGCATAATCAAAACCGTAATACAATCTATTTTTTAATGTGATTAAAAATGGCGCGAAGCCCAAGCAGATAACTGTCAGCACCAAACCCACATATCTGGCCTATGGCCATAGGTGCTATATAGCTTTTTGTTCTGAATTTTTCCCGGTTGTGAATATTGGAAAGATGGACCTCAACTGCAGGCAGTGCGGCTGCGGCAATAGCGTCACGGATAGCAATGCTGGTATGGGTGTAGGCGGCAGGATTAATAAGAATGCCATCGAACAGGCCAGCAGCGGACTGAATCCGGTCAACCAGTCTCCCTTCCGAATTTGTTTGAAAGCACTCAATCTCAATACCAAGATCAAGGGCAAGCTGGCTTAGTGCCGCGTTTATATCGTCAAGTGTCAGACTGCCGTATATCTCAGGTTCCCTGGTGCCGAGCATATTTAGGTTTGGCCCATGTAAAACGAGTATTTTCATGATCTCTCCAAGACAGAATACCTTTATTGCAGAGCTTCAGCAAGTTTTGGAGCTTCCCGGCGCAGGTAAAAGCGACCTTTGCCGAAGTTCCCGCCACCGGTGATGACAAGGAGGACAAAAAAATCTTCGTTAATCACTCTGGCAATAGCCGTCGATAGCTCCGTGTTAATGGACACCTCCTGCAGCAGGCCGGATTTCAGAACTTCAACCGTCCCCTTAACCTCCTTCAGCACGGCCGCGTATTCCGCTGTCAAGAGCTGCAAATCAAAGGGGTTTTCTTTTTTAACAAACTCATCGATTGCAATGCCGTCATAGCCCATGACAACAGCGCCAACGGCCCCCTCTACACTGTCGACCATCGTCTGCAAGATGTCCTTGAATGGCATCAACGCCTCCTCTGGATGTTTTCGAGCCATCCTTCCAATGCGGCAACAGGGTCAGAATCATTAGAAACAGCTTCTGAATGCTGTTGTGAAGTATTGTCCGGGACAAATTCCACAAGACCTGTTGATAAAGTCTCTACAGGCTGTTGCGCCTCTTTCTCTTGAACTGCCACGGCTTGCCTTATTTGCAATAAACGCCTTTCATAATGTTTATTGCCAGGCTCGCTTTTCAGCAGTTCCCGGTAAATGGAGAGAGCGGATGGCAGGAAACCTTGAGATACATAAAGTTCGGCCAGGGTAGCAGTTTTAAGAGGATCTTTCCGGTCGGTCTCGCTTTCCATGCCAGTTGATAATTCAACTTCATCGGCAGCATTTTTTTCCAGATGATCGATAATTTCTTCGGTCAGCTCTTCTATAATTTCTACATCATCAAGGGCCAGCTCGCATTCCAAAGCAGTTCCTTGAACAACGTCAGTGTCAAACGAAAAAGAGCTGTCTGCAGGCGATCCACTGGAAACGTCTACAGATGAACTGTGGCCGGACTGCAGGGAACTGAGCAGATCCCGGCTCTCCTTGTCATCGGGATTGAGTGACAGCAGCATCTGCAATGATTGTTTAGCAGAAACCTTATCTCCTGTCTCAAAATAAAGCTGACTCAAAAGCTTTTGCGCCAGGTGATTTTCAGGAGTCGCATCAATGACTTTTTCCAGAGCAGCCCTGCTTTCCTCTTTCATGCCTTTTTCATAATAAGCTCGTCCAAGAGCCATAAATCCGCCAATGTAGCCGGGATGCCTGTCACATCCTTTACTGGCGACAGTAATAGCTTCATCCAGCAGGCCAAGCTTGCGGTAAAGGTCGGCGAGTGGTGCGAAACAAAATGATTTGGGATCCTTAGCCAGCGTTTCTTCATATTTACCGATGTCAGCCCAGAAGGAAAGCGTATCCTGATCCATTGTCAGTCCCCTATTTCGCATACTTTCAATAACCGGCCCACATCTTTTACCTTATCAATAATAAAGTTGCCAATATCTTTATTAAAAACAAAACTGAGCCCATCATCTTTAATCTTCTTGTCATGAAGGATAGCCGCCAGATAGTCATCAGTTTTGAATGCAGGAAGACCTGTGGGAAGATGCAGCTTTGCCAACAGGCTCATAATATGATGGGTGCTGGATGTTGAAGAAACCCCCATAGCCTCGGAAATCCTTGCTGCCTGGGCCATGCCTATTGAGACAGCCTCGCCATGGAGGAATTGCCTGTAATCAGTTAGCGTCTCAACTGCATGGCCAATGGTATGCCCATAGTTGAGGACTGCTCGCAGCCCCCCTTCCCTCTCGTCACGCTCGACAATGGATGCCTTTAGCATACAGGAAGTTTTAACGGCAAACTGAAGGCAGTCTTTATCCCGGTGCAGCAATTTTTCAGCATTGGCGTGCATGAAATCAAAAAATTTCCCATCGAGCACAACGCCGTATTTGAGCATCTCGGCAAAACCACTGATATATTCACGATCAGAGAGGCTGTCCAGCACGGCAAGATCCATGAGAACGAACTTCGGCTGATAGAAGGCACCGATAAGATTTTTCCCCTTATGGTGATTGATGCCAGTTTTCCCCCCCACACTGCTGTCCACCTGAGCAAGTAACGTGGTTGGAACCTGCACGAATGGAATACCGCGCAAATAGGTTGCAGCAGCGTATCCAGCCATGTCGCCGATGACTCCCCCCCCGAGTGCTACGATAAAAGAACCGCGATCGAGGCCGTTTTCGATCAGTTTGTCGTAGATGAGGTTGAGAGTCTCACTGTTTTTATACTGTTCGCCATCCGGAATTTCTATCTTGCAAACGGAGAAGCCAGCTGAAACAAGAGATGCTTCCGCCGGCTGAAAATAATGGGCGCCAATGGTCGGGTTTGTCACGATCGCGGCTTTACGGCCAAGTTTATGCTCAAGACAAAGGAAACCAAGAGAATTGAGGTTGTGAGTTGAGATATGTATCGGATAGCTCCGATCTCCTAGCCCGACCTGAATGGCATCCACAACAGAAGAATTATTTTTATTCATATTAAAACTCGGGCATTGATCAGAAGTTTTTCAGATATTCCAGATAGCCTGCATAATTGCGCTGCATCTCTTCTATGGAATCACCGCCGAACTTTACCATAAAGGCATCGGCAAGTTCAATGGCCAATACCGATTCTGCAACCACCGATGCGGCAGGAACGGCACAAACATCGGACCTCTCCACGGTGGCTTCGAAGGGTTCTTTACTGACGATGTCCACGGACCGTAGCGGCTTGTAGAGGGTAGGAATAGGCTTCATGGCAGCTCTCACCAGAATATCCTCACCGTTGGTTATCCCCCCTTCAATACCGCCAGCGTTGTTCGTCAGCCGGTAATATCCGGTCATGCTTCCTTGGGAAGCACGGGACTGGTCATAAAAGATTTCGTCATGGACATTAGAACCTTTCCGGGCAGCAGCTTCAAAACCGAGGCCGATTTCGACCCCCTTGAAAGCCTGGATACTCATCATGGCCATGGCGATGCGGGCATCCAGCTTCCGGTCCCACTGGACGTGACTGCCCAATCCAGCGGGAACCCCGGAAGCGATGACCTCTACCACCCCGCCGACCGTGTCACCCGCAGCTTTTACCTCGTCGATAAGCTTTTTCATCTCTCCTTCGACAGCACTGTCGCAAGTATAGAGTTCTGATTTTGCGATGGTGGCACGCAGTTCCGCGGGGCAAAGCTCAGGCCGCTTGGCCTTGATCCCTCCCAGTTCAGCCACATACCCGCATAAATATATTTCGAAATGCTGGAGGAGTGCCTTAGCAACAGAACCAACAGCAACACGAACCGCTGTTTCCCTGGCGCTGGAGCGCTCCAGAATATTCCTTACGTCTTTATGGTCATATTTCATGGCGCCAGGCAGGTCGGCATGCCCAGGGCGAGAACGGGTTACATGAATATTGTCATCCCTGAACCGTTCCTGGGGAGACATCTTTTCCTGCCAATTCGTCCAGTCCCTGTTTTTCACACAGAGAGTGATGGGAGAGCCAATGGTTTTCCCCCAACGGACGCCAGACAGAATCTCCACCTGGTCCTTCTCAATGGCCATCCTGCCGCCACGGCCATACCCCCCCTGCCGGCGGGCAAGGTCTACATTGATCGATTCTTCTGATAGTTTGAGACCGGCAGGAATTCCTTCGATTATAGCGGTCAGTTGCGGACCGTGGGATTCACCGGCTGTTAAGTAACGGAACATTGTGGCTCCAAATCCGTAGAATAATTTTAAAAAAGAACGCCCACCCGGAACGGATAGGCGTCTAAAACAACATCAAACTGGTTTCTGAATGTAGTTTCTTACCCTCCAGAGATTAAATCAAATCGGTACTTTTTCTTTTATATAATATAGTGCCAGCAAACATAGCAGCTAAACTAAGTAAAAGTGCATAGTACTTAACAGCAAAAATAAGGGGCGTAAGAGCCAAACGGGTTATGACTCTTAACATTTCATGCTCAGCAATAAAATCAGCAATCGGCGGACTTGTAGCATAATAGAACTTTACGAAGGCTTTACCAAGAGCATTTTTAAGAAGGATGTTATCCCGGAAATTTCTCAGCACTACAACGTGAGGGTCAAGATAGCTGCCATAGGCTGCCGTTGCGATAAAGCACCCGCTTTTGCCACCTGAAGGCGGTGGATTGCTGTCTAATGAACCAGTCCCTGTTCCGGTACCTGTTCCGGTACCTGTTCCTGGATCTGTTCCAGCTCCAGGTTGTGTAGAACCAGTCCCCGCAACATTAATCGAGGTTGAAAGAGACTTGTCTGTACTTATAGTGAGAGTTTGACCGGGATCTGGACCCGATGCAGAGGGTGAATATTTGATAGTTATGATCTGTTGACTGCCTGGCGCCATCGCAATGGGAAATGTGAGATTTTCGACTATCGAGAATGGTGCAGTTAAACCCGTAATAGAGGTGATATTGTAAGAGACTGAGCTGTTGTTGCCAAGGGTCAAGGTCAAGTCCTTCGTTTTGCCGACTTCAAGTATCTGAAAATCGAGGGTGCCGTTATTCGTACCATCATTTTCCTGCACTGTCATTGTGGGTGGAATGCCAATTCCGGAAAGATTGACGGTTCTGTCGCCTGCATCACTTCTGATAACGAAGTTACCGGTGAAGGTGCCGCCCGCAGTTGGGGCAAACTTGACAGTAAGTGTAGTTTCAACTGATGAGGCAAGGGTCAACACACTTGCATCAGTACAACTGCTTAATTCAGCAGGGATATTTTCAATACTGAACGGCGAACCGGGTAACGGCTCAATACAGTTGATGGTAAGAGGAATATCTCCAGTATTTTTTATTTTGAATGTTTGTCTGCCTGTCTGGTTGGCGGTGACTTGGTTAAAATCAATTAGAGCAGGAGCCAGTGAGACATTAGTTTCGCTGAGGAGAGTCAGCTGGGGCTGGCCCAAAGAGAACCTTTGTGCATGGATATCTGCAGCATTAGTGTTAACTGCTGGCAAGGTCTGTTGTGTGCGCGCATCCTTCCACATGGCAAGGAATTGCCTGCCACTTGCGTCATTGGCGGAATTGTAAGCGATTACTGGCGAAAGCTGACTGCCGGGCGCAGTAGAGATGGAATAATTAGTTCCGCGTAAAGTTCCTTCCGTGTCAATATATTGACCGAAAATATCGAGATTCTCTGAAGACTGGGAACCATTACGGCCATCCTGCCATATCACAAAATACCTTTGCAGTACAGAATCATAGGTAATATAAGGACGAGTCTGCCTTGTAGCGGCAACATTCGTATCTTGTGAACCATTTGCATCTGTGTCCTGGTAACTGATTATTGAGTTGATGTTATAGAGGCCACCGCCTGATGATACGAGCTGTCCATAAATTTTGGTATTGGAACCGTCCCTTAAATCCTCCCAAACAACTAAAAATCTTTTGTTTGGTTGATCAAAACCGATAGCTGGGTAGTTGGCATTCGAGGTGTTTGAGCCGTCAAATCGCATAGATTGGATGTTGGTTTGTTTGACGTTTTTGTCAAAAATTCCGTAGATGTGCTGCAATCCATCATCATAGGCAGACACCGTGGCTTTGGCAGTCACCGGCTCTCCTACGTCACAGCCTTTACTGTTGTTGAGGTCATCGCAGCTGCATACAACTTCAAGCTTTTGCCTGTTCCCTTCCCAAGCCAGCAACGTTTCTGAGGAAGTTGTGTCCGATGCGGCCACCACATTGTTAATATTAGTGAAAAACTCGTAGGTATAACTGTCCGTCAGGGCAGCGGGAGCGTGAGCAATAAGCCTGTTGGAACGGGTAGCCTTATCCCTAACAATGTCGGCGCCTACCGGATTTCCAGAGCCATTCGAGAGACCGGTTGGCATTTCAGCAAGAGTGGCCTCATTCAGCATCACATAACCGGTAAAATTCGTGTCGCCAGTTGTATAATCGGTCTTGGCAAAACCGAAACAGGACTCTGAGATAAGGCTTTTTACATCCCTCGACTCAGTCCAGACGATCCAGAACCTTTGCCGGGTGCCGTCGTAGGTAATTTTTGGCGACTTCCGCGACAATAGCCGGTCACCCACGGTTGCGGTACTGGGAGTAACAGAGAACGTTTTATATATGTAGGATACCGTGACCTGCTGATTCAATGCGGGAGGCACATCAAAAAGAATGGATAAGCTGCCAATATTGTAATTTATTGTGCCAGATCCCCCCGTGCCTGATATGCCACCGTTTCCGATGGTGTCATTCAAGATAATACCGCCAGCTTTAACAATAACAGTTGTCGGTTTGACAGGTCTGTTCAAGCTTCCGGTAAAAGATTGTGATGTACCGTTACCAATGGCAACAAGTGAGTCAGTGACAGCAAGTTCAGTAGTCACAATTGTAGGACTTTCCTCTAGTAAGCTGCTGTATCCAATTGCAGTACCCAAACTCGGCGCAGGGGGGGTATAGCCGCAGGTACCAGCCGTCGGGAATGATGTGATGGGGGCAACATAGACATATCCCCCTTCACCCTCATCGACAAAACCATTGCCGTTAAGGTCGCTAACCCTGGTATCCTGCCATGTGATAACAATCTTATCTTGAGTCAGTGAATAGGCGGCGGTTGGAACCGTCTGATTGCCTGGGGCATTGATCACAGGAAAAACAGGGCCGCACAGCGTGCCATCGGGGTTAATAAACTGTGCATATATATCCGTGCCGGTAGTATTCCTGTTACGCCAGTCCTCCCATACGGAGAAGTAGATATTCTTTCCTTCAAGGTAGATTACCTGAGGGTTCTGCTGATCGTCTGCAGCGTTGGAGACAATAATTTCACTCCCCTCAAGTTTCGCCAGCTTTTTCCCGGTAGCAGATATCTTTTCTGAGCCGATGACACCCTGTGCATTTTTTCCATTGTCGGCACCACAGCCGAAGATCAAACTAAAGCTGGTTAATATCAACAATTTCACTAACAATCTATGCAAAGACATTCTCTCCTCCATAATTAGCTCACCAGACCTGATCCTATGTTATTGTGCTGACGTTTCGGCCCTGTCAGCAAAGGCTACGCTCATATTGGTAGAGAATTCCTGACGTGTACCAGTGCCACCGATTTCGACACCACTGAAAGTAATAGTCACATAATACTCATAAAGTGTACCGGAACAAGGCTGCAAATTATAGTCGGAAACGAGCTTGGACTTCAGAATTTCCGGGGCCACCGGCACAGGTATTAATGCAGTACCAGAGGTTATAACGATACCGACTGGATAAGGTTGGGCGAGGATGGCAGGAGACACTGCATTCTTAGGCGTATAACTTACAGTAACAGTATCTATTCGGACAGGTAAAGGCGACATTGTCAGATTACGGTACGGGGTTGCAGCCACGTCAACATCTACGGAGTCGGTTTCGTATGCTCCGCCGGAGGTGGCACTGGTGGGACAGGTATTTCCTGTAATCACATCGGATTCGAGCCTGACCGTTTGTGGTTGGGCTGTCATGGTAACGGTAGTAAATTCACCAGCCCCTCCGCCGGCATTCTGACTGCCGCATGACGACAGAAGAAAAAGAAAGCTTAAAAATACAACAGACTGAATACCCATACATCTAAACATGCACTCCCCCTTAACTCACAATTTTAGGTGTTATGAAAATCAACAGCTCATTCTTTGATTTGTTTTTGGTGTTAGACTTGAAAAGCCACCCAAGCAATGGGATGTCCTGCAAGAAAGGAACTCCTTTGTCGCTTTCGGTGTCGCTGTCTACGTAAATGCCACCGATTACAGTCGTCTCACCATTTTTAATAAGAAGTTCTGTGGTTGCCTCTTTTTTGTTGATAGGAGGAGGAGAACCGGTGCCGGCAGAGTTATTGGATGCCTTGATCTTCATACCGATACTTCCATCAGAGGTGATATGGGGCGTGACCTCCAAAGTCAAAGCCGCTTCAACAAACTCAGTCTTAGTCCCTTCAGCAGAGGTTGTCTGATATGGAATAGATGCACCCTGCGAGATCTTTGCCGGTTTGTTGTTGAGCGTCACCACCCGCGGTGTGGACATTATCTTGATCTGATCGGCAGTAACAGCGGCAGAAAGACGCATGTCAAGCTGAATATTGCTGGCAAGCTTACCGAATGACATGCCAACGGCAGCTCCTGGCCCAGAGGTACCTGAAGTGGGGGCTATTGCAACCTGTCCGCCAAAACCTGTATCAAGCCGGCTGATACCGGCAACAGATGCAGACCCGTCTATGTAATGAATTCCCCATTGCACCCCCAGATCTCGGACAAACGAAGTGCTTGCCTCGACAATCCGGGCCTCGATCATGACTTGCTTTTCCGGCGTATCAAGGCTTTTTAGAAGCATTCTCATGTCTTCAATTGCAGTTGTGATGTCCTTGACGATTACACGGTTGGTGCGTGCATCGGTACTTATGATACCACGATCACTTTTAAGAGTTCCGAACTGTGTTGCGATATCGGTGACAGCTGCGTAATTGACATCAAAAATCTCCGTACGCAACTCCATCCCTCTTTCACGGGCTTTCTTGGTAGCCATTTCCTCGTCAGCCTGGGATTGCATTTTTGCCTTTGGCTTGATTTGGACGATATTCCCTTCTTTCAACATACCCAAACCCTTAGTATCAAGAATTACGTCCAGAGCCTGATCCCATGGCACGTTAACAAGCTTGATACTGATGGTCCCTGTAACATCGTCAGCTATAAGGAAATTAAGGTTACTTACTTCTGCAATAAGCTGGAAGATTTTACGTATATCAGCATCGGAAAACTCAAGGGTAACTTTTCTGCCTGAATATACCTTTTTCGGTTGTTGTTTTGAAACGACAGATTTTGGAAGTTCACTAGTATCTGACTCTTTTGATGGTGATGCCAGCAATTCATCCTCTATTTTGGAAGAGATAGGAGCTGCCTTTTCCTTAACTTGACCGGATACCACTGCAGGAATAACTGGATTCTTCACTTCAAAGAGGTATAAATTCCCTTCTTTTCGATCAGAAAACGGGCTCTTGTTCCGGAGTTTTACCAGAATTCTGGCACTGGTACCGCCTGCTACCTTTACCTGATAAGGTGTTACATTAAGAACCGAGCTGGCAAAGGCCTTGGTATCAAGAGTCCTTTGAAGTTTCTTGGGTAGTTCACAATTTTTTAAGCTGAGGAGTATTCCTTTCGATGTTTCAGCCGGTTTGTCAATACTGCACACGCCAGCGGTCTTGATCTCTATTCTGGAAAATCCATCAACAAGTTTAAAATCAATGGATTCAATCGAACCTTTTTCAACATTGCCTGCTTTCTTGTTTCCAGAGCTTGATTTTAAAGTATCCGGTTCGACCGCTTGTGGCTTGGCTACAGTTTCTGCCCCTGATTGGGAAAACGATATGCTCAGCCCGGCAGCGGACTTTTCGATCCGGTAAGGCTCAATTTTTTCTTTCACTGAGTCAAAGACAATCCGTACTTTTCCAGGAGAGATACCAATCCGGGCCTTTGCAATACCGAAGCGGTCTACGGGAATGGAGTTAGATTTTATAGAATTATTGATCTCGAAGAGGTCGACCACCAAGCGTCCAGGCTTATCCAGCTTAAAGGAAGTAAAAGTAGCCGGACCACCGGCAATTGACAATTCGATTTTATCATTCAGTACCTTAATATCGCCAAGTGTCTTTGGTGCTCCTGATTCATTTTTATCATCGGCTGTAGCAGTGAATGAACTCTCTTTAGCCATCTTGTTATTTTCTGTGTCTGAAACCCTGGGAGCAGTAGAGCCATTAACAATATCGTCCGGAGCAGCACCTGGTTCAGATTTTACGCCAACTTTTGCATTAGCATAATCATCGGCCGTTGTGTTTTTGGGCTCAGTCTTAGCTGACTGATCTTCTACCATTCTAGCTGTTTGTTCTTGAAGCTGCTTTGGTGTTAGGACAACATTAAGCTTTCCTTTGTCATTTGTATCTGTTTTGACAGAAAAATCGGTATCGGCTTTCAGATCTATTTCAACTCTGCTGAGGAAACCGCTGCCGAAATCCTGTCGCGTTACATTTATCCCTTTAATGTTTCCATTATCCGATACCAGTGGTTTTGTCTGCCCTGGTTCCGTTTGAGCTAGATCAATAAAAATCTTTGGGGGTTCACTTGTCTTGTAAGAGGTATAGGTTAATGGTTTATTAGTTCGGATCTCGGCCATTGTGCCATTGTTTTTAATCTTTATTTCTTGAATCACAGCAAAAGAGTTTGTTTCAAGTAAGTCAGCATCTTGTGCTGCAACCATCTTCTTAGCACAGCCGGATACAGCCATTAAAAAAATAAGTATCAGGGTATGGCAAATGATTCTGAGTGAATTCATTTTCATCTGGAAATCTCCTTACTCTTCTTGGCCAATGGCAGAACTATTTTTCTGTTCTTTATACGTTTTTTCCCATCTAGATATTGTTCAGTCACTTCCAGGGAGGAGGCGGTTATTCTGGTGATGCGACCACCATTATCTCCGATCAACATACCGGTTTTAACAACATACCCCTTGCCTGTCGGGTCAATCAATAGGGCTTTATTTTCTTTAAGCCCGGTAATGATGCCTGTAACGATAAACTTGCTGACCTCGTGGCTCTGTATGGGGAGGGCATCAACAATCCTGGTCCTGGTAGGCACAGGTGCTTTCACCGCAGCAGCCTCAGGAGCAGTAATCAAGGGTTTGAAGGGGTCTTTTTTGCTTTTGAAGACAAAGGCGCCTGTTGCTTGCCCCCCCACTTGTGATGTAGAAACGGATTTCTGCACAGCAGCACTTGGTTTCACCTGTGCTGTGGGCTGGGGCAGAGCCGGAGCCTGAGGATTAGGCTTTGGTGCCTCATCATTCTTTTTGCATCCGCAGACAAGACAGGCGGTCATAAGACAAAAAGCCAAAACTAGAGACTGTTTATTTAGCCTTTTTTTCATCCTTTATCTCTTTCTTGTCAAGGAAACGGAATGTTGTCGCCAGACAATTTACTTTGATAGTGGTCAAACCTTTACCTGTTTTAATTTCTGTAAAATTAACATTGGAGATATTTACAATGCGAGGAAGCGCAGATACTGCCTGGAAGAAACTACCGATCTGATAAAAAGTTCCTGACACTGATATATCTACAGGAACCGCAGCATAGAAATCTTTGGGCTCCTCAGGTTTGGGTTTGAAAAGAAGGAACTCCAGTCCAGCACTTTTACCAGCATTTGCAATGCTTGTCAGAAGAGAGGGAATTTCCTTCTGATTAGGTAACTCTGTCAACGCCAGTTTCAATTCGTTCTGTAATTGCTCATATTCCTGCTTGTATTTGGGAAGATTATTGGCTAGTTTCTGTGCCTCGGAAGCCTGTCTGCTTAAATCCTCAAGTTGAGTCTGCAGAGTCTTAAATTCTTTAAGCTTTGGTTGATAAAGGCCGAAAAAGAACCCGGCACCAAGTAAGCCTATAATGAGGAATAGCAGCCCAAGCTTTTGTTTGGCAGGAAGCTTTAATATCTTTTCAAACTGTGGGTTCATGAAAGCCCTCGGAAAGGACGCGAGCCGGCCCTTTATTTATTTTATCTTTTTATCTGGTTCGGGAGGGGCAAAGGCTGCAAGCTTTAATGTTATATCAAATCTCTTAGCTTTGGTTTTGGCTATTTCCGTTTGTTCCGAAACCTGGAGCTCCACATTGGTAAAATCAGGTATTGCCTGCAGGTTTTTCATAAGAGCTGCGATATCATCTTCACTGAAAGCAGCCCCAGAAAGTGATATTGTACCTGCAGATTCACTGTACTTGGTAAGCCATAGCTTATCAGGCACAGCATCACTAAGCATGGCAAGCCTGCTCACAGGACCTGTTTTTTCCTTTCGCAAACGGTTCAGAATGTCCAACTTCTTCTTTACTTCAGCTTGAAGCTTTTTGATATTGTCTATTTCACCAATCTTAGTCTTCAGCTGCTGGATTTCCTGTTCGGTTCTAGAGATTTCATCCTTTGCATGCGAAATCTTGGAAATAACCAGCGAGTACAGAACTGCACATACAGCCAGAGTACCTACTACAGTAATTACCAGTATGGAAATCTGCTGTCTGGTCGTTTCCTTCTTCTTGGCTGCTCTAACCGGTAATAAATTAATTTTTATCATTTATCCCCAAGCCTCCTTGTCGCCAGTCCTATAGCAACAGTTACAAGAGGACCTATTTCTCTCAGGTATTCAGGATCAAATTCTTTTTGATCATACCTTACCTTCGAAAAGGGATTAAGTATTTCTACTGGTATACCCAGTTTCTGACTGACTGTTTCTGGTAACGAAGCAGATTTTGCTCCACCACCACTAAGATAAACCTTACTTATTTTGCCTTCTCCGGCAGTGGAATTATAGAAGTCAAGGGATCGTCGCATTTCAACGGCAAGTGTGTCATTTGCACGAGCCAAAACGTCTTTCAGTCTGCCATCATCAGCATCTGATTTAGCGATCTTCATTCTCTCTGCGTCTTCATTGTTAACACCAAATTGCTTTTGTATTTCCTCGTTAAACAGGGAACTACCGAGTTGAACATCGCGGGTAAACAGAGAAATTCCGTCCTTGACAATATTCATGTTCATGACGCTGGCACCTATGTTGACTAAAGCATTAACCTCTTCTGGGCTAACATCGTAGTTAAGCTCAAATGCGTTCTGAACAGCAAACGAGTCAACATCAACAACTGTAAGTCTCATGCCTGCTTCAGTGAAAACGGCCAGATAATCATTAATGATATCCTTTTTGCTAGCCACTAGAAGCACATTCATTTTGGAAGAATCAATATCATCTGGGGCAATGATCTGAAAATCTATATTAACATCGTTGATATCAAAAGGAATATATTGTTCTGCTTCCCAATGTATTTGTTCCTCAAGTTCTTCAGCAGGCATAACTGGTAAAGATATTTTTCTTATGATTACTGAGTTCCCGGAAATGGAACACGCCGCTTCTTTTGAAGTTATTTTCAGACTATCTATAAGAGTTTTGATTCCTTCAACTATTGAAGAACTGTCCATGAGAGTATTATCTACAATGGCCTCGGCGGGCAGTGGAATCAGCCCAACATTCTGCAACTGAAAGCTTCCTTTCTGCACCTTAAGCTGTACCAGCTTTATAGAACTGGATCCGATATCTACGCCAACAATATCCTTCTTTTTGGTAAAAAACATTGTCAGTCCGCCTTCGTAGTTATTCTTGAAATACTTTATCTTTGTCCGATAGTGAAAATCCGAGTGCCAATATTATTTTTCTCTTGGTTTCCATACGACATTCTTCCCCACGCTCTATACGATCTATGGTAACAGGAGAAACGCCGGCCAATCTCGCTAGCTCAGCTTTGCTCATCAATCGCTGTTCACGTATTTTCCTGACACAGTTCTTTACTCGCATTCCTTTTTCCTACTTCCGGTGAATTTTAAACAAAAAATAACACAAAAGAAAGTAGAGTCAAGAAATTAATCTCTTTTCTATAAAAATAAATACAATTATATATAATTATGTCATTTGACTACTTTTGACGCAAAAAAACCGGATCGCCTATTCATGATATTTCGGCAACCCGGCTGTCTGCTTGAGACCCTATAGGCTTTCCGCCCCATTCTCGCGAATGGTTTAGTATTATCGTTATCGTTATGTCAAATCTATACCTTATCTACACCATTTGCAGACAGTGTGCCAAAGGGCCCATTCACCTTAAGAATAACGCCATATCCTAGGATTATATTAAACTTAGCGCTCAATTGCATAAAGTTCATGAATGCCTGATGGAAGCATCGTATAATATTGATAATCATTATTGCAACTAAACACTAGTAAGCATAAAGGACCGAGAGGCGAGCACGTTCCTTTGCATTGCTCTCGGCCTCACTTTCCACCTCGATACGATATATATAAGGAAGATGTGGTACCCCTATCAGCGAACCACCTGGGTTGTACGCCACTCCGATCGGATCGATAAGCTTTTCTCCATTTTCAGCACCTCCGCTGGATGTATCAGTATTGCCAGCAGTAGTGTCGACTATCTTGGAATTAACGACAAAACCGGGCATGGACGGCATCCCTTTCAAATGGAAGGTGACATCTGGGGACACTTTGGCATTAGGGTCCGAGTTCGATGTGATGCAATTCGTCCATTCCGATGTGGAGAACCTCAATTTCTGTTGCAGGCAAGCGTTGGTTACTGGGACATCAAGATTAATTCCGCTAAATTCTGACATAAGTCTATTTGTAGAGTATCCGCCAAAAATTTTAGGAATGATATCTTTAGCAAATACCTGAACGCCGCCATGTGCAGCTTCTAGAGATGTTTTGTACCTTTTGTTGGCAGCGGATATGTAGGTCCCTTGAGTTATGTAATATAGAAGAGTTAGACATATGACCAGGGAAATCAGCGTCAGCATAAGAGCTGTCACTAGGGCCACACCATTTTCATTTCTAAGACACCTCATTTCACACCACCTTTATGCTTCTCCTGAGGAAATCACTCTCTATTTAAAAAAGACATCAAGTTTACAACGTCTGAACCTAATCCAGGTTAGTCGGCTTGATGGCAAGCGTATATATCTTCCACCTGTAATTCTGCCAATCAGGACCAAATCTGGCTGCCAAGTCAGCCGCACTCCAGATTCTGCCGAAAGAGACGGTAAAGGCAGGATCACCTACCACTAATGCCTTGCTTGTATCATTCACTGGATAGATAAAGTTTCTATCCCTGCCTCCTTCATGGGCAAGTATATAGACTCTAACTCTCTTCAAGGACTCTCTGATTGTCTTGGCAGTATAGCCATCGAGGTTCTTAGCATAGGTGATGTTGCCATCGTTCAAAAGATCGAGCTCGAACGCCACTTGCATATCACCTACGCAGTCGAGAAGTGGGTACTGAACGAATCCACCTGTAGTATGTACGGCTACGCCCTTGTAGAGTACTCCTGTTCCTGGATTACAGGAAGAAGGAACATTGGAAGGCCTGTTTACATAAAAATCAGCACGGTTATATGGCATCCTCAATGGCTTATCATCGATACCATAGACAGTGAAAATCTGTGACGGGGTGACTGGTTTATAAGCGTCAGTCGCCGGGAACAGGCCAGCATAACTATAATAAAAGGCGGCACCGTCATTCGCCAGTTGTCTATCAATGGTGCCGGCTTTTTGGTTGGTGATGTTGATAAGGGTAACAACATTCTCACCATTGACAAAGTTATCGCTCAGGGTGCTCCACTGTTTTATATAGCTCTCGTTGGTGGCAATCCCACCTGATTCATTTACGGAATAGTTGACGAAACTCCATTTTTTACTGGTTGCATTAATGGAGGCCATCGTAGATTTGACCACAAGATAGTCAATGCCAGTGGTCGTGCTGGTAGCGCTGGCTATGGCTTTTGGAATTTTATCAGGGCCCAGGGAAACCATATCGTTGAATGAATTAGAATCAATGCCATCGGCAAGAAAGCCTGCAGTAACATCGACTTCGGGATATGTCAATGGACTGCGGAAGGACCACGGAAGACCATATCCTGCATGTTCAATATCAAAGCGCATCAGGTTAAGACCCACTTGCCCCTCGATCTGGGTCTCCACCGATCTGGACTGCTGTCCTGCAGTCTGAGTGATCTTTTCGAAGGCCGAAGAACTTATCATGATGACCGTAATGAAAATAGCCATCACAACCAAAAGCTCTACAAGCGTATAACCTTTCTTATTCGGCATGATACGTTCTCCGACATAATTTGTCACTACAGTGCCCCATATGGTCACTATTACTTGGATTTAATGGACACAACCTGATGATGGAAAGAGGATATATTCTTAAATTTCCATCTTATATCGACAATCAACTGCTTCGAGTCCCCAGTCAGGTTTGAAACGATCTGTTTGACCGCATAGGTACTACTAAAACCAGGTCTCCTGCTGGAGACTTGGGTGGTTTTCTCTGCGCTGGTAAGCATGGCAAAAGGCTTTGCTTTCATGGCATGCATGGTGACTTCCCCTATTTCCACAGCCTCGTCCCGCATCTGATTCCGCAGGTTGTGTTCGGTAGCGAGGATCACTGTCTGCAACAGCCCAAGAAGACCGACTGTCATAATCAAAATGCTGACCATAACCTCAATAAGGGTAAACCCCGAATTATCTGGTTTTGATATCGTCTGCAACACAAGCACCTCCTTCATCCCGCTTACCCAGTTGAATCCGGGCTGCCGACAGTACAATGCTGTCAAGGGCTGCGGGATTACCGCCATCTAAAATGCAGATGCTCCTCCCACCTAATCCAGGATTAGATAATAAACCATAGGAATCGAAATTTAATTGCCCGGAGGAGCCATTCCAGATCATGGAATACTTAAAATCTTTCTTAAAAAGGGGAGGTACAGAAACATTGCTGGAGGAATAAACAGAATAAGCCGAGGAGCTTATGATCACCGAGCGGGGTTGCCTAGTGAACATGGCTTGCGACCTCACAGTCATTATATCTCCATGAAGCATGCGGACCTGGCTCTCAATAGATGATTTCCTGGAGTAATGGGTGAACTGCAATGTGGCAATGGATAGCAAAACTCCGGCAATAGCCATGACTATGAGCAATTCAATAAGGGAAAATCCATGGCTTCGCATCTTAGTGCTCCTGAACATGGAGAATCCTTTTTAATGGGTCAAGACCCACGTTAGAAACAATTGGAGGAGCATCTAATGACGGTTTGCCAGTCATTCCAGCCCCCATTCTGCGCCCTTTTTTGTCGGTAAATGCAGTGGGCAAGTCAACCTCCTCAAAGCTACCTGTAGAAACCTGGACCAGGGCCTTTCCTACCAAGCTGCGAGAAGGGACAGCCAGACCAGTGTAATAATTGACAGCCCATAGGTAGGAAGTACCGCCAAAGGAGCAGATGTCTTCAGTGGGTTTGAAACTGGTAAAGTATACATTGCCGCTAGTAACCGCAGATGGGTTGGTAATTACTCTTTCGCCATTAAAGTTGTTTCCCGCAAGATCCAGGTTGATGTACCATCCTTTGTCGCCCAGAAAGGACAATCCATTTGCAGTGCCTGAGGTCTGGTCAGTCAGATCGGAAAGAGAAAGTGATGCACTGCAATTGTTGTCATTAATGTCCCCTCCCGTGGTTTCTGTACCGTCCAGGTGGGTGACAGGGTCTTTATAACAGGGCTCCTGAATGCCAAATAGCCGGCGCTGCTTTGCAGCATCAGTACCTGGATCGTCACCGGGATAATAGAAGCGACCGGTGCCGAAAAAGAGATAGAGATTTTTGCCCTGAAGGGTGGCGATGCTGGTGGTAACCGGTCCGATACCATCCATGACCCTACTGACCTGCCACTGGGTCGGAGGGTTCAAGGTTGACGGATCGGTATTTTCAGGTATCACAACACGTAAAACCCCGCCGTCGGCCCAGCTACCATCAGCCGCCTTTTTAACATAGCCAACATAAAGGGCGTCGTCCTGATAGTTACCAGGTGCCCCAAGACGAAGTCTGTCCGTGTCGACCACATTGGAAGAAAGAGAACCGGCAAATGCATTGGGGACACCAGTATCAATTTTCCAGTAGCCGGCACCAGGTCCCTTCTCAAGGTCTACAACGAAGAGCTGCAGGTTCTGATCCGACACTCCCTTGAACTGGTGGCTGGCAGTATCTATGGGACCAGTGGGTCCAGAAGCAAACACAGCAAGCCAGCGGCCATTGGTGTTCGGGTCAGCAACCCCGCCGGTGCGGCCATTAATCTTGATAATTGCAGGCCCAGAGGTGGCAAAACCCAAGGCAGGGTCTGAGAATTCCCATAGAAGTTTTGGTTTATTTGCCAGAGTGCCACCAGGCGAGGTGAAGTACTGCTCTGTTATATCAAGGGCGAAATAGGAAGAATATCCCAACCCTTTACTACCATCTGCTGGGTCCATGATGGGAGTCTTAACACAAGTCCCTGCGGTAACCTTGTCCGTGCAGGTAGTTACCTTCTCAGCCTTTGAGGCGCCGCCTATTCCCATTCCTCCGATCAGTACCGTTTTCCAGCTGCTGACATCTTTCTGACAGTTCCAGTAATCGGAAGTTGAACAAGTGGTAGGCTTTGCAGTACTGATGTCGAAGAGGGAAGTGCTCCCGTCCACGAAGTAAATATGATTGTAGCTGGGTTCAGCCAGATACTTAAGATAAGGCAAAACATTTTTGGGAACATAGGCCCACTCCTCATTTCCCAGATCCTCGCCGGACAGTGTCGCCAGTTTCGAAAAATTCTCTGTTATCTCCAGCTTGCCCAATTTAAAGGCATGGAGCATACCATCATTGGCCCCCACATAGACCATGCCCCTGTTCTGATAGCTGTTCGAATAAATAAAACCACTATTATTGGAGTAATCCCCATAGCTTTTGTCGCGATAGCCTTTCGGCTCCTTTAAATTGTAACTATTGAGAGGGACGGTGGATTGCAACCGGGGTGTAGAAGAAACGATATCCCCCAGCTTCCAAACATGGCTTCCCAGAAGACTGCCATCCGGCTTATTTATGGAAACCGTTCTGCTCCGATAGGTAGGGGGATTGTCAACACCATGGATATAGTTTATTACGCTTTCCGCCTCCCCCACTGTTGTCGCCTGAAGATAAGGCTGGAGCAAACTCGAGTTGTTGACTGCAGGGCTACCTGGAAAAAGGCTGGATGAAAAATTTATGAGGGAAGTACTATCAGTAGAGGTGTAGATTTTCCGCGGTTTGGCAGACAGATCCCTTTCCCAAAGCTGAAGGCCCGCCCGCCAGAGGCTCCTTACTGCATCCGGGTCAATTGTATCAAAGGTTTTTTCGACAAGTTTGGGATCGACAAACCTCCTGGCCATCGTTCTATCATCCGAACTAAAAAAGAACTGGATAACCTTGTCTTTGCTTAGATTGAGAACATGATCAAAATCAGAATCCTCCCTGATATTACTGTTTACAAAGTATGGATCAATGTAATACCAGAGATTCTGCATCTCACCGATCCAGTTTACGCTGGTGTTATTGTCAAAATCCTGCCTCGGGTAAAACACGGCCTGCAGGATATTGGCGCCGCTCCCTTCACTGTTGCTGAGAACAGATGCAGCAGTACCCGAGGATACGCGGGCTAGAATGGCATTGAGGGCCGTATCCAGCTGCTGTTCAAGTTTAAGCGGGTTTACTGCCAGGAAGTAGTTGTCTGGGTTCCCGGTTCCGCCCTTGTTCCACTCCGAGTCGAGGTCGGGCATGTTGTTACTGTTGGAATCTACGAATCCTCCCCATTTGGCAGCATACCAGAGTGGGTTTTTCAAGAAGCCTGCAATGCTGCCCGTACCGTTGACAGTAAAGACCTTCTGCCATGCAAGGGGCATAGAAAGAGGTGCCGACGATAGTTTGGAAGCATTGGAGACATCTTTATCTTTAACTGGCAAATAGAGGCCATCGGCGGTTGTCCCTGAAACGACGAAGCCGAGAGCCTGGTCGATACAGCCGGAGGCATATTCAGAAGACAGTTTGACTTCCAGTTGTCCGGATGAGAGTGGCTCAGTACACGATGTATCACTCATATTGACGGAAGCGGGTGTGCAGATTTCGTAACTGACAATGGCGTCCATATCATGGTCTGCGCCTTGTTCCGAGTCCTCATAGTTCAGCCTGAATTTTGCATAGATGACATTTCCTGCATTGTCATACTGGACCTTTTCAACAAAATCATTGACGATTTGGTTGGTCGGGCAGAACGCATCTGAGGGGCAACTGGATGTAAAACGGCCTTCGGCGTCTAGACCAAAGGTGCATTTGGCAGCGCAGCTTTCTTTGACGCCGAGGCAACCATCTAAAGACTTACCGACAGGTACAAAATTGATAAAGCTGTTGGCGCCGACTTTAATTTTTAGCTCAGCGACAGGAGATGCAAGGGCAACGGCAAAGGTCGTCACATCAGGTATTTTGCTATTGGCATTAAAGAGGGTTTTGCCGTAGTAAGCCAGAGCGGCGGCGTAATAGCCGCCTTTTTTTGTCGGCTCTTCAGGGCAAAGGCCCCTGACCTTGTCTAGATTGCTAACACCTTTAGAGGAACAGACCATGTCGAAGGTTGAACCGGACTGGCCGACGAACCAGTTGTTGCCGGCGATAGCTTCCTGCGTGCCAATGGCTTTGGAGAGTGCCGACACGTCTACATTCAATTTAGGTGTGGCCAAATCTTCGGTATAGCTGGCAAAGGAAGAACCCGGCACCTGGTCCGTATCGTAGCTAGGGTTGATGTCGCTCAAGAACAAGACGAAAGGCTTTGCGCAGGAAGGATAGATTTCGTATGGC